>CAKUKP010000029.1 GCA_934663625.1 uncultured Clostridia bacterium
GCTTACCGTTCTGCCGGAGCTGCTGCGCGCGTTCAACGATTACCGTATGCTGATCTACGCCGTCGTGCTGATTCTGGTGATGATCGGCGGCAACAACGAAACGATTCGCAATGCGCTTTCGAAGCCGTTTAAATGGATCGGTGCGAAGTTCGGCAAGGGAGGGGATCAGTGATGTCACAGAATCGAACCAAAATGGTATCGCCGCCCAGTAACATATTGATTCCGGAGCGCGATCAGCACGAAATGCCGGTGCTGGAGTGTCGCCATCTGGGCATTGAATTCGGCGGACTGAAGGCGGTGGACGATTTCAATCTGACCATCGGCAAAACGGAAATCGCCGGTTTGATCGGGCCGAACGGCGCTGGCAAGACCACGATTTTCAACCTGCTCACGAAGGTGTATCAGCCCACCAGCGGCGCAATTCTGTTCAACGGAAAGCAGACCACGGGCATGTCCACGGTGCAGATCAACCGCGCCGGTATCGCCCGTACCTTCCAGAATATCCGCCTGTTTTCCACGCTGAGCGTGGAGGATAATGTAAAGGTGGGTCTGCACAATTCCATGCCGTATACCACGCTGAGCGGCATTTTGCGCCTGCCGTCCTTCTGGAAGAACGAACGGAAGATGCACGAACGCGCGCTGGAGCTGCTGGAAATCTTCGATATGCAGGATATGGCGGATACCGTGGCGGGCAGTCTGCCCTACGGTGCGCAGCGCCGGTTGGAAATCGTGCGCGCGCTGGCGACGAAGCCAAAGCTTTTGCTGCTGGATGAACCGGCGGCGGGCATGAATCCTTCCGAAACGGCGGAGCTGATGAACAACATTCGCAAGATTCGCGATCAGTTCGGCATCGCCGTGATGCTGATCGAGCATGATATGAAGCTGGTTATGGGCATTTGCGAGGGCATCGCCGTGCTGAACTACGGCCGTCTGATCGCCAAGGGCACGCCAGAGGAAATTCAGAAAAACCCCGTGGTGATCGAAGCCTATCTGGGCAAGCATAAGGAGGCGTAAGGATGAGTCTGTTGCATGTTCAGGATATCCATGTCTACTACGGCAGCATTCACGCCATCAAGGGCATTTCCTTTGATGTAAACGAAGGCGAAGTCGTTACGCTGATCGGTGCGAACGGCGCGGGCAAATCTACCACGCTGAATACCGTTTCCGGACTTTTGAAGCCCAGATCCGGCGCGATCGAATTTGAAGGCAAGAGCATCGTGGGCGTTGCGCCCAACAAGATCGTTTCGCACGGCATGGCGCTCTGTCCTGAAGGCCGGCGCGTGTTTTTGCAGATGACCGTCGAAGAAAACCTCGAAATGGGCGGCTATACCCGCCCCGCGAGCGAAATCGAAGGCTCCATTCAGGATGTGTACAAGCGCTTTCCGCGCCTGAAGGAGCGCTATAAGCAGGTGGCGGGCACGCTGTCCGGCGGCGAACAGCAGATGCTGGCGATGGGGCGCGCGCTGATGAGCAAGCCCAAGCTGATGATGCTGGACGAACCTTCGATGGGTCTTGCGCCGATTTTGGTAGAGCAGATTTTCGATATCGTGAAGGAATTGAACGCGGCGGGCACCACGATTTTGCTGGTAGAACAGAACGCCCGCATGGCGCTTTCCGTGGCGGATCGCGCATACGTGCTGGAAACCGGCAGAATTACCATGTCCGGCAACGCGCACGAACTGGCGGAGGACGACCGCGTGCGCAAAGCGTACCTGGGCGAGGAATAAAATAATTCTCAAAAATCTCACGATACATTTGAAAACAGTGGGGCAGTGAATAACGGATGCACGTTTTTCACTGCCCCATTTCATATATCTGCAATTTAACGGATGGTTAACTTGACAAATTATGCTATGCGTTGTATAGTATTACGCGAAGGGAGGTATTGCGATGGATGCACAGCTGAAACGCGGTTTGCTGGAGGTCTGCGCGCTGGCCGCTATCCGGAACGAAGATTCCTACGGCTATAAGATTATCCGCGATATGCAGCCCTATGTGGAGGTTTCTGAATCCACGCTGTATCCGATTCTGCGGCGGCTGGAAACGGCGGAACTATTGACCGTGTACAGCCAGGAGCACGGCGGGCGATTGCGCAAGTATTATCACATCACAGAAGCGGGGATCGCGCGCCTGTCCCTCTTTTTGGAGGAATGGAAAGAAATCGAATCGATATACAATTTTATTGTGCAGGAGGAAAAGGGCAATGAACAGAACGGAATTTGATCGCGCGCTGCGGCGGGGCATCCGCGGTTTGCCAAAGGCGGATATACAGCGATTTTCGGAATACTACGCCGAAATGCTGGATGATCGCATCGAAAGCGGCATGACGGAGGAAGCGGCGGTCGCGCAGCTGGGCGATCCCGCGGCGATCGCGGCGCAGATTTTATCGGATGCATCGCTGCCGGAGGTAAAGCGCTGGCAGGATCGGCTGCTTCGCAGGCCGCATGCGTGGGAAGTTGTGCTGATCGTGCTGGGTTCGCCGGTGTGGCTGAGCCTTGCACTCGCGCTGTTTTCGGTGGCGCTGGCGCTGTTCGTAGTGATGTGGTCGCTGATCGTGGTGATCTGGGCGATGGAACTGGCGTTCGCCCTTTCCGCGCTGGCGGGAATCGCATTTGGAATTGCGGCGATCTTTCGCATCAACGCGGGCGTTGGCGCGGCGCTGCTGGGCGGCGGCATATTCTGTGCGGGCGCGATGCTGGTATGGTTTGAATTTTCCAAATGGGTAACGGTTTCGCTGCTGCACGCGCTGGGCGGCATGAAAAACAGATGGATGATGAAGGGAAAAAGCGGAGATGAATAAGTTGATTAAGATTGGTTTGATTTGTATGGCGATCGGCGCGGTGCTGATCGCGGGCGTAGGCGTGATTCACGGCTTTGATTTTCGCGTGCTGGCGGAAAGCGTTGCCCAGAAAAAGACGTTCGAAATCAATGAACCGTTTGCGGAAATTGAAGTCGGCAGCGACAGCGGCGCGATTCGCGTGGAAAAATCGCGGGATGACGTATGCCGCGTGGAATGCTGGCAGAGCGAAAATTACGTGTACAATGTGTCCGTACAGGCGGGCAGACTGAAAATCGAGGGCGAACGCAAGGGGCTGTTGGGGCTGTTCCCCTTGGGCGCGAACGATCCGATGATCTGCCTGTATCTGCCCGAGGGCGCGTATGATAGAATCGATGCGGAGGCCGCCAGCGGCGATATCGCCATCGCCGAAGGGATCGCGTTCCGCGATGTGGAATTGCAGACGGCGAGCGGCAATATAACGTTTAATGGCGCTGCGGATGAGCTGCTGGAAGCGCGGAGCGCCAGCGGCAAAATTCAGATCTTCGGCAGCGCAAATTGCGCCGAACTGCATTCCACCAGCGGCAGCGTGAGCGTGACCGGCGATGTAAAAACAATTCATGCTCAGACGACCAGCGGCGGCGTGCGTATCGCGGACGGCGCGGTGGAAACGGCGAACGTATCCGCTACGAGCGGCAGCATCGCCTTCGAAAATGTGAACGCCGAAAGCCTGTCCGCCTCCACAAGCAGCGGCCGCGTGCAATTCATAAATGCCGACGCGCAAAGGATTGATATTGAAACCGTAAGCGGAAGCGTTACCGGCACGCTGCGATCCGATAAGATTTTCAACGTGAAAACCACGAGCGGCGATGTGCAAATGCCCCGATCCGCGGCGGGCGGCGGCGAATGCGATATCCAAACCACCAGCGGCGATGTGAATATCACCGTAGAATAAGTTGATCTTGGCAGTGCGTGCAGTTCATAGGAATTGCACGCCATCTTTTAACTTGATATTCTTAAAAATGAGAATATAATACGTTTGCAGAATGATCGGAAAGGGGATGATGCCGCGTGGAAATGGCGTAAATCGTGATGAATCCGGTTCGGCAGCGGATTTTTCAATATCTTCTGATTCATGAAACGGGTACGGTGAAGGAAATTCGAAGGGCGCTGCCGGATATTCCAAGCGCGAGCCTGTACCGGCACATGAAGATTCTGACGGATCATGGCGTACTAACCGTGGTGGGTGAAAATCGAATTCGCGGAACGGTGGAAAGCATATATCAATTGAATCGGGGCGCGCTGGAGCTGGATGATGCGGACGGCGCGCCGGTTCAGATGGCGCTGCTCAGCATCTGCGCATCGTTTGCCCATTATTTTTCCGGTGAAGATGTGGATCCGCGGCGCGATATGCTGATGATGAGCACCTGCACGCTGACCCTGACGGATGATGTGTTCCGCGATTTTCTGTCGGAAATCAGCAATATTGCCCTGAAGTACATGGAAATTCCGGTGTGCGAGGGCAGCAAAACGCGGCAGATCAGCCTGATTTCCGCGCTGGCGGACGGGCGGGTGCATCCGGCGAATTCCAGGGGAGAGAAGGCGGACGAATGAAGGATGAATTATCGGAACTCAAGCCGTTTCTGGATTCGGCGGTTTGGCTGCTGGCTGCGGCGGGCGTTTTGATGCTGCTGGCGAGCGGCATTTTTGCCCTGATGCGTAAATGGCGCTATGCGGCGCTGTTGGGCGCGGGCGCGCTTGGCTGCATCGCGGGCGCAATCAATAGGAAGGGGTGAACGCATCATGCCGAGGGATACGGGCGCGAAGTGCAAATATGATGCGCTCTGGCGTTACATAGGCGAAAGCGGCGATGCGCAGATGACGCTGACCTTTGATGAAATTCATCGGATCGCGGGCGTGCCGATCGATCATTCCTTTTTGAGGTGCAAGCGGGAATTGACCGAATATGGCTGGGCGGTTCAAAAGATTTCGATGAAAGCGCAGACGGTGCTTTTTGCAAAAACGATACGGGAATAAACGAAGATACAGGAGAAAAGAATATGGCAACTACAAAGGAATACATTCGGTTCGTACTGGAACAGTTGGACGGCATTGACGATGTGACCTGCAAAAAAATGTTCGGCGAATATATGGTCTACGTTCAGGAAAAGCCGGTGTTGATCGTTTGCGACAATTGCCCGATGGTGAAAAAAGTGCCGGAGCTTGCCGAGATCATGCGGGACGCACCGGACGGCGTGCCTTACGAGGGCGCGAAGGTGCATTATCAGCTGGATATTGAAAATCGCGAACTGACGCGCGCGGTGATCGAAATTCTGGTGCGCGTAACGCCGGTGCCCAAACGGAAAAAGAAAAAGGAGAGCGGGGATATCAAGTGAATGACGAAACGATCGCCAAAATCGTAAAGGCGAGCGGCGTTTCCGCCGGAGAAATGATACTGGTACACTTCTGGGGCGAGGATGCGGACAAGGATATCGCGAACCGCTTTGTCGCTGCGGTCGCCGCGCTGGGCGCTTCGCCGGTGCTTTTGCAGCAGGCGCGATCAATCAACCGGGATATTTTCAGCGCCGCCCAGGAAAGCTGCTTCGATGAACGGTACTTTGAACTGTTTTCCAGATTCGATGCGGTATTGGATGTGTTCGCCTATCAGCCGATCCTACTCGGCTGTGCAATCGAAGAAAAACAGATGGAATTGTATCGCCGGTACATGGCGCAGCTTTTCAACCGGCTGGCGGCGTGCAGGCGTTTTGCGCAGATTCGCATCCCGACGAAGGCCAACGCGGAGGAATCCGGCCTCGATTCGCAGGACTATATCCGGCGCATGGATCGCGCGTATGATGTTGATTACGAAGCCGTTCATGCCGCCTGTTCGCGCGAAATGGAGCGGTTTTCCGGAGCCGGCCGCGTGGTGATTCACACGGGCGGCGCGTGCGATCTGCACATGGATCTCACGGGGCGCGCATGGCTGATCGACGCGGGCGAGGGCGATCTTCCCTGTGGCGAAATCTATATCGCGCCCGTCGAAACGAAAACCAACGGCAGCGTGTTCTTCGAAACCTTCTATCTGGACGATGTAAAGTATACGAATGTGACGCTGCAAATCGAAAACGGCGAGGTGTGCGGCAGCAGCTGCGATGCAATTGCAAATCGGTTTGCGCAAATGCCGCGGGAAAACCGCATCGTCTGCGAACTGGGGCTGGGCATGAATCCGAACGTTACGGATTTATGCGGCTATACCCTGCTGGATGTGGATTTCGTCGGGCGCGCGGAAATCGAGATCGATATTTGACGGCGCGGGCGGAGAAGGGCGAAGTAGATTATGAAAAGATTTCTGATTATCTGGGTCGGAGAACTTCTTTCCACCATTGGAAGTGGGTTGAGCGCCTTCGGGCTGGGCGTATGCGTCTACCGGCAGACGGACATGGCGACGGCGACCGCGCTGGTATCCCTGCTGGCGCTTTTGCCAACCGTGCTGCTGGGGCCGCTGGCGGGCGTGCTGGCGGATCGCTACGATCGGCGCAAGCTGATGATTCTGGGCGACGGCTTATCAGCACTGGGGCTTTTGTACATCCTGCTTTGCATGATGCGCGGCAGGGCGGATCTTGCGAACATCTGCGTGGGCGTTACGGTCAGTTCGATATTCGCTTCGCTGCTGGAACCCGCCTATCGCGCCACCATCACGGATCTGATTCCGAAGGCGCAGCATGCGAAGGCGAGCGGCCTTGCGCAGATGGCGGGATCGGCAAAATTCCTGATTTCGCCGTTTCTGGCGGGACTTCTGATAAAGCATTCGGGCATCGAACTGATCCTTTGGATCGACGTGGGCACCCTGCTGATTACCGCATCCGGCTTTCTGTTTTTCATGTGCCTGCCGTTTGCCAATACCTGTCTGGATATTCTGGTGCGCCAGAACATTCCGAATGAGGCGCAGGGGCGTGCGTGGGGCATGATCGGGCTGATTTCGCAGCTGGGCTATGTGGCGGCAAATGCCATCGTGGGCTATCTGGCGGATTATGTGTTTGCCCCCGCGCTTCGGGAGGGCGGCGTTTTCTACGGGAATATCGGTCGTTTGATCGGAACGGGCGCGGGCAGGGGCGCTGCGCTGCTGATTATATTCGGCGGCATATGCATGTGCGTCCTCGCGCCGTGCATCTATCGATCCCGCAGCATTCGATCGCTGGAGAAAGCGCGCGGAAGTGTGCAGACAGAAACGAGGTAAATGCAAAAATGGATTTTCGACCGGCAGGTATGCGGGATTTAGTCCAGCTGAAGATCATGTATCGGCAAATCGTTCAGGATATGAACGCGCAGGGCATTCGAATCTGGGATGAAATCTATCCCTGCGAATTCCTTGAAGAAGATATCAAAATGAACCGGCTGTATGTACTGCTGGACGGGGACAGAATCGTATCGGCGTTCGCTCTGTCTGAAACCAATTCGGGTGAAAGTACCGTTCAATGGATGGATAATCGCGCCAAAGCATTGTACATCGATCGGCTGGGCGTGGATACCGCATATTCCAAACAAGGAATCGGCAGCTTCATGCTCGCCAGTGCCAAAGAAATAACGAAGGCGGCGGGCGCGGAATATCTAAGGCTCTTCGTAGTGGATATCAATAAGCCGGCGATCCGGCTCTATCGCAGAAACGGCTTTGCAAAGGCGGACGGCGTTTATGAAGAAACGTTTCCCGACGGCTTTGCACTGCATGAATACGGATATGAAATAAAAGTTGAATCGAGCAAAACGAAATAACGAAAAAAATAATCAGCGCCGAAGGCATCCATGCATGACCTTCGGCGCTGCTGGCGTCCCCGGCGCGATTCGAACGCGCGGCCTTTCGCTTAGGAGGCGAACGCTCTATCCAGCTGAGCTACGGGGACACATCACGCTATTTATTATGCCACGAAGGCGGTGAAAAGTCAAGGAATCGGGTGGTAAAAAATGCGGGGGGAGCGGCGGCTCTGGCGTGTTGAAAACATAACCAAAAGTACTATAATTCACGATGAAAAAAAGTGCAAATCCGTGGTATAATATTATAGTAGGAAAAATATGATCGCGCGTGCGTTGCAGGGCGCTTTTGAGAGGTTTTTTTCATGCATAACGAAAATCATTATGATGAAAGTCAGATACAGGTTCTGGAAGGGCTGGAGGCGGTTCGCCGCCGTCCCGGCATGTATATCGGTTCCACGGATGAGCGCGGCCTGCATCATCTGGTGTACGAAATCGTAGATAACGCCATCGATGAAGCGCTGGCGGGCTTCTGCGATCACATTGAAGTCACGCTTGAAAAGGACGGCTCCGTAACCGTATGCGATAACGGTCGCGGCTTCCCCGTGGGCATCCATCCGAAGATGGGCCGCCCCGCGGTGGAGGTATGCCTGACTGTGCTGCACGCGGGCGGCAAATTCGGCGGCGGGGGATACAAGGTATCCGGCGGTCTGCACGGCGTGGGCGCATCGGTGGTAAACGCGCTGTCCAGCCATTTGATGGTGAAGGTATATCAGGATGGCAAGATTTACCAGCAGGAATACGAGCGCGGCAAGGTGCTCTATGACCTCAAGGTTGTGGGCGATGCGGGCGACCGCACGGGCACCACGATTCGCTTCAAGCCCGATGTAAAGACCGGCGAAACGCCCGAACCCGGCATTTTCGAAACCGGCCATTTCGAATTTGAAACGCTGAAAACCCGCTTCCGCGAAATGGCGTTTCTGAACAAGGGCATCCGCATTACGCTGACCGATTTGCGCGCAGAGCCGGAAATCAGCCAGAGCTATCATTACGAGGGCGGCATTATCTCCTTTGTGGAATATCTGAATAAGCACAAAACGCCGCTGTTTGAAAAGCCCATCTACATCGAGGGCGTGAAGAACGGCACCACCGTGGAGGTTGCGCTGCAATGGAACGACAGCTTCAACGAAAGCGTGTTCACCTTCGCCAACAACATCCATACGCCCGAAGGCGGCACGCATCTGGCGGGCTTCCGCAACGCGCTGACCCGCGTGGTGAACGATTACGGGCGCAAGATCGGCGCGATCAAGGCAAACGATCAGAATCTGACCGGCGATGATGTGCGCGAAGGTCTGGCGGCGATCGTATCGGTAAAGCTGGTGGAGCCGCAGTTCGAAGGGCAGACCAAGACCAAGCTGGGCAATTCCGAGGTGCGTCCGCTGGTGGATGGGCTGGTTTCCGAAAAGCTGGCGACCTATTTTGAAGAAAATCCCGCCGCAGGGCGCGCGGTGATCGGAAAATGTCTGGATGCGGCGCGTGCGCGCGAAGCGGCGCGCAAAGCGCGCGATCTGACCCGCCGCAAGACGGCGCTGGAATCCGGATCGCTTCCGGGCAAGCTGGCGGATTGCTCCGAGCGCGACCCCAGCAAGTGCGAAATCTTCCTGGTGGAGGGCGATTCCGCAGGCGGCAGCGCCAAATCCGGCCGCGACCGCCATTTCCAGGCGATTCTGCCCCTGCGCGGCAAGATTCTGAACGTGGAAAAGACGCGCATGGATAAGGCGCTGGGCAATGCGGAAATCAAGGCGATGATCACCGCGTTCGGCGGCGGCTTCGGCAATGAATTTGATGAATCCAAACTGCGCTATCATCGCATCGTATGCATGACCGATGCGGATGTGGACGGAAGCCATATTCGCATTCTGATGCTTACGTTCTTCTATCGCTTCATGCCCAAGCTGATCGAAAACGGCTATGTGTACATCGCGCAGCCGCCGCTCTATAAGGTCACGAAGGGCAAAAATTCGCAGTATGTGTATTCCGATGCGCAGCTGCAAAAGGTGCTGGACGAGCTGGGGCGCGATGCCAAGCCCGATGTGCAGCGCTACAAAGGTCTGGGCGAAATGAGCGCGCAGCAGCTGTGGGACACCACGATGAACCCCGAAACGCGCATCATGTACCGCGTGGAGCTGAAGGATGCGATCGCGGCGGACGAACTGTTTACCCTGTTGATGGGCGATCAGGTGGAGCCGCGCCGCGAATTTATCGAACAGAACGCAAAGCTGGTTGCGGATCTGGATATTTAAGGGAGGTTGGGGAAGAAAATGGCAGATGAAAAGAATATCGGTACCCTGCTTCCGCTGGACGTCGAGGACGAACTGAAAAAATCGTTTATTTCCTATGCGATGGCGGTCATCGTCACCCGCGCGCTGCCCGATGTGCGCGACGGCTTAAAGCCGGTGCATCGCCGCATACTTTATTCCATGTCCGAACTGGGCAATACCCCCGATAAGCCGCACAGAAAGTGCGCGCGCATCGTGGGCGATGTGCTGGGTAAATATCATCCCCACGGCGACAGCAGCGTATATGATGCGCTGGTGCGCCTTGCGCAGGATTTCAACATGCGCTGCATGCTGGTGGACGGACAGGGCAACTTCGGATCCGTAGACGGCGATGGCGCGGCGGCGATGCGTTATACCGAGGCGCGCATGTCCAAGATTTCGATGGAAATGGTGCGCGATCTGGAAAAGGAAACCGTTGATTTCTATCCGAACTTTGATGAAACGCTGATGCAGCCCGCCGTACTGCCCAGCCGGTTCCCGAACCTGCTGGTGAACGGCTCCAGCGGCATCGCGGTCGGTATGGCGACGAACATCCCGCCGCACAATCTGGGCGAAGTGATCGACGCGGTGGTATATATGATCGATCATCCGGATGCGACGGTGGATGATCTGATGCAGTTCGTCAAGGGGCCGGATTTCCCCACCGGCGCGGTGATTCTGGGCAAGCGCGGCATTTACGATGCGTATCATGAGGGCCGCGGCCGCATCATCGTGCGCGCAAAGAGCGAAATTGAAGAAATGGGCGGAAACCGCCAGCGCATCGTGGTTACGGAAATTCCGTATATGGTGAATAAGGCGCGCCTGATTGAAAAGATCGCCGATATGGTGCACGATAAGACGGTTGAGGGCATTTCCGATATCCGCGATGAATCCGACCGCAGCGGTATGCGCATCGTGATCGAATTGAAGCGCGATGTGAATGCCAATATCGTGCTGAATTACCTGTACAAGCATACGCAGATGCAGGATACCTTCGGCGCGATCATGCTGGCGCTGGTGGACGGCGAACCGAAGATTTTGTCCCTGCGCCAGATCATTCATCATTACATCGAACATCAGGAGGATGTAATCCGCCGCCGCACGCAGTATGATCTGAACAAGGCGGAGGCGCGCAGCCACATTCTGGAAGGCTTGATGATCGCGCTGGATAACATCGATGAAGTGGTGCATCTGATCCGTTCATCGAAAACCCCGCCGGAGGCGAAGGCAAGCCTGATCGAACGATTCGGCCTTTCCGATCGGCAGGCGCAGGCGATACTGGATATGCGTCTGCAGCGCCTTACCGGTTTGGAACGCGACAAGATCGAAGCCGAATATGCCGATCTGCAGAAGCAGATCGAATGGTTCAAGGCCGTGCTGGCGGATGAAAAGCTGCTGCTGGGCGTGATCCGCGATGAAATTACCGAGATTCGTAACAAGTATGCCGACCCGCGCCGCACGGAGATTTCCGCGCTGGATGGCGAGATTGATATGCTGGATCTGATCGAGGAAGAGGACATGGTGGTCACCATGACCCACTACGGCTATGTAAAGCGCCTGCCCAAGACCACCTACCGCGCGCAGCGCAGGGGCGGCAAGGGCGTGATGGCGACCGCCACGCGCGAGGAGGACTTCGTGGAGCAGATGTACGTAACCTCCACGCACGATCCGATCATGTTCTTCACGAACATGGGCCGCGTATACCAGCTGAACTGCTATGAAATCCCCGAAGCCGGACGCACGGCGCGCGGCACGGCGATCGTCAATCTGCTGCAGTTGTCTCCCGGTGAAAAGGTGACGACCATGCTGCCCGTGCCCGCGGAAAAGGTCGCCGGACATTATCTGGTGATGGCGACCCGCAAGGGCACGATCAAGCGCACCGAGCTTTCCGAGTTTACGAACCTGCGCAAGAGCGGCCTGATTGCCATCGTACTGCGCGAGGACGATGAACTGATCGGCGTTCGCCTGACCACGGGCGGCGGCGATATTCTGGTAGGAACGCGGCAGGGCATGGCGATTCGCTTCGCGGAGGAGGATATGCGTCCCATCGGCAGAAGCTCCATGGGCGTAAAATCCATTGATCTGGATGACGGCGATGATGTGATCGATGTGGCGCTGGTCGAGGAAGGCGCGCAGGTGCTTTCCATCACCGAAAATGGCTATGGAAAGCGCACCGATATCGATGAATACCGTTTGCAGGGGCGCGGCGGCAAGGGCGTGAAGGCGATGAACCTTACCGAAAAAACCGGCCCGCTGGCGGCGCAGCTGCTGGTACACGATCAGGAGGATCTGCTGATCATCACCACCGACGGCACCGTGATCCGCACCCCCGTGAGCGCGATTTCCGTGCAGGGCAGAGCCACGCAGGGCGTGCGCCTGATGCGCGTGGACGAGGATACGAAGGTGATTTGCGTCGCGCGCGCCGAGGCCGAACCGGAGGAACTGGACGAGGAAATTCCGGAGGAAGCGATCGAAAACGCCGAAGCAACGGAAAATGCGGAGAATCCGGAAGGCGAAATCTGAATAAAGGTTGATCGCTGTGGAGATTGAATGTAACTCCAACCTCCATAAATGGTACGCACCGAAAACCTGCTTTGCAGGTTTTCGGTGCGTTGTTCGTTAGAAGGGGTAAAGTCGTACCCCTTGCCTTCCTCTGACGAGGAAGGTGTCAGCGCGGCTTGTCGCGCTGACGGAAGGAGAGATAACGCACATATCGAATTCATGCAGGTTCTGCGGCAGGAGTTTCTCTCCCTCAGTCATCGCTCCGCGATGCCAGCTCCCCCATCAGGTGGAGTCAAGGAACGGGGGTTCCTATTGGATCACCGTTTATCCAAATAAAACATCGGAGCAGATGTGAATTGCATCGGCTCCGATATTGCTTATACTTCCTCAATATGAAACGCCGCGGCGCGGCCCAGCCGGTTCATCACGGCGAGCCCGATGCCCTCGGCCTCTACCGCTTCGGAGAGGATCACATCCGCGCCCAGCGTATCCGCATCGCGCAGAACGGAAAATACGACGCGCGCCATCGCCTGCGCATCCGCGCCCAGCGATTCGCATCTGCGGTCGCCATAGGCGGACAGACTGCGGTCGAGCGCCAGAATCAGCGGTCGGTGGCCGTCGATTTTCGCCTGATCATAGGTCTGGCAGATGGCGTGGATCACGCGATCCGGATCGCCATGGAAGATCGTCAATTGTCCTGCGGGGGCGTAATGGCGGTATTTCATGCCGGGGGATTTCGCGGTTTCGCCGGGCTTCAGCGGGCGCATCACGGAACCATCCACATCGCACGCGCCGCATACGGCGGCGATCATTTCCTTCGTAATGCCGCCGGGGCGCAGAATGCGCGGCACATCGCCGGACATATCCACTACAGTCGATTCCACGCCGACCTCGCACGCGCCGCCATCCAGAATCATATCGATTCGCCCGTCCATATCCTCCAGCATGTGCGCCGCCGTAGTAGGGCTGGGTCTGCCGGAACGGTTTCCGCTCGGCGCGGCGATCGGCACGCCGGAATACTCAATCAGCGCGCGGGCGATGGGGTGGGAGGGCATACGTACCGCCACCGTGTCCAGCCCGCCCGTCGTGCGCAGGGGCACGATTTCGCTCCTGGGAAAGATCAGCGTGATCGGCCCCGGCCAGAAGGCGTCCATCAGAAGCTGTGCGTTTTGTGAAGGCGCGTCTGTAATCAGCGGGCGGAGATCTTCCTGATGCGAGATGTGCGCGATCAGCGGATTATCGCCGGGGCGGCCCTTGGCGATGAAGATATCCCGAACCGCATCGGCGTTTAGGGCGTTTGCGCCCAGCCCGTACACGGTTTCCGTGGGAAAGCCCACCAGACGGCCTTCGCGAATCAGCGCTGCCGCTTCGCGCAGCGCTTCCTCATTGGGTTTCAATACGCGGGTTTTCAAGCGATTACTTCCTTTTGTTTAATCCTGCGCTTCCAGCTGGGCGGTCTGTTCCGCCAGCGTCAGCGCATCGATGATTTCATCCAGATCGCCGTTGATGATTTCGTTGATCTTGTACAGCGTCAGCCCGATGCGATGATCCGTCACGCGCCCCTGCGGGAAATTGTAGGTGCGAATGCGCTCGCTTCGATCGCCCGTGCCGATTTGCCCCTTGCGCTGGCTGGAATACTGGCTCTGCTGCTGCTGGCGCTTCATATCGTACAGGCGGGTTTTCAATACGCGCATCGCCTGTTCGCGGTTCTGAATCTGGCTGCGCTGATCCTGACTGGTAACGACCAGCCCCGTGGGAATGTGCGTGATGCGAACGGCGGAATCCGTGCGGTTTACGTGCTGTCCGCCCGCGCCGGACGCGCGGTAGGTATCGATGCGCAGATCGTTCATGTTGATTTCGATTTCCACATCCTGCGCCTCCGGCAGTACCGCCACGGTCGCCGTGGAGGTATGAATGCGTCCGGAGGATTCGGTGACCGGCACGCGCTGCACGCGGTGTACGCCGGATTCGTACTTCAGCCGCTTGAATACGTTCTTGCCGGAAATCAGCGCCACGCTTTCCTTCAGCCCACCCAGATCGGTGGAACCATCCTGAATCAGCTCCACCTTCCAGCCGTGCGCATCGGCGTAATGCATGTACATACGCAGAAGCTCCGCGCCGAACAGACCGGCTTCATCGCCGCCCGCGCCCGCGCGCACCTCCAGCACGGCGTTTTTGTAATCGTCCGGATCCTTGGGCAGCAGCGCGATGCGCGCTTCCTGCGCCATTTCCTCCATGCGCGGATGCAGCTCTTCCAGTTCTTCCTTCGCCATTTCACGCATATCCGGATCATCCAGCAGCTCCTGCGCCGCGGCGATTTCCTCGCGCAGGCGGCGGAAGCGCACGGCGACATCGTTCAGCGGTTCCAGATCGGCGTGTTCGCGCATCAGCTTCGTAAACAGCGCGCTGTCGGATATCACTTCCGGCAGCGTAATGCGAATGGAAAGCTCCTCAAATCGCCCTTCGATGGTTTCCAGCTGGCGCGCAAGGCGATCCTGTTCGTTATAAGTCAGATCCGGCATTTATTTGCTCCTTATCCATACAATTCGTTCGACGCCTGTCAGATCCTTCAATATGCCGCTGGCTTCGGCTTCGATGTGCGCGGTCATGAGCGAAAGCACATCGTGCGCCTCGCCCGCGCCCACCTCAAGATAGATGCTGCCGCCGGACTTCAAATGCGCGCCGGCTTCGGAAGCGATCCTTCGATAGATGTTCAATCCATCGCTGCCGCCGTCCAGCGCGATGGCGGGTTCATATTGTACTTCGCGCTGCAGTCCCGCCAGTTCGCCCGAAGGAATGTAGGGCGGGTTGGACGCGATCAGATCGAATTGATCCCGACCGACCGCGTTGAACAGATCGCCGTGGCGAACGGCGACATCCGCGCCCAGCGCATGCGCGTTCTTCCGCGCGACCTCCAGCGCGCCGGTGCTGATATCGGAAAGCGTAACGTCCACGTGGGAAAGCAGCGATTTTACCGAAAGCCCGATCGCGCCGCTACCGCAGCACAGATCCAGCATCCGCGGCTTTTTCCGCGATTGCAGATCGATGATCACCGCTTCCACCAGCGATTCCGTATCCTGCCGCGGGATCAGTACGCGCTCGTCCACGTAGAACTTCAGCCCCATGAAATCGGCGCGGTTTAGGATGTACTGCACCGGTTCGCCCTGCGCGCGGCGCTCCAGATCGGCGTTTAATACATCCAGCTGTTCCCTGCTTAAAGCGTTCAGCGCTTCAAAATGCAGCTCGGATCGGTTCATGTGCAGCACATCCTCCGCGATCCAGCGCGCATCGATGGCGGGATCGGGGCAATGCGTGTGTTCCAGGCGTTCCTGCGCCGCGCGCAGCCAATCAGCGATGGTCATTTTCGCTCTCCTCCGTAATTTTGCCAAGTACCGCGTTGAACGCGCAGACCGCCACTTCCAGCATCTGCGGATGCGCCTTCGCACACGTCATGTACTGCAAAAGATTATAGGGCGCGCGGATGATGCGCACCGGCAGCGTCATTTCCGCGCATTCCATGGCGTGAATCGGTTCGTTTGCAATTGCCGCTACGCCCAGCACGATGGCGATGCGCTGCAGCGCGCCCATCAGAATTCCGGCGGGGTGCAGCAGCGGAAACAGCGCCATCGATAGAATCAGTACGATCGATAGATAGGCGCATTCGCTTCTTCGGCCGATGATCGGGTATTGGGCGGCGTTTTCCACGCTGATTTCCTCGCGGGCTTCATAACAGTTCAATACCTGATTGATCGCGCCGCGATACATATTCAGCCGGTTTACCACGCGCAGCCGCGCCGTAAGGCCGACGAACGAAAGCGCGCACAGGATGCGAACGACGGCGACTACCGCGTTCACGGCGGCGCGCGTCATATCAAAATACTGGCGCAGAAACAGTTCCGCGCCCCGCGGCGCCGCCCACAGGCAGATTGCGGCGATAACCGGCACCAGTATGGCGGAAATCCACGCCGCGATGGTCTGCGGGCGCACGCGCAGCACGCGCGCAATCCATCGTTCCGCCGCGTTTCCGCGCACGATCTGTTGGGGTTCCAGCTCGGCGGATTCGCTGATTCCATCAAAGAAGCGAACCAGATCGCGGAACAGGCGCACAACGCCGCGCACCAGCGGAATTTTCATTCCGGCGCGCAGAAGCGCGCGCGGCTCCCGACGGATGCGAACGGTGATATCCTTTTTTTCATTGCGCACCGCAAAGACGGTGGCCGTGCCCGATTCCAGACGGACGCCCTCCGCAACGGGGGTTCCGCCGATACTGCGCAGCTTGCCCATGGATTGCCTCCTTGCGCGTAATTGCTGATTTATAGGTGCATCGCGCGGCGATAAAAAAAGCAGCCCGTTGATCATCGGTCTGCCTGTTTTGCGCCGCGAGCCAAAGACAGGCAAAGCACCGGTTCGGACATGCCTTACCGGTGCTTTGAATCTGACTACATGCCGTAGCGCTTCTTGAAGCGGTCCACGCGTCCGCCGGTATCAACCAGCTTCTGCTTGCCGGTGTAGAAAGGATGGCACTTAGAGCAGATATCTACGCGCAGTTCCTTCTTCACGGAGCCCGTTTCAAAGGTTTCGCCGCAAACGCAGCGAACGATTGCCTTGCCGTAATTCGGATGGATGTTTTCTTTCATGGATTTTCACCTCACTCTAACCGGACTGTCAACCCTCCGGCGTGGCTGGCATCCGATTAATCACACAACAGGGATTATAGCATAAATTCCCGCCGCTTGCAAGCGGTTCCGCATGTTTTTACAAAGGATTCGCAAACGCGGCGCGCCGGGTTTGTTTTTTCGGTTTCCGCGCAATATATATAGGAAGAAACGCGATTGCACAAAGAATTAACAATTATTTTTGTGCCGACCTATTGACAAAAAACCGGCTCCGAACTACAATATACCCAGAAGTTAGCACTCGGCTCCGTTGAGTGCTAACAGATTGAGGAAGGAGGCGGGCGCAATGCAGCTGGACGATCGAAAGTTTCTGATTCTGCAGGCGATCATCGATGATTACATCACCACGGCGATGCCGGTTGGATCCAGAACGATTTCGCGCAAATCCGGCGTGGGCTATTCACCGGCGACGATCCGAAATGAAATGTCGGATCTGGAAGAGTTGGGTTATCTGGATCAGCCGCACACATCGGCGGGACGCGTTCCTTCCAATAAAGCCTACAGGCTGTATGTGGATCATCTGATGAAGGCGGGCAGCCTGACCAACGATGAACGCGATCGGATGCACGATTACATGCAGATGCGATCCGCACAGGTGGACGGCGTGATTCGAAGCGCCGCGCAGGTGCTGACGGATGCGACGCAGTATACGTCGGTCATCGTCGCGCCGAAGCTGGGCACGCTCCGGATCAAACACATTCAGCTGGTGCCGGTGCAGCAAAATCTGGCATTGATGATTATCGTAACGAATCTGGGCATCGTAAAGGATGCGGTGATTCGCGTTCCGGATGGTCTGGACAGCGATGATCTGTATTCGATTTCCAGAATGATGACCGAGCGCCTGGCGGATAAGCCGCTGGAAGCGGTGCGGCAGACGTTTGCGGAGCTTCTGCGCGATAATGAAAACAATCGCCGCCTGATGGGCGAAGCGCTTCGGGTGATTGAAAAGAAGCTGGAAACGGATGATTCTTCCGAAGTGATCATCAGCGGCGGTTCGAAGCTTTTGAATTATCCGGAATACAGCGATGTGGAGAAGGCGAAGGGCTTCCTTGCACTGCTGGAATCGAAGGATACGCTGCGAAAGCTGGTGGCGCGCGGCGGCGGCATGGAGGTTACGATTCGCATCGGCCCCGAAAACGAGGTGCCGGAGATGAACGATTGCTCCATCGTGACCGCGCAGTACCGCGTGGGCGATCATGCGACCGGCACGCTGGGCATCATCGGGCCTACGCGCATGAATTACAATCGCGTGGTTCCGGTGCTGGAATTCATGGGGCATGCCGTAACGGAGCTGTTGTCCAATCGCAGAGGCTAACCGAAATAACGGCTGGAAAGGAAATAAAATGAAGAAGAAAAACAATCAACCGGCGGAAAACGCCGCGGAGGAAACCGTGCAGGCGGTCGCGCAGGATCAGCCCGCTGCGGAAAACGAACCGGCGGAAACCGGCGAAGCTACCCTGGAACAGTGGCAGCAGGCGCTGGAAACGGCGGTGGCGCAGCGGGATGAATATCTGGATTCCCTGCGCAGAACGCAGGCGGATTTCCAGAATTTCAAGCGCAGAAATGCAACCGCCAGATCCGATGGCTATGACGAGGGCACGCGCGAAGCCATCGCGGCGCTGCTGCCCGCCATCGATAATCTGGAACGCGCGCTGGACGCCGCCGAAAAGGCGGGCGTGAAGGACGGGCTTACCGAGGGCGTTCAGATGACGCTGAACATGCTGATGGAAAGCCTGAAGCGCTTCGGATTTGAAGAAGTGCCCGCGCTGGGCGAGGATTTCGATCCCGAAAAGCACAACGCGGTCATGCGCGAGGCGGGCGATACGCCCGGCAAGATTCTGGAGGTATTCCAGAAGGGCTACCGGGTAAAGGATAAGATCATTCGCTATGCGATGGTCAAGGTGTGCGCGGACTGACGCGCATAAAGGTGCAAACTTCTTCTGCAAAAGAAGTTTCATATATAAAATAAACCAGCAAAACACTTGAACAGATTTCAGGAGGATATAAAAATGAGTAAGATTATTGGTATTGACCTTGGTACTACGAATTCCTGCGTTGCCGTTATGGAAGGCGGCGAACCTGTTGTTATCGCGAACGCGGAAGGCGCGCGCACTACGCCGTCCGTCGTGGCATTCGCAAAGAACGGCGAACGTCTGGTAGGTCAGGTGGCAAAGCGTCAGGCGGTTACCAACCCCGAACGCACCATCATTTCCATCAAGCGCCGCATGGGCACCGATTATAAGGTAAACATTGACGATCGTTCCTACACCGCGCCGGAAATCAGCGCGATGATCCTGCAGAAGCTGAAGGCGGACGCCGAAAGCTATCTGGGCGAAACCGTGACGGATGCGGTCATCACCGTTCCGGCATACTTCTCCGATTCTCAGCGTCAGGCGACGAAGGACGCGGGTCGTATCGCGGGCCTGGATGTAAAGCGTATCATCAACGAGCCGACCGCGGCCGCACTGGCATACGGTCTGGACAAGGGCGACGCGCATAAGATTCTGGTGTACGACCTGGGCGGCGGCACGTTCGATGTATCGCTGATGGAAGTCGGCGACGGCATCTTCGAAGTACTGGCGACCGGCGGCGATACCCATCTGGGCGGCGATGATTTCGACCAGCGCCTGATCGACTACATCGCGGAAGAATTCAAGAAGGAAAATAACATCGATCTGCGTCAGGATCGTATGGCGCTGCAGCGTCTGAAGGAAGCCGCTGAAAAGGCGAAGATCGAACTTTCCGGTCTGATGAGCGTAAACGTAAATCTGCCCTTCATCACCGCGGATGCAACCGGCCCGAAGCATCTGGATGTAACCATCACCCGCGCGAAGTTCAACGAACTGACCGCTGATCTGGTTGAAAAGACGCTGGCGCCCATGCGTCAGGCGATGAGCGATGCGGGCGTTACCGCAAGCGATATCGATAAGGTCATTCTGGTGGGCGGCTCCACCCGTATTCCGGCGGTTCAGGAAGCTGTACAGCGCATCACCGGCAAGGAGCCCTATAAGGGAATCAACCCCGATGAGTGCGTAGCGGTCGGCGCTGCCATTCAGGGCGGCGTACTCGGCGGCGATGTGAAGGATGTTGTCCTGCTGGATGTAACTCCGCTTTCTCTGGGCATTGAAACGCTGGGCGGCGTATTCACCCGCCTGATCGAGCGCAATACCACCATTCCGGTCAAGCAGACGCAGGTGTTCTCCACCGCGGCGGACGGTCAGACCAGCGTGGATATCCACGTGCTGCAGGGCGAACGTGAAATGGCGGCGTACAATAAGACGCTGGGACGCTTCCAGCTGAACGGCATCGCGCCCGCACCGCGCGGCGTGCCGCAGATCGAGGTAACCTTCGATATCGATGCAAACGGTATCGTGAACGTATCCGCAAAGGATCTGGGCACCGGCAAGGAGCAGTCCATCGCCATCACCGCTTCCTCCAATATGTCCGAGGAAGAAATCAAGAAGGCCGTGGACGAGGCTGAAAAGTATGCGGCTGAGGATAAGGCGAACAAGGAAAAGGTCGAAGTGCTCAACCAGGCCGACAGCCTGATCTATCAGACCGAAAAGACCATCAAGGATCTCTCCGATAAGATGGATCCCGCCGATAAGGCGATGCTGGAATCTGAAATCGAAGCCTTCAAGAAGGTTCGTGAAACCGGCGACGCGGATCAGATCAAGCCCGCCATGGAGGAATTCAGCAAGAAGACCTACGATGTGTTCGGCAAGATCTATCAGGCGCAGGCGGCGCAGCAGGGCGCGGCGGGCGATCCCAACGCGAACGGCGGCGCAAACGGCGGCACGAATGTGAATGACGATGGCACCGTGGACAGCGAATTCACCAACTGATTGAAACCATAGAATAATATCGGTTCATTCCGAGGGGACAGGGGATAGCCCCTGCCCCTTCGGAGCGTAACAAGAAAAGAAGGGGAAACATATGGCATCCAAGCGAGATTATTACGAGGTACTGGGCATTGAAAAGGGTGCGGATGAAGCCGCAATCAAAAAGGCGTACCGCGCGCTGGCAAAAAAGTACCATCCAGATGTCAACCCCGGCGATAAGAGTGCAGAGGAGAAATTTAAGGAGGTCAACGAGGCCTATCAGGTGCTTTCCAATCCGCAGAAGCGCGCGCAGTACGATCAGTTCGGCCACGATGGCCCGCAGGGCTTCGGCGGCGGCAGCGGCGGCTACGGCGATTTCAGCGGCTTTGGCGGCGGCAGCGGCTTTGGCTTTGATGTAAACGATATTTTCTCCAGCTTCTTTGGCGGCGGCGCGGGCGGCCGCAGCAATGGCCCTGTTCCGGGCGACGACCTGCGCTACGATATTTCCATCACGCTGAACGAAGCCAACAGCGGCTGTGAAAAGGAAATCAATCTGGTGCGCGATGAGGAATGCCCCGAATGCCATGGTACGGGCGCGAAGCCCGGCAGCAAGGTGGAAACCTGTCCCACCTGCCACGGCAGCGGTCAGGAGCGCGTGGTGCAGAATACGCCGTTCGGCAGAATTCAGAACGTGCGCACCTGTTCCAAGTGCCGCGGCACCGGCAAGATTATCACCGAACCCTGCCAGAAATGCCATGGGCGCGGCAAGGTTCGCGTAAGCAAGCGCAAGAGCGTGAAAATTCCCGCCGGTATCAGCGATGGTCAGGTGGTAAATGTGCGCGGTCAGGGTTCGCTGGGCGAACGCGGCGGCGCGCCGGGCGATCTGCTGATCGTGGTCAGCGTAAAGCGGCATAAGCTGTTCCAGCGCGAGGGCGATAACCTTTACATCGAATTGCCGCTCACCTTTACGCAGGCGGCGCTGGGCGCCGAAATGGATGTGCCTACGCTGGGCAAGCCGGTAAAATACCGCTTCCCGGAGGGCACGCAGCCCGGACAGGTATTCTGTATCCGCGGCGAGGGCGTAACGCATCTGCGCGGGAACGGCAAGGGCGATCTGTATGTGACCGCCGTGGTTGAAATTCCGAAAAGGCTGACGGAGAAGCAGAAGGATCTGCTGCGCCAGTTTGAAGCGACGACATCCGGAAATCAGTATGAAAAGAAAAAAAGCTTCTTCGATCGCGTGAAGGACGCCTTCACCTGATTGAGAAACAATACGCAGGCTCAGCTGATATATCAGTTGAGCCTGTTTTATGGAAACCGTCTTGCAATCTGCCGCCGCCGCGGGTATAATGGTATGCGTTGAAGGAGTGATACATATGGATTGGATGCGCGTCACGGTGCTGACGACCACGGCGGGTGCGGATATGGTTTCGCAGATTCTGATCGACGCGGGCAGCGAAGGCACGATGATTGAGGATAAGAATGATATCAACATGGAACAGCGTCCGGAGGGACAGTGGGACATTCTGGATGCTTCGCTCGCGGCGAACATGTCCGATGATGTGCGCGTGACCGGCTATTTTGCGGTGGACGCGGCGCTGAACGATAAGGTACGATTGGTGGAAAATGAAATCCGCCGCGTACAAAATATGGATCTGGGCTTCGATGCGGGCAAGCTGAAGCTGGAAGAGGATGAATTTGCCGAGGAAAACTGGGCAGAAAACTGGAAGCGCGCGTTTCGGCCGATGCGGCTGGGCAGCCATATCGTGGTAAAGCCCGGCTGGTGCGATTATGAAATGCAGTCGGGCGATAAGCTGATCGAAATCGATCCCGGCATGGCGTTCGGCACGGGTACGCACGAAACCACCGGCATGTGTACGGAGCTGATCGAAAAATACGTGCGCCCCGGAATGAACGCGATCGATGTGGGCACGGGCACGGGCATATTGGCGATCGCGGCGGCGCACATGGGCGCGCGCGATGTGCTGGCGATCGATATCGATCGCGTGGCGGTGCGCGTGGCGGAGGAAAACGTGCGCGCGAACGGCTTTGCGGATGTAATCCGCTGCGTGGCGGGCGATCTGCTGGAAAATGTGGATGAACAGGCGGATGTGGTGATCGCGAACATTATCGCCGATGTAGTGGTGATGCTGGCTTCGCCCGTGAAGCGCCACATCGTGGACGGCGGCATGTTTATCTGCTCCGGCATCGCGAAGGAGCGCAAGCCGGAAGTGATGGAAGCGCTGCATGAAGCGCAATATGAAGTTCTGGACGATCTGGAGCGCGGCGGCTGGTGCGCGATGGCGTGCCGCAAAACGGTATGAACGCGTTTTACATCGATGGCGTGGGCGCGGTGGGCGATATTGCCCGCCTGATGGACGAGGACGCGCGCCACGCCCATCGCGTGCTGCGCCTGCGCGCGGGCGAGGATATTTATGTAACCGATTCGACCGGCGCGCGGTTCGCGGCGCATCTTACGGAGGTATCGGAGGATGCGTGCCGCGCGGCGCTGGATGAACCGCTGCCGGATAATGAAGCGCCGGTTTCGATAACGATCTATGAAGGGCTGCCCAAGGCGGATAAGCTGGATTTTCTGGCGCAGAAGCTTACGGAGCTGGGCGCAAAGGCGCTGGCGCCCGTGAAAATGGAGCGCTGTGTGGTGAAGCTCGATGAAAGGGACGGGAAAAAGCGGCAGGATCGATTGCAGAAGATCGCGCGCGAAGCTTCCAAGCAATGCAAGCGCGCCTGCGCGATGGAGATCGCCGCACCGATGACGTGGGCGCAACTGGAAAAACAGATGCGCGCGCACGATCTGCTGCTGGCACCGTGGGAGGATGCGCGCGGCTTTTCGATGAAGGACGCGTACGCCCTGCGCCCCGATGCGCAGAATATCGGCATCGTGATCGGGCCGGAGGGCGGCATGAGCGAAAAGGAAATTCGGGCGCTGGAGGCGCTGGGCGCGCGGCAGATCACGCTGGGGCCGCGCACCCTGCGCACGGAAACCGCCGCGGTTGCGGCGTGTACAATGGCTATGATGCTTTGGGGAGATCTGTAAATGCAAACAATCGCTGTACATACGCTGGGCTGCAAGGTAAATCAATATGATACCGAAGCCATGCTGGAATCCTTCGAACGGGCGGGCTACAAGCCCGTTCGCGAAAACGAAGCGGCCGATGTATATCTGATCAACACCTGCACCGTGACCGGTACGGGGGATCAGAAATCGGAAAGGCTGATTCGCCGAATCGCGCGGCTGTATCCGGAAAGCAAAATCATCGTGGCGGGCTGCCTTGCGCAGCGCGACGGCGAAAAGCTGTTGCAGATGGACAACGTATGCCTTGCCATCGGCGTGCAGCGCAGAATCGAGGTCGTTGAGCTGCTGGAGCGCGCCGTTGCGGAGCATACGCGCATCAACGCCGTCGCACCGCTGAAGGGCGCGGATTTTGAACAGCTTTTCGTATCCCGTCACGAGGGAAAAACGCGCGCCACGATGAAGATTCAGGAGGGCTGCGATCGATATTGCAGCTATTGCATCATACCCTACGTGCGCGGGCCGGTGCGTTCCATGCCGATGGAAAGCGTGCGCGCGGAGGCGGAGCGGCTCGGCGCGGCGGGCTATCGCGAAATCGTGGTCACGGGCATTCATCTGGCGAGCTACGGCCGCGGCACGCAGGATACGCTGATCGATGCGGTGCGCGCCGTGCACGATGCGAACGGCGTATGCCGCGTGCGGCTGGGTTCGCTGGAGCCGAAGATCGTAACCGAGGAGTTTGCCGAAGCGCTTTCAAAAATGCCAGGCATCATGCGGCAGTTTCACCTATCGATGCAGTCCGGCAGCGATACGGTATTGAAGCGGATGCACCGCAGGTATACCGCCGATGAATATTATGAAGCGTGCTGCATTCTGCGCCGCCATATGCCGGATTGCGCGATTACCACCGATGTGATCGCGGGCTTCCCCGGTGAGACGGAGGCGGAATTTGCCGAAACCATGGCGTTTGTAGAAAAGGCGGGCTTTGCCCGCATCCACGCGTTTCCGTATTCCCGCAGGACGGGAACGGTGGCGGATCGGATGGATGGGCAATTGACCGAAACGGAAAAACACAATCGCACAAATCAATTGATCGAACTTGGCAACAAATTGGAAGAAAATTTCGTCCAACAACAGAAGGGCACGGTACAGAGCGTTCTGTTTGAGCGCGCCTGCGAAGACGGGCTCTGCGAAGGCTATACCGGCGCATATGTGCGCGTGCGCGCAGCTGCCGCGCCGGGCAGCATCGAAAACGTTTATATCGATCGCACCGAGGGCGCAATCGCCTACGGCACGATCGTGCATCCATGACGGGAGGTGAAAATGGTATGGATTGTCTGTTTTGCAAAATCATCGAAGGTTCGATTCCGTGCACGAAGGTGTATGAGGATGATCGGGTGTTCGCGTTTCGCGATATCAACCCGCAGGCGAAGGTGCATATTCTGCTGACGCCGAAAAAGCACATGCGCAATATTCTGGAATGCGATGCGGAAACCGCGGCGGCGCTGACGGCGGCGATCGCGAACGTAGCCGCGCAGGAAGGGCTTACGGAGAACGGCTTCCGCGTGATTTCCAATTGCGGAAAGCACGGCTGCCAGTCCGTGGATCATCTGCACGTCCATCTGGTGGGCGGCGAACAGCTGAGCGAAAAGATGTCATAATGGGGCGGCAGGCGGTTCGGGAATTGTGAAATTATTGAAATTTTGCGCGAATCGCTTGACGGTATACACATAATGCGCTATAATATCATTTGTGGCGCACCCCATGCTACATTGGCGTATGCCAGTCCAAATGCGAGGGGAGGGAAAACACATGTCCGAGGTACGGATTCGGGAAAATGAATCATTGGAAAGCGCACTGCGTCGTTTCAAGCGTAAGACCGCTCGTGATGGCATCCTGGCTGAAGCAAGGAAGAGAGAACATTACGAAAAGCCCAGCGTAAAGCGTAAGAAGAAGGCAGAAGCTGCTCGCAAGCGCAAGTATTAATGCCAATGAAAGCCCCTTTGAATTCAAAGGGGCTGATTTTCTATTTTTGCAGTAATCATTGATTTGTTCGGAATTTTATTACGGATTTACACAAGATACTCGGAAATTTACGCAAGGACACCTTCTCTTTTTGTATAATTGCGATTTCTATCCATTTTGTGGATATTGAATCAACCCTGCGCATATAAGATGGTACAGGTGAAAAATGAAATATACGATGCTTTTGTGGCCGCATTCCAACGTGCGGTATCAGAATGAAACCCTGAAGCTGGCGGCAGGCGAGCTGCGCATCATGCTGGATGCGTGCGGCCACGCCGCGGAAATTTTGCCCTGCGAAGAAATAAACATGCCCGCGCTGATCATCGATACGCAAACGGAGCTGGAACCGCGCGTTTTGGACGCGATTGCCGGTCATTCATTGCTGTACGGCCTGTTTGAATTGCGCGCGGACGGCGCGATGAAGCCGCTGCTGGGGCGGGAAAAGGCGTATGTCGGCGCGGATCTTGCGGGAATTCTGAAATACAAGGGGAAAACAAACGAATTATTTTTGCAGATGCTGGTGAACGTTGCGCTGTATTCCGGCAAATATTACGATCACGCGGATGAACGCATCGAATTGCTGGATCCCATGTGCGGGCGCGGTACGACGCTGTTCATTGGCGCGAACCGCGGCTGGAATACCACCGGCGGCGATGTGGATAAAAATGATCTGCGCGAGGCGGAAAATTTTCTGAAGCGCTATTTTGAATACCATCGCATGAAGCATTTGATGAAGCGCACATCGCGCACCACCGGCGCGGGCAAGAGCGTACCCATCGTACAATTTACATTCGCGGATACGCCGCAGCGCTTTAAGGCGGGCGAAACGTGTATGCTGCAGCTTGCCAACGTGGATGCGGCGAAGGTTCGAGATGTGTTCGGAAAAAATCGCTTTCACATCATCGCCTGCGATCTGCCCTACGGCGTGCAGCACGGCGCGGTGGGCGGAACGCCCGCGCAGCTGCTGGAGCGCATGCTGCCCGCGTGGCGCGCATCGCTGAAATGCGGCGGCACGGTGGCGGTATCCTTCAACGCGCAGACGCTGAAGCGCGATACGGTGCTGGAATTGATGGAAAAAGCGAATCTTGAACCCATGCGCGGCGGCGCATACGATGCATTTGAACATTGGGTGGAACAGGCGGTCACGCGCGATATTGCCGTGGGGCGCTGGAAAGGATAGGTTAAACGCATGGATTACCGTTTACTGCATATGAAAACGGTGGCAGAGCTTCGGCAGCTGGCGAAGGAAAATCAGGTGAAGATTCCCCTCGGCACCAAAAAAGCGCAGATGGTGGAGCTGATTCTGGAAAAGCAGCAGGCGATGGAACAGGCGGAGGAAAAGAAGCCGGTTTCCGCACCGGCAGCGCCCGCACCGGCGGAACCGGCGGCAGTGCAGCCGAAGCCCGCGGCGCGCCGCGGCCGCCCCAGAAAGGCAGTCGCCGCGAATCCGGAACCGGCGGGACAGGCGGAAATCATCCCCGTGAAGGCGGAACCGGCCGCACCGGTTTCAGAAAAAACGGAGCCGATGCGGCAGGTGGAGATCCTTCCGGCAAAGGCTGAACCGGCGGCGCAGGCGGAAACCGCCGCGGAAGCGCACGAACCGTCGGCAAAGCCAATTGCGGAGGAAGTCCCTGCGGCGGAAGCGGCCCCTGTGGCGGAAGAAAATCCCGCCGCGCGGGAAATTCGCAATCCTGTCTATCATCGCCCGATGAGCACGCAGCAGCGCATGGGCGCGCGCACGCATCCCACGATGGGCGCGGCGCGCCCGCAGACAGCGGCGCGGATGCAGCCCGCGCGCGGCCCGCGCACGCAGGATGGACAGATGCAGCCCCCGCGCACACCGCGCATGCAGGACGCAACGATGCAGCCCCCGCGCACACCGCGTATGCAGGATGCATCGATGCAGCCCCGCCCGATGCGCGGCTATGAAGCGCCGCAGCGCAGATTCCAGCCCAATCCGGCGAATCCCGTAAGTTCGCCCAGCCCGATAAATCCGGCAAATCCGGAGGGGCAGCCGGTTCGCCGGTTCGCGCCCCAGCAGGACGCGCCCAGAAGCATCGATGAAAATCGACCGGCGGCGGAGGAATACCGCGGCGCGGTGAATCCGCTGGTTCCGGATATTCTGGCTTCCGGCGAATGCGGCGATGGCGCGGGCATTCTGGAGATCCACGCGGATGGATACGGCTTTTTGCGCGCGGAAAACTATCTGCCCGGCAACCGCGATGTTTATGTATCCGCCGCGCAGATTCGCAGATTCAACCTGCGCACGGGCGATTATGTGGTGGGCAAAACGCGTTCGCAGCAGGCGAACGATCGATCCGTGGGGCTGATCTACATCAGCGAAGTCAACGGACAATCGCCGGACGCCGCGCGCAACCGCGTGCCGTTCGATGCGCTGGTGCCCATCTATCCCAACGAACGTTTGCGCATGGAGCGCGATGGTCAGAATGATCTGTCGCTTCGGCTGATCGATCTGCTCGCGCCCATCGGCAAGGGACAGCGCGGCATGATCGTTTCGCCGCCGAAGGCGGGCAAAACCACGCTGCTCAAGAAAATCGCAAACGCGATCACCGTCAATAACCCCGATGTGCATCTGATCGTGCTGCTGATCGATGAACGCCCCGAGGAAGTGACCGATATGAAGCGGTCGATCCAGGGCGAAGTGGTGTATTCTACATTCGATGAAGCGCCCGAAAACCATACGCGCGTATCCGAAATGGTGCTGGAACGCGCGCAGCGGCTGGTGGAAACCGGCAAGGATGTGGTAGTGCTGCTGGATTCCATTACGCGCCTGGCGCGCGCCTACAATCTGGTGATTCCGCCCACGGGAAGATCGCTTTCCGGCGGTCTGGATCCGGGAGCGCTGTACCGCCCGAAGCGGTTCTTCGGCGCGGCGCGCAACATTGAAAACGGCGGCAGCCTGACGATCATCGCCACGGCGCTGGTGGATACCGGCAGCCGCATGGATGATATCATCTTCGAAGAATTCAAGGGCACGGGCAATATGGAATTGCATCTGGATCGCAGTCTGTCCGACCGCCGCATTTTCCCCGCCATCGATATGTTCAAATCGGGCACGCGGCGCGAAGAACTGCTGCTCACCCCCGCCGAACTGGAGGGCGTATATCAGGTGCGCCGGATGCTGTCCCGCGGTAACGCGCAGGAGGCCTCTGAACAGATGATCAGCCTGATCGAAAAATCATCCAGCAACGCAGAGTTTTTGATGCGCGTGAAGAACTGGAGCCTTGCCAACAAAAAGGATGGCTTTAAATAAATAGAAAATGAGCGGCGCGGGATGTCAATACATCTCGCGCCGGTGCTTTATTCGATTGACCATTTGCGGATCAACCGCAGAAAATTTCCGTGCAGACCGTTCGGTTCCGAGGCCTGCGCCGCCGCCACGCCCACGCGCCCCGCCTCGCGCCCGTCCAGTACCACCTGCACGCTGCCCACCGGATCGCCCGCGGCGATGGGCGCGGTCAGATGATCGGGCAGATCGGGGTTCAGCTGCACGTTCTGTTCGCTGCCCTTGGCGATCAGCAGCGTCAGATCATCGGCGAGCATCAGATCGATCTGATCGGGTCGCCCGCCGTCCACGGGCATCTTGCCGCGCACCTTTGTGCCGCGCCGCGCCACGGGGTACAGGCGGTAGTTCGCGAACGCGTAATCCATCATGTTGGACGCGATTTTGAATCGCTCCTTGCCGCTGTCCGCGCCCAGCACCACGGCGATTACGCGCATATCGCCGCGCTTTGCGGTGGCGGATATGCAATAGCCCGCCTCCTTCGTGGAACCCGTCTTGCCGCCGTCGCAGCCGTCGTACTGGCGAATCAGCTTGTTCGTGTTCGTCAATTGCGTGATGCGGCCGTCGCCGTGGCTCACATCATCCAGCCATACATTGGAATACTGATAATACAGATCGTGTCGCAGCATCGCCAGCGTCATGATTGCCACATCGCGCGCAGTGGTGCGCTGCCCGTCGGCGGGCAGACCGGTGCAGTTCACGAAATGCGTGTTTTCCATGCCCAGCTGCTTCGCCCGCCGGTTCATCTGCTCCACGCACAGCGCCTCCGAACCGTACATCAGTTCAGCCAGCGCCACGCAGGCGTCGTTAGCCGATCCTACGATGGTGCTTTTCAGCAGCACGCTCACCGTTTGTACCTCGCCCGTGTCCAGCAGCACCTGCGATCCGCCCATGCCGGATGCGCTCTGCGATATGGTCGTTTGCTGATCGGGCGTGATCCGCCCCTTTTCGATGGCCTCCAGCGTGAGCAGGATCGTCATGATCTTGGTGATGGATGCAACGGGGCGCGGCTGATCCGCGTTCATCTGAAACAGAATCTGCCCGCTTTCCGCTTCTGCCAGCAGCGCAGCGCCGCAGGGCAGATCGATCGGCGGCGCGGTCAGCAGCGCGCTCTCCGAAAGGTACACGCGCGTTTCCGCGGGCGCTTCCTGCGAGGGCTTCGCCTCCAGATCAATCGTGGTCTCCGCGGCGGCGGATACAAACAGCAGCGCAATCAGCAAAAGCCATGCCGTCCATTTTCGCATATTTCAAACCTCCCGAACCAATACAATTCATTCCATAGTGTGCGTCGGGTGGGAAAAATATGCAAAAAACCGAGATCGCAGTTCTACAATCTCGGTTTTAGAACGAACAGTTTTACTTCGCTTCCGCGGTCTTGGGCAGCAGTGTGAACGCCTCGGTGAAGGGCTTCAGATAATCCGTCAGCGCGTCCTCGGCTACGTATACGCTTTCATCCGCGCCCTTCAGGGTGACGTGCAACGCCAGCGTATGATCGTTTTCGCAATCCACGTACATGGTGATATCCTGTACGAAGGTGTTGTTTTCGGGATCGGCGGCGGGTTCTTCCGTTGCGGCGGGTTCTTCCGCTGCGGGTTCTGCGGTGGCTTCCGCCGCTGCGTCCGCGGTCTGTTCCGGTTCCTGATAATAGGCGATGGTGGAGCTGTACACATATGCCTTGTAGCCCTGCACTTCGGTTTCGTGCATTTCGCCCACGGTGTAGCCGTAGCTGGGCAGCTGCAGCATGGAGCTCTGGGTCAGGCTCTCCGCCTGAAGCGGGCTGCCGCTCACGCTGACGTAATTGATGGGGGAAGTTTCATCGTCGGCCTTATAGGTGTAGCTGACCATCGCGGTGGTTTCCGCCTTGGTATCGGTGCGGGTAAAGCCTTCCAGTTCGTTGATCGTGCCCAGTTTCACATAGCGGTCGCGGGTCTTGGTGGTGCCGTAGGCGAGGATATCGCCTTCCTGCACGGCGCTATCGCCGATAAAGCCATCGGGCAGGTTGTTAATGACCAAAAACGCGGCGATGACCACCACAACGATGATGATCAGGGCGATGATTTCTTTTTTCGTCAGGAAGGGCTTCTTCTGCTGAGATTTGCGATAGCCCTTGGACATTGCGCTTTTCTTTGCCATTTGGGGTTCATCCTTTCAAATCAATGATTTTCCTGTATTATAACACAAAAGCGCGCAATGGTACAGCCCTTTTTTTCGTATTTCTCCAAAATCTCACAATGCACCGGAATTTTTGCTTCGCAAAAGTTCCGGCAGCAAACGCGCATCCTTCGGATGCCAGCGTTCCGCTGGTCGCGCCTGCAAAGCGTTGCAACGGCGCGACTGCTACTGATTTTGTCGATCAGGAAGAAAACTGCGGATTCCTGAAATTCTCACGAATTTCCGGGCGGAATCCTGACTGATTGTATGTTTTTTTCATCGCAAAGCGATGAAAAAAACCAAATTCAGCGCGCATGTCGCTGAATTTGATTTAACAGGCGGTTCTGTATTGGTATTTTGACAACTCATACCGCCGGTTTTGTCGGCGGTATCAGTCTGTCAAAGAAGTGACATTGCGAGGTTGCGAAGTGGCTTCATATAGGAAAAAAAGGCAGAAAAAAGCGAGCGCGACCACTTATGGATCGCGAATTTCTTCAAATTCATCGCGGCAAATTTGAGCTTGATCAGAGGCTTTTTCCCGTGCGCCGCTCGATCCGCTTCGATCTCCGCGTCCAGCTGCTCCTGATATCGCTTCGCTGCCACAGG
>CAKUKP010000030.1 GCA_934663625.1 uncultured Clostridia bacterium
GGCGAGGTACAGCTGCGCAATGTGCTTTCGGAAATGTTTGCGCCCAATCAGTACATCGAAAACGCCGCAATTCCAGCGGGATCGCAGACGCGCGTTGAATTTGCGCTGCTTCTGCCCGATCAGAACGGCGCTTCCGTGCTGCTGCCGATCGATTCCAAATTTCCGCAGGAGGATTACATCCGTCTGGTGGAAGCCGAAGCCGCGGGCGATGCCGCCGCGCGCGACAAATGCGTGCGCGCGCTGGAGCGCGCCGTGATGGAACAGGCGAAAACCATCGCCGAAAAATACGTGCGCCCGCCGCAGACGGCGGATTTTGCCGTGATGTTCCTGCCCTCCGAGGGGCTATACGCCGAATGCGCGCGGATACCCGGCTTATGCGAACGCGCGCAGACGAAGTACCGCGTATTGATCGCGGGCCCCGGCACGCTATGCGCGCTGCTCACCAGCCTGCAAATGGGCTTCCGCACCAGCGAACTGGAAAAGCGCAGCGGCGAAATCCTCACGCTGCTGGATGAAATCGCGCAGGAATTTACGCGATTTCAGGATTCCATCGCGCGCACGCGTCAGCGGCTGGATCAGGCGGGCGCGGAGCTGGACGCGATGGAAACCCGCGCGCGCAAGATCGCAAAGCGCTTGAAATAATCCAATTCCCAATAATCCATGGAATCAAACAGCCCGCTCACAGTGAAATCAGGCTTTCCGTCAGGCTGATCCAATCGGCGCACCCCGCGCAATGGATCAGCCTGATTTTGCTCGCGTCCATCGCATCGATCGCGCTGTCCACGCGGTCGATGGCCTTCGCCAGCGCCGCGCAGATCAGCTGCGCCGCGCCGCCGTCCTTTGGAAGATCGTCTATGGCGCTTTCGGCGCGCGTGCGATATACGTTTAATATCGCGCCCGCGGATCGCGCGTCGGTATCGCCCGATTCCATGGCGGCGGCGATCGATCCCGTTTCCCGCGCCAGCGCGTTCAAACAGTCCACCGCGCGGGAAATCGCCGCGATTTCGCGCGCGCTTCCGTTGATGCGCAGCGTAATGCCGCCGCATCTGCGCGTCAGGATGATGCCGTCCCAGTCCCGCGCGCTGCCCGCCGCGTCGCGCACCACGCAATAGGAATCGCCGTCCGCGAGTACCATGCCCGCGCCGCCGTTCTCCGCGCAGTTCGCCGCGTTGATTCGCGCTTCGGAAAGATCGTCGTACCGGCCGTCGCACAAAAATGAAATCTCCATGCCCTCCATGCGCAGATCGCTCTGTCCCGCCGCTTCGCTCGAAGCGGTAACCTGCACGGGCTGCGGATCCATCGCGCTTCGCGCGGCGATGTACACAAACAGCATCGTAACCGCCAGCGCGATGCAGATCGCGGCAAAGCTGGGTCTGGTACGCCTGATTTTGATTCGATCCAGCGAAAACACCCCCTCCCACGCGGTACAGGATATGCGTACATCCCGCAAATCATGTTTGAACTGTGACGATAAATCAAAATGTATTTGTTGATTTCGGTTTTCTGCACACATGCGCGCCGGTATATGCTATAATCTGCGATGTATAGTGATTATGATTCGGGAGGATTTTCGACATGAGCGAACAGGATACCCGCAAAAACGGCGCGGCCGCGCCGGAAAACAATAATACCGCCGCTTCCGGCGATGCGCCGAAAAAACAAACGAAGAAAAAGGCGCGCCGCAGAAGGCGCATCGGCGTGCCGGTCACGCTAACGATCGTCATGCTGATTATATCGCTGCTATTCGGTCTGGTGGTGGGCTATGCCTACGGCAGAAACCGCAACCGCAGCACGATCAACGATCTGCGCGATCAGGTGGCGGATCTTTCAAATCAGCTATTGATCGCCAGCGGCGAAGCGGTGGATGTATTCAAGGATACGCCCACGCCCGCCGAACAGGCGGCGCTGAATGAATTGTCCGGCGAAAGCATGGCCGATCCGCAGGACAATGCCGCCAGCGCGCTGGGCGGCGATGTGTTCGGCGAAATTGATACCGCCGCGCAGGCGGATGATCCGGTGATCGTCGCCGAATTCAAGGGCGGTTCGATTACGGCGGATACCGCGCAGGCGGAATATGCGCGCCGCATGTCCGAATATCTGTTTTCGGGCTTCAACGAAGCGGCGGACGGAAGCGCCCTGATGAACAGCGTGCTTTCCGATCTGGTGCGCAATCAGGTATTGTACGCGCAGGCGGAAAAGCTGGGATTGACCGATATTACCGATCAGGACGCCGAAGCTGTGCACGCACAGGCGGAAGCGGAATACGAGCGCCGCATCGAAGCGACTACCGCGTTTAACACGGCCTCCGGCGCCGGCGATGCGGATGCGCGCGCGGCGGCTGAAAAGAGTCTGCTGGAAAACGAGGGCGTTACGATCGACACCATCGAAGCGGATCTGAAGGCGAATCTCTGGGAGCAGAAGCTGTACGATGCAATTGTGAAGGATGTAACCGTGACGGACGCGGATGTGCAGGCGCTCTACGATGAAATGCTTGCTGAACAGCAGAAGCAGTTCACCGATTCGGCGGACAGCTATGAATTTGCGCAGATGAGCGGCGAAACCATCGCGTACAATCTGTCCGGCTACCGTCGGATTCAGATCATCCGTCTGAACGTGAACAACGAAGAAAACGTGCAGACCATCTACGATCTGAACGATCGGCTTTCCAATCTGGATGCGGAAAAGGACGCGGACGAAATCGCACGCATTCAATCGGAGCTGGATGCGCTCTACGCCACTGCGGATGCGCGGGCAAAGTCCGTCGCCGAAAAGCTGGCGAACGGCGCGGATTTCGATGATATGATCGATCAGTACGGCGAGGACGCGGGTATGAAGGATGCATCCATCCGCGCGCGCGGCTATGCGATTGCCGAAAATTCCCCGCTGTGGGCGCAGGATGTGCGCGCCGCCGCGATGGCGCTGGCAAAGGTCGGCGATGTTTCCGATCCCGTTCGCACGGGCGACGGCGTATGCATCGTGAAATACATCGGCGATGTTGCCGAAGGCGCGGTGCCGATCGATGAAATTCGATCCGCGCTGACCGATCTGGCGACCGAGAACGCCAAAACTGCCGCGTATGACGCGCAGATTTCCGCATGGGTCAGCGAAGCCGATCCGGCGTATTATCCGGAGCGGATGCAGTAACCGTTCCAAAAACAGAGCTGCGGGAGAAATTCATCCTCCCGCAGCCTATTTATGCCCTAAAACAAATCCAGCATGTTGTCCAGATAGATTTCCTCGCGCACGCGCAGCTGGTATTCCGGCTTCGTCATGTAATAGAGCAGAAATTCCAGAATCAGCGCGCTTCCCAGCCCGCGCCCCTCGATTTTGAAATGGGAAAAGCCCATGGGCAGATAGGTATTCAGGATATCGGCGATGCCGATAAATGCCGGATTGGCCATGGCTTTTGAAAATCGATAGCCCTCCGCCGCGTCCGGCGCGGCGCAGCGGTGCTCCGGCGCGGCTTCGCCCAGATTTTTGCGGCTGACCGCTTCATAGCATGCGCGCCTGTCCCTACAGCCGATCCAGCAGCATTCGTTTGCCAGAAATTCCACCTTATCCTTCATGGGCGCGGGCAGTGCGGCGAGCCGATCCAGCGCCTTATTCAACCGGAAATCCGGCACCACATAGCGAAATTCCGCCCGCGCGAGCTCCCGCTGCAGCTGTGCAAAATCGGTCAGCACCTTGGTGGTGGAGGAAACCAGATACAGATTCGGATACGTGCGCTTCAGATATTCAGCCAGCAGATCCGAATGGACGATCACGCCGTTCTGCGGATCGCGCGATTCGGCAAACCGCGCGCACAGGGCGTTGCAGCGGCGGTCGGAAAGGTGTTCTTTTTGCAAAAGCGAATTGCTGAAGGTCAGCCGCGCGGATACGCCGTATTCTCGCATCAGCGCCAGCGCGCGATCCGCATCGCATTCGCCCGCGCCCACGCGCCCGCCGCCCCACAGGCAATCCGCGGGCGCGCCGTAGATGGAGCCGATATCGCACCATTCATAGAAGTATTCCCGATGGCGGCGAAAGAGCGGCAGAAAAATCCGGTACAGCTCGTAAAACTCAAACAGCCCCGGCAGGTGATAATACGCCACGCTGCGCTCTGGTTCATTCATGGTAGAAGCATCCCTTTGTCAATTCAGAAATTTTCTTGCGTCAAACATGTACAGTATACAGGAACGCCGTCCGCAGCGCAAGCAAATTGCGCATTTGGAATGCGGACGCGATCTTCAACCGGCAGAAATTCGTCGTTGACAGCCGGAACACGCCGTGATATAATAACAGCAGGAAGGGATGACGCTTTTGGTTGGGCTTCTCCCCTCTGATAAATGAGAGCGGCCGTCACCAGTCAGCGCTGGATGGCGGCTCTGCTTTTACTTTTTCTTCTTGCTTTTGATGTCGCGACCGAATTTGATCGCGTTCAATACAAGGAGGTCGGAAACCGGAGGTTTCCGAGTTTTTGCTTAGCAAAAACCGCTGACGGTTCAAATCGAAGATTTGCGCCGCAGCGCCAGTGGCAATCATTATGACTAAAGAGATAATCTCGAAGTCAGACATGATCTCACCTCCTTCAACTTTTGTAATGGGTTAAAAGTCATTCTGACTTTTAAGTTTTCGCCTTGCGAAAACCGCTGACGGTTCAAATCGAAGATTTGTGCCGCAGCGCCAAGTTTCAGAGGTGAAAAGCCAAGCGCCATCTTTTCCTTCCTGCCGAGAACCCGAAGGTTCTGCTGGTATTATAACACCGCAGGTTGTGTGCGTCAAATTATGCAATAGAAGCCATTTCCCCGCCAACGGGGAGATGGCTATTTTAATGATATCCCAAATTGGACTTTGGCGTATGGAACGCGGACGCCGCGTTTTTCATACCGATGATGGTGAAGGGAGGAGGATATTATGACCTACGGGCGGATTCCGCTGTTTCCTCCGGGAAACGGCTGCGGATGTGAACGACCGCCGATGTGGTGGGATGATGTGCGGTGCAGGCCGGATTGCAAGCCGGATCGCAGACCCTGTGGGTGCAGCGTGCAGACGGTTCGGGTGTTCAATCCCTGCCGTCCTTCCGAATACGCCGATGTGGAATTGAGCGTGGATTCGGATGGCAATCTGAGCGTATGCGTAAAGCGGCCCAATTGCGCGCCGTGCCGGACAAGGTGCAGATAACAACTACATGAAAGAAAGTGGCGGGGGAGTTTGCTCCCCCGCCACGCGGCAAAACAATATATGCAATTGGATGATCAGCCGACCGGTTCGATCGCGGCTGTATCGGCGGTATTCGCCGTATCCGCGGTATCGCCGCTGCCCGTTCCATCGATGGAAGGAATGGAAATTTCCGGAACCGGCGCAGCGGTGGGCTCGGCTGCCGGTTCAGCGGCGGGTTCGGGGGTTACTTCCAGCGGCGTGATTTCGTTGGTTTCGATCAGACCTGCGTCCGCGGGCTGCGCTTCATAGGCGGGGAACATGAATTTGAATGCGCCCGTATCGCCGAAGCGGTTGTACAGCGAATCCACAAACTTGCTTCCGCCATCGATGCAGGAGAAGTTCAGCACGATGATCGCCAGCAGCAGTCCCAGAATGATACCCAGAACCACCATCAGCACGCCGACCAGATGATGGCCGAAGGAACGTCCGGATTCATCGTCGTCGAATTCATCATCGTATTCGTCGTCGTATTCGTCGTCATCATCGTATTCGTCATCGTCATACTCGTCGAAATCATCATCCCGAGAATCATCGGCGTATTCCTCGTCGAATTCATCCTCGTCCTCTTCTTCGGCATGACGGTCGCGGCGATGCTTGCGGCGGCCGCGGGAATCGTCCTCGTCATCCTCGTCCGCATCATCGTCCTCGTCGCCCTCATCGTCGAAATCTTCGTCTTCTATGTCCGCTTTGGCGTGCTTGCGGGCGCGCCAGCCGAACAGGCCGCGGCGCGGCTTGCGATCCTCTTCGTATTCTTCATCATCTTCATCGTCGTCCGCGTCGGCTTCATCGTCCGCGTCCACATCGAAAAGATCGTCTGCGGGTGCGTCCTCGGCATCGGTGCGGCTCACCGGCTTGAATTCGCGGGTCGGTTCCTCTACCACGCCCACGAACGTTTCCGGCGCGGGCGTTTCTTCCGGCTGTTCCGCCGGAACATCTTCGGCCTTTTCAACCGCGGGCGCTTCGGCAGCCGGCGCGGGCGTTTCCGCTTCCGCCTGTGCGGGCGCATCGTATACGGATTGCACCGGCGCGGCGGCCTTCGCTTCCGCTTCGCGCTTTGCGGCTTCCTCGGCGGCGCGGCGCTGTGCCAGCTCGCGGCGTTCGCGGCGGGTCATGCCGCTGTTTTCAAGCCCTTCCGCCATCTGGTGGATGTGTTCCGAAGAGAGATTCTGCATATCGTCCATATCCTTATGTCCTCCTTCAATGCCGGAAGGCACGTTGTCGCGGCGCGAAACGGTCGGTTCCTGGAAATACACGCTTCCGAATTCCTCCGAATCATCGGCGGCCGCATCGTCCGTCGCTTCATCGGGGTATTCGTCCTCGTAATCATCATCGTAGTACCCGTCGTCGTAGGGTTCATCGTCCGTTTCTTCATCGGGGTCTACGCGGGTGATGAACAGGTTTAAAAATTTCTTGAATCCGTGCGGCTGATCATCGGAGGATGCATCCTCGTCCGCATCGTCGTATGGCTCGTCGGCGTATTCGTCGTAATCCTCGTCATCGTAGCCCGCATCGCCGTAATCTTCATCCATATGGGCGTGCGGCGCGCGATTCTGCGCAGGATCGGTAAATTCAACGTCCGCGATATTGCCCGCCTTTATGGCGTCTTCGTATTCGCGCGGATCATCGCTCAGATCTACGCCGTCATCGTCGTGTTCCGCCGGAGCGGTGGGAGCGGCGTCGAGGGCTTCGTCAAAATCCACATCGTCGTATGCATCCTCCTCGTCCGAACGGCGGCCGCCGCGGCGCGGGCGCATCTTGCCCTTCACGCGGTTCGCGAATTGCAGGAAGGAAGCAAAGGGATTATCGCTCGCAGGTGCGCTGCCCTCCGGACGGGCGTTTTCCCGCTCCTCGGCTTCGATTTCCTCTTCAAAGGAACGATCCGCTTCGGGCGCTGCCTCAGGGCGCGCTTCCTTTACCGGCTCCGGCTGCACGGGCTGTACGTTTTCTATATCCTCGGCGGGCGTTTCCGCCTTCGGCTCGACCCGCGGACGGACGGGCGCGCTGCTGCGAGCCTTGTATTCCTCGTGCCTGCGGCGAAGCTCGTAATAATCCATCTCCGGGACGTTATTCTGGTTTCTGCTCATAGCGTTACCGCCTCTCCATTGCATTCTACATGCAGAGTATAACTATACATATTCATTATAACACATTTCACGCATCTGACAAGTAAAATGGCGTATATGCCTAAAAATATTAACCTCACATGGGAAAAATAGTTCGTTTGGCGCGGTGATAATGCCGTTTTCGGGGGCATACGATGCTCCAAAGGCGGGAAGGAGTGTTTTTATGACGAAGAATGAATACAGGCGGTCGCTGATCCTGCTGCGCAGCAATGAAAGCGGCTATTCGGGGCATGTGCGCATGGAACGGCGGGTAACGACCGGCAGCATGACGTTTATGCTGCAAACGCCGCCGTCGGGCGATGAACTGCGCGCCGCGCTGATCGGGCGTGACAAGCGCGGCTATTACGCCTGCGCCATCGGCGATATCCGAAGGGATGCGCGCGGGCAGGGAACGCTGACGTTCACGTTCGATCCGCGCAACATCTGCGGGCGGGAATTGGATATGTACCGGCTGATCGCCGTGGTGCGCACGGGCGCGGACGGCTGCGCGCTGGTGCTGCTGGGCAATCTGAACGGCTATGCGGATATGGATTTGCAGCTGGCGCTGAACGCGGCGTGCGAATTGTACGGCATGGGGGACGCGGTATCGCCCGCGCCCGAAATTCGGGATGCGCCGCTGCCGGTGGAGGAAGCGCCGCAGACGGATGTGCCGAAGGAGGATGTGCAGATGGAATCAAACGAAATGCGGAAGGGCGCGGCGGAGAGCGCCGAAGAGACGGCGGCGGAACCCGCGCAGAGCACGGCGCTGGAGGCAATCGGGCTGAACGCGGATGCATCGTGGCCCGCCGCGCTGGAAAACGTAAAGACGTATTTTCAGGAACAATCGCCCGCCGAGGATGTGCCGGACGATGAATTTATCTATGTGCGCGTGCCGGTGGACGGGCTGGACGCGCATCTCTTAATCGGCGTGCGCGCGCAGGCGGGAGAGATTACGCAGATTGCCTACGCCCTGCCCGCGGATTATTCCGAGGACGCGCCCGAAGGGCTTTCGGATTATCATTGGCAGGGGGATGACAGAACGGGCTGGTGGGTGCTGCGTTTCGAAGTAGAGTCAGACGGCTGATAAACGCTGCAACCGCAGGGATTTCGAGAACAACTTCTTACGAAGTTGAAATTCCTGCTTTCATCGTCAACAGGGCTGCAAAATCGGTTGCATAGGCGTGCTATGCGCCCTCATTTGCAGCCCTGTTTCCTTGCCTTGCGGCGTTTCTCAGCGCCTGACAGGGTATTTCCTTGCCATCATTCTGAAACGATAAAAAATCCCCCTTCTTATTAACACAGGCGGCTTGCAAAATCAATGTAAATCTGTTACAATAGCTGGCATAAAGTTAGGAAGAGGGATTGGAATATGGCAAAGCTTACGATGGATAAACTGGTTGCGCTGTGCAAGAATCGCGGCTTTATCTTTGCGGGCTCCGAAATTTACGGCGGTCTGGCAAATACCTGGGATTACGGCCCGCTGGGCGTTGAATTCAAAAACAACATCAAAAAGGCATGGTGGCAGAAGTTTGTGCAGGAAAGCCCCTACAACACCGGCCTGGACTGCGCGATTCTGATGAACCGCGAAGTATGGGTCGCTTCCGGTCATGTGGGCGGCTTCAACGATCCGCTGATGGACTGCAAGGCGTGCAAGGCGCGCTTCCGCGCGGATAAGCTGATCGAGGATTTCACCAAGGGCGAAGAAACCGGCGACGGCTGGACGAACGCCGAGCTGGAAGCCTACATCGCGGATCACGATATCGTATGTCCCGTGTGCGGCAAGAAGGATTTTACCGGCATCCGTCAGTTCAACCTGATGTTCAAGACCCACGCGGGCGTGACGGAGGATGCGTCCAATGAAATCTATCTGCGCCCCGAAACCGCGCAGGGCATCTTCGTAAACTTCGCCAACGCGATGCGCACCACGCGCAAAAAGCTGCCCGCGGGCATCTGCCAGATCGGCAAATCTTTCCGCAACGAAATCACGCCCGGCAACTTCATCTTCCGCGTGCGCGAATTCGAACAGATGGAGCTGGAATTCTTCTGCAAGCCCGGCACCGATCTGGAGTGGTTTGAATACTGGCGTTCCTTCTGCCGCGATTGGCTGCTTTCACTGGGTATGAAGCAGGAAAACCTGCGCCTGCGCGATCATGAAAAGGATAAGCTGGCGTTCTATTCCAAGGCGACCACGGACTTTGAATATCTGTTCCCGTTCGGCTGGGGCGAGTTGTGGGGCGTGGCGGATCGCACGGATTACGATCTGACCCAGCACAGCAATCATTCCGGCAAGAGTCTGGAATATCTGGATCCCGTAACGAACGAAAAGTACATTCCGTACTGCGTGGAACCGTCCGTCGGCGTGGATCGTCTGGTGCTTTCCTTCCTGTGCGACGCCTATGATGAGGAAGAGCTCGAAGGCGGCGACGTGCGCACCGTGCTACATCTGCATCCGGCGCTGGCGCCGTTCAAGGTTGCCGTCATGCCGCTGCAGAAGAACAAGCTGGGCGATCAGGCGAAGGCGCTGTATGCGCAGCTGGCAAAGCACTTCCGCGTGGATTACGATGAAACCGGATCCATCGGCAAGCGTTATCGCCGTCAGGATGAAATCGGCACGCCGTACTGCATCTGCGTGGACTTCGATACCGAAGCGACTGGCAATGTAACCGTGCGCGACCGCGACACCATGCAGCAGGAAATCGTCGCCATCAAGGATCTGAAGAACTGGCTGGAGGAAAAGCTGGAGTTCTGATTCCGAATCGCATACGATATACGAAATCCCTTCCGCACTTTGCGGAGGGGATTTTTTACATGCCGATGCGATGAATTGCTTGACAAAATTCCATGCCTGATTATAATAGTTGTTGATACAACGATGTATGTACAACTATTTGGTGATATGAGGGAAACGGCATGGATATTACGGAACGCAAAATTACGAAAATTGCGCGCGAAGCGGAAAAGCTGGTATTGGTTGCACTGCGCGAGGACGGGGTCGGCACAGCGGAGATCGATCTGATTCACGCCCTGCGGCACAATCCCGGCTGCACGCAGGCGCGGCTTACGGAGATCCTGCACGCGGATAAGGCGGCGATCGCACGTCGAACCCGAAATCTGGAAGCGAAGGGCTTCCTTGTGCGCAGGGATGATCCGAACGATAAGCGCAGCAAACTGCTTTACCCGACGGAAAGGGCGGAAACGCTGAAATCATCGAAGGCGGAAATCGAAGCGTCCTTTTATGAATACCTGTTATCGACGCTGACCGCGGCGGAAGCGGAAACATTTGCGGCGCTGCTGAACCGGCTGTACGCCGCATCGAAATCGGAGAGCCGCGCGGGCTTTCCGCATCTGACCGGAAATTCAAAGGAAGTGACGGGTGATGCGGAATAAACCGGCGTTTTCTCCGGATCGCGTGGGCAGCTATTTCCGCATGGAATGGCGGGCACTCGCGCTGGTGGCGGCTTCCGGACTGATTTACAATGTGGGGCTGCTGGCGGGGCCGTGGTTTGAAGGGCGGCTGGCGCAGTGCCTTGCCGATATCCTCGGCGGAAGCGCGACGGCGGCGAAAATGGCGATGCTGGTGATCGCCTACATCGCGGTTACGCTTGCGGTGCAGGCGGCGCGATTCATCAAGCGGTTTTATGTGCGCCGCTTTGCCAATAACATCAATCGAAAAATGAAGGGCGTTCTGTACGCCAGTCTGGTGCGCGAGCCGCGATCCTCCATCGAAAAGGAAGGCGCGGGCGATGTGATGACCAAGGCGATATCCGATGTGGATGATTGCGTGGAGGGCATGCGCAAATTCACCACCGAAATATTTGATACCGGTGTGGCGCTGGTGGGCTATGCGGTGATGCTGCTGATCTACGATTGGCGTCTGGCGCTGCTCAGCCTGATCTTCACGCCGGTTACGTATCTGTGCGCGGCGCGGATGAAAAAGCCCGTGCAGCGCGCGGGCGCGGCGTACAAGCAGGCGGCGGGGGCGCTCAGCGGCGCGACGCTGGATCACGCGGAAAACGCCGTAACCTACCGCATCTACGGCTGCGAAAATGCGCGGGCGGACGGCTATGAAAATACGCTGAACCGCTATGAGCGCGCCGCCGTGCGCAGCAGCGTATGGCAATCCGCGCTGCCGCCGTTGTATCTGGCGGCGGCGAACGCGGGCGTATTGTTTATCCTGTGGTTCGGCGGCAAAAATGTGCTGGGCAGCGGGTGGCGCGCGTGGGACATCGCGGCGTTTACCACCTTCATTTCCTGCTTTACCAAGCTGACGGTGAAATCATCGAAGGTCGCCAAGCTATTCAACGCGGTGCAGAAGGCGGAGGTTTCGTGGAAGCGCATTCAGCCCATGATGCAATCGCCGGAGCCGCTCGATCCCATTCGGGTTCCGGAGCCGGAGAGCGTTGCTCTGCGCGATCTTTCCTTCGCCTACGGCGATAAGCCGATATTCTCCGATCTGTCGCTGACGGCGCAGCCGGGCGATATCATCGGCGTAACCGGCCCGGTCGCCTGTGGAAAATCCACGTTCGGGCGCGCGTTCCTCTGCGAAGCGCCCTATGGCGGATCGATCCGCTTCGGCGGGCGGGAGCTTTCCGGCCTTTCGCCGCGGGAAATCGCCGGTACGATCGGCTATCTGGGGCACGATCCCGAATTGAGCGCCGATACGGTGAAGAACAATGTGCTGTGCGGCGATATACGGAACGCGGAAGCGTATCTCGATACGGTGGCGCTGAAGGAGGAAGCGCTGGCGATGGAGGACGGGCTGGATACGGTGATTCTGAGCGGCGGCACGCGCCTGTCCGGCGGACAGGCGCAACGGCTGGCGCTGGCGCGAACGCTGGCGCATCCGCGGCCGGTATTGATTCTGGATGATCCGTTTTCCGCGCTGGATCGCAAAACGGAGGACGCGATATTTGAAAACCTGCGCGCCTATGCAAAGGATAAGGTGGTTTTTCTGATTTCGCACCGGTTGTATCATTTTCCGCAGATGCGGAAGGTGATCTTCATGGAGGATGGAAAGACGCATGTCGGCACGCACGATGAACTGATGGCGAATGAACCGGCGTATCGAAGGCTGTATGAAAGCCAGACGGGAGGCGAGCGGCATGAAGAAGCGCAGTAACGCGGGCGTATTTACCGCGATTTATGCATCGGCTCGGACGCATAAGGCGCTCACGGCGGGCACGATTCTGTGCGTGGCGGCATCGGTGGCGGCTTCGCTGGTTCCGCCGCTGCTGCTCGCGCGGGTGATCGATCGGCTGAGCGGCGGAGCGGCGCTTACGTTTTTCGCCGTGCTCGCGTACTTTGGCAGCCTTGCGCTGGAGGGCGTGCTTTCCTCGGCGCAGGAAACGCTGCTTACGTTGTTCGGGCAGAAAACGACCCATGCGCTGCGCTCCGAAATGTCGGAAAAGCTGATTCGGCTTCCGGCGGGTACGCTGGCGGCGCAGAATCCCGGCGAAGTCGCCGCGCGCTTTTCGGGCGATGTGGATACCGTGCAGGCGCTGTTTACCTCCGGCATCATCAGCATGGCCGCCGATGCGTGCCGCATCATTTCGATTCTGGCGGTGATCGCGGTGAAAAATACCGGCCTCGCCCTCGTATTGCTGGCGGTGCTTCCGTTCTTCGTCGTATTCACGCGGCGCGTGCAGAAGAAGATGCTGGCGGCGCAGATTGATCATCGCCGCGCCGTGGCGGCGGTATCCGGACAGGTGCCGGAAACGCTGCACAACATCCGCACCATTCACGCATTGGGCATGGAGGATTACATGGAGCGCCGCTATGACCGGCGCATCGCGGAGGGCTATGCCGCCGTTGAGAAGACCAATTTCTACGATGCGATCTATTCGCCCGTGGTGCTGCTGTTGAACGCCGTGGTGGTGGGCGTTGTGATGCTGCTGTCCGCCTCCGGAAACGCGAAGGTGCTTTCGCTGTTCGGTATGTCGGTCGGTACGTCGGTCGCGATGATCAATTATATATCGCGGATATTTACGCCGATTGAAAGCCTCGGCATGGAAATTCAGACCATTCAATCCGCCATGGCGGGCGTGAAGCGGATCGACGCGTTCCTCGCCCAGCCGGAGCGGGAAATTCCGGCGGAAGGAAAGGCGCGCGCGCGGGGCGATGTGGCGCTGTCGCACGTGACCTTCGGCTACGGAGATCAGCCCGTACTGCGCGATTTTTCCATGACGGTGCGGGAAGGCGAGCAGGTTACGCTGGTGGGCAGATCCGGCGCGGGCAAGAGCACGATATTCCGCCTGCTGCTGGGGCTGTACAAGCCGCAACGCGGCGCGATTACCATCGGCGGCGTGGATGTATCGCAAATCGCGGATGAGGAACGGCGCGCGTGCATCGGCTGCGTGGAGCAGCATTTTTCCCGCGTGCCGGGCACGGTGCTGGATCAGATCACGCTGGGAGATCCCAAAATCACTGAAGCGATGGCGCGCGATGCCGCAAAGCTCGCCGGGTTGGATGATGCGATTCTCGCGCTGTCGGATGGCTATGCCGCCGAATGCGCCGAGGGCATGTTTTCGCAGGGCGAATGGCAGCTTCTGTCCATTGCCCGCGCCGCGGCGGCAAATCCCGCGGTGCTGCTGCTGGATGAAATCACCGCCAATCTGGATGCGGAAACCGAAGCGCGCGTGCTGGCGGCGCTGCGCCGCGCCGCCGAGGGGCGCACGGTGCTTTCCATATCGCACCGCGTTTACGGAGAGGAAGGCGCAAGGCGCGTGGTCATTGGGGGCGCGAAAGAAAAATAGAATGGTTTGCGCGCGAAATGTGGGTATCTTCATTCACATTTCGCGCGTGGCCGGACTTTCTTTGTAAAAAAATCGAGTAACCATTGCAAGTTATGTCGATTATGCTATAATAACGGGGAATGGGAGGTGTAATCGCATGGCATGCGGGAAAGAATGCAGAGTCCCGCAAATCGGTCGAGCGAAGAAGCAAGGGTTTTTTGTGTTGAGTAGGAATGGCGCGTCAAGTATCTGCGGATGGGAGGTTGCCGCAGGGCGAAGGAATGGAATATTCCGCGATGCCATTATCGCATCCGCTAACACGTAGGGAACGTCTGTGTGCGTTCCGATTCAATGAATATTCAAAATTGAATATGGAATCAACCTCCTCCAAATTAGAATGGAGGCTTTTTTATGAAGAAAATCAATACGCGCGCGCTGGTTACGCTGGCGCTGCTGGCGGCGGTCAGCGTTGTTCTGGCAAGGTTCATCATCCCCATGCCCAATCCCACGATGCGTTTTTCGATCGAGGCGACCCCGATTATCATCGCCGGTTTCCTGTTCGGGCCGATTCCCGCCGGACTGGTGGGCTTCATCGCCGATCTGGTGGGCTGCCTGTTTTCGGGCTATGGCTACAATCCCATGTTCGCCGTGCCGCCGGTTTTGATCGGCGTATGCGCGGGGCTGATGCGTCCGCTGCTGTATAAGAAGATTTCCTATCTTCGCGTGCTGGCGGCGTTTGCGCCCGCCGTGGTGGTGGGTTCGATCCTGTGGCAGAGCTACTGGCTTTCCTTCTTCTATGGGAATAAGACGTTCGGCGCGTTTTTGGTTTCCAGATCGATTCAGTTCGTGATTACATCCTGCGTAAACGCGCTGGCGGTATATCTGCTGATGCGCAGCGGCATGTTTGTCAATCTGCACATGTGGCCGCCAAAGGGCGCAGAAATCAAACAATAAAGATAAAGAAGGCGTTGCAACCATGAATATGGAACAGGCAATGGATTACATCCACAATATCAACTGGAACTGGGTCAGCGCGCTGCCGTGCCTGGATCGCGAGGTAGAACTGCTGCATCGCATCGGCGATCCGCAGAAGAAACTGAAGTTCATCCACATCGCGGGCACGAACGGCAAGGGCTCCACCGCCGCGATGCTGGCTTCGATTTTGCAGCGGGCGGGCTACAATACCGGTCTGTACACATCACCGTACATCATCCGCTTTAACGAGCGCATTCAGGTGAACGGCGAACAGATTCCCGATGAAGATGTGATCGGCATTCTGGAAGAGATTCGTCCGCTGGCGGATTCGATGGCGGATCATCCCACCGAATTTGAACTGGTAACCGCCATCGGCATGGAATACTTCGCGCGCAAAAAGTGCGATATCGTGGTGCTGGAGGTCGGTTTGGGCGGCGAATTCGATGCGACCAACGCCATCGATGCGCCCGAAGCCGCCGTGATGGTAAACATTGGCCTGGATCATATGCAGGTGCTGGGAAACACGCTGGAGAAAATCGCTTCCGCCAAGGCGGGCATCATCAAATCCGGCTGCGATTGCGTGATCTACGAACAGAAAAAGAGCGTGGAACAGGTGTTTGAAGATCGGTGCGCCGAATTGAACGTGCCCGTGCATCACGCCGAATTTTCCGCGCTGACGCTGCATGCCTGCGATCTTGCGGGGCAGACCTTCGATTGGAAGGATTTGAAGAACCTGCACATGCCGCTGCTGGGCGAACATCAGTTGCACAACGTGTGCACGGTGCTGACGACCATCGAAGTCATGCGCCGCCGCGGATACGCAATATCGGATGCCGCCGTGCGCGAGGGACTTGAAAAGGTTACCTGGCCGGGGCGCTTCGAAGTGGTGCGCCGCGATCCCATGTTCATCATCGATGGCGGACACAACCCGCAATGCCTGGAAGCGCTGGTGCGCGCGTTCAACGATTATCTGCCCGGCCGGAAGATCACGTTCCTGAACGGCTGCATGGCGGATAAGGATTTCGGCGAAATGTTTGCCGATCTCGCGCCCTATGCAAAGGAATTTGTCACCGTAACGCCTGAAAATCCGCGCGCTCTGAAGGCCGAGGATCTGAAACAGCATCTTCTGCGCTATCATCTGCCCGTAACCGCGTGTGCAACCGTGGCGGAGGGTGTTCGCACGGCGATCGAACATGCCGGCACGGACGGCGTGGTGTGCGCCTGCGGATCGCTGTACATGATCGGCGATATCATGGCGGCGCTGGAAGCAATGTAAATATCGAATCTGCAATTCGATCAAAAACGATCTGTGCCGCCCGCTTTGGGCGGCACAAATCACAGACCACTGATAAACCCCGCCTAAACAGCAATAGGCGGGGTGTTGTTGTAGCTAGCGAAAAGGGAAAGCATTGTTCGCGCATATTGCGAATGAGAACCATTTGTATGCCCTGTTGTAGCTGACTTTTTCCTCCAGCCGCGCTTCGGGCTTGATTTCGTACAGGTAGCCGATGAACAGCATCCAAAACAGTATCTCCGGATCGATCGTCGGCCGACTGTTGTCCGCACAGTACAGCGGCGCGCACAGCGCATGAATGAAACTGAAATCTGCCGTTTTATCTATTTTTTCACATGTAAAGGGGTCGAAGATAAGTATTTCTTCGACCCCTTTGTCAATGATCTGGTCTTACTCTGGTGATACGCACCGAAGACCCGCAAAGCGGGTTTCGGCAGCAACGCGCTGGAACTTTGCTTTGCAAAGTCTCCGGTGCGTACCATCAGGTGGAGCCAAGAAACGTGGTTCGTGTCCCTCCTGCCTTCCTCTGATGAGGAAGGTGGATGCCGAAGGCAGACGGAAGGAGAGATAACGTACCTGCCGTTTTACACTGGTTTACGGGTTCTGCGGCATGGGTTTCTCTCCCTCAGTCATCGCCCCGCGATGCCAGCTCCCTCTCAGAGGGAGCCGAAATTGGTTCGCGTGAGAGCGCGAAACTTGCTGAAACGACAGTCCTTTCTGGTCGCGCGAGATCAGGTATTAATTCCCGATGGGAACGCGAAACAATTGTTCTTGTAAAGAGGACGATTGTTGTCAATGGCACTACTGTATTAATTCCCAATGGGAACGCGAAACCGGCGTTTTTCGTCGCTGCAGCTGTTTTCTTTTGGGTGCTAGTATTAATTCCCAATGGGAACGCGAAACTCTGACGACGACTGAGAAGACGGAAGTGGTTACTGATGTATTAATTCCCAATGGGAACGCGAAACTTGAACATTTTGTGTTCATAAGTTTACTTTACCACGATATACGGATTTTGTCAATGCGAAACTTCTAAACAGCTCCAAAAACTTAGTCAATCCCATGGGCAAAGGCGAATTGTACACATTTTGATGCGTGATTCCGTGTTAAGAAAAGTCGTTTGACGAAAGAATTGACCATCCGAGCGGGCATATACGCCCGAAAGCGAACCCAAGGCGCCGTACAACTGGCAATCAGCCGTTTGATGCATGAGATCGCATTTCACAGAATGCCGTCCGGATCGAGGGTGGTGATAACGCCCTGTTGGATGCGCGCTTCCGCTTCACATCGCAGCACAGAATGATCTTTGCCGCCCTTTCGGGCGGCATTTTTTGCGCAAATCTGTGAAAAGACGCGCGTACTGCTTGCAATTCGCGCCCATATATGGTAGTATATTTTGGGGTGTTAAAAGCAACATATCTAAGAGAGCGAAGGTCGGCGTGAACCGGCGGCGGCGTTCGCTTGCAACAATCTTTTCCGGAAAGAGGGATCACCATGTTTAAGATCGTTAAGAAGCAGGAGTTGAACCCGACAGTTACCCGCATGTCCATCGAAGCGCCGATGGTTGCGCGCAAGGCGAAGGCCGGTCAGTTTATCATTCTGCGCACCCGCCCGGACGGCGAGCGCATTCCGCTTACCATCGCAGGCTACGACGCCGAAAAGGGCACCGTGGACATCATCTTCCAGATCGTGGGCGGCACCACGATGGAACTGAACGCCCTGAACGAGGGCGAATACCTGCCCGATTTCGTAGGCCCGCTGGGCAAGCCCACCGAATTGGAAGGCCTGAAGAAGGTCGCCGTGGTCGGCGGCGGCGTGGGCAACGCCATCGCACTGCCCATCGCGCAGGCGCTGCATAAGGCGGGCGTGGAGGTGCATTCCTTCATCGGCTTCCGCTGCAAGGATCTGGTAATTCTTGAGGACGATTTCAAGGCGTGCTCCGATAAGGTGTTCATGATGACGGATGACGGCAGCTACGGCCGTAAAGGCGTGGTCACCGTGCCGCTGGAGGAAGCCATCGTCGCCGGTGAAAATTACGATGAAGTTATCGCGATCGGGCCGGTGATCATGATGAAGTTCGTTTGCCTGACCACGAAGAAGTACAACGTCAAGACCATCGTTTCCATGAACCCGATCATGATCGACGGCACCGGCATGTGCGGCGGCTGCCGCCTGACCGTGGGCGGCGAAACCAAGTTCGCCTGCGTGGACGGCCCCGAATTCGACGGTCATCTGGTGGATTTTGACGAAGCGATGATGCGCGGCGCAATGTACCGCGAATTTGAAGGCCACAGGCGTGAAGAAACCTGCAACCTGCTCAAGAAGGAGGTCAAATAAAATGGCTGAAAAGAATATGTCCATGACCAAGTGCCCGATGCCTTCGCTGGCGCCGGATTATCGCAACAAGGTTTTTGAAGAGGTTGCAACGGGTTATACCTATGATATGGCGATTAATGAAGCAAGGCGCTGCCTGCACTGCAAGAATCATCCCTGCGTATCGGCCTGTCCCGTCCGCATCGATATTCCCGCGTTCATCGCGAAGGTCGCCGAAGAGGATATCGAAGGCGCGTTCGAAGTGCTGAATAAGCAGTCGTCCCTGCCCGCGGTCTGCGGTCGCGTATGCCCGCAGGAAACCCAGTGCGAAAGCAAGTGCGTTCGTGGCATCAAGGGCGAACCCGTCGGCATCGGCCGTCTGGAGCGCTTCGTTGCCGACTGGCATCGCGAGCATTCCACCCAGAAGATGACGCCTCCGGCGCAGAACGGCCACAAGGTCGCCGTGATCGGCGCAGGTCCTGCGGGTCTGACCTGCGCGGGCGATCTGGCGAAGATGGGCTACAAGGTAACCGTGTATGAAGCGCTGCACGTTGCGGGCGGCGTTCTGTCCTACGGCATTCCGGAGTTCCGTCTGCCCAAGACGATTGTGAATAAGGAAGTGGATAATCTGCGCGATCTGGGCGTGGATATCGAAACCGATATGGTCATCGGCAAGGTGCTGACCATCGATGAACTGTTCGAAATGGGCAATGAAGCGGTATTCATCGGCTCCGGCGCGGGTCTGCCCCGCTTCATGGGCATTCCGGGCGAATCCCTGAAGGGCGTATATTCCGCCAATGAATTCCTCACTCGCATCAATCTGATGAAGGCATATCTGCCCGATTCCAGAACGCCCATCCGCCACGGCAAGAAGGTTGCGGTCGTGGGCGGCGGCAACGTGGCGATGGACGCGGCGCGCTGCGCAAAGCGTCTGGGCGCGGACGAGGTTTACATCGTATACCGCCGCGGCATGGAGGAGCTTCCCGCCCGCCGCGAGGAAGTGGAGCATGCCATCGAAGAAGGCATTATCTTCAAGACGCTCACCAACCCCGTCGAGGTGCTGGGCTATAACAATCCCGAGGATCGCCGCGATCCCCGCAACGGCGAAGTGTGCGGCATGAAGTGTGTTGAAATGGAACTGGGCGAGCCGGATGCATCCGGCCGCCGCCGCCCGATCGTGAAGGAAGGCAGCGAATTCGTTCTGGATATCGATACCATGATCATGGCGCTGGGCACCAGCCCGAACCCGCTGATCCGCTCCACCACGCCCGGTTTGGATGCGAACAAGCACGGCTGCATCATCACCCAGGGTGAAGACGGCCTGACCAGCCGCGAAGGCGTATACGCCGGCGGCGACGCCGTAACCGGCGCAGCGACCGTAATTCTGGCGATGGGCGCGGGCAAGAACGCTGCGGCTGCCATCGATGAATACATCAAAAATAAGAAGTAAGATCAATAAAAAAATCGGGGTCGCCGCGCGCGGCGGCTCAGACCGCTGATAAACCCCGCAACCGCAGAAATTTTCTGAAACACTTCTGACGAAGTGAAAATTTCTGCTTGCTTCGTCAACGCGGGCTGCAAAATCGGTTACATACGTCCGTGTATGCGCCCTCTTTTGCAGTCCGTGTTTCCTTGCCTTGCGGCGTTTCTCAGCGTCTGTCAGTCTGTTGACTTTGTCAACATCCGGAGCCGCCGTGCGCGCGCGGCGGCTCCGATGCTTTTTCATGATTTACGTATGCGAAGGAGAATACCTATGCTCAAACGGCTCATTGCATTTATGCTTCTGTGCCTGATCGCGGCGACGGCGGCAGCGGAGGAAAACGCCTGTATCGGAAGCTGGACGCTGACCGCGCGGGGCGATACATCCGCTGCAATCGGTTCGGAAAGGCTTGCGCTCTTTGAGGATGGCGAGGGCATATGGGCGCGTCCGGACGGACTGACCGCCGTTCAGTGGACGCAGACGGACGATACGCTGAATGTGACGGCGAACGGAGAAAGCGCCGCCTATACCCTGCAGGAGGGCGCGCGCCTGACGGCGCAGGACGGGCGCAGCTTTGAACGCCCGATGGACGCATCCACCGTGGAAGCGCTGTCCGGCGTATGGACGCTGGAGCGCGCCATGCTGGAGGATCGCCGCGTAAACCCGCAGGATGTGCGTCTGGATTACCGGCTGATTCTGCTTCCCGACGGCACGGGGCTGTTTTCCGGCGATGGGATTGATTCCACCGCGATTACCTGGATCGCGCACGATGATGATCTGCACGTACACGGCGACGGGCAATGCATGCTGTTCCAGCGGAACGGGGAATTGCTGGAAACGGAATTCTCGCAGATCAACAGCCGGTTGGTCTTTGCGCGCACCGGCGCGATCGAAGCGGCGGCGGATGTACAAAGAACGGTACGCGCCACCAGCAATGTGAACCTGCGCAGCGGCGCGGGCAGGGATTATGATAAGCTGGGCGTTGCGAGCGCGGGCGACGCGCTGCCCTACGGCGGCGAAACGCAGGCGGACGATCGCGGCGTGGACTGGTATAAGGTGCTGACCGACAGCGGCGAAGCCTGGGTATCTTCGCAGTACGCGAAGATTGTGGAAGAATAACCGGACTTCAAAAAACTCCGGGTGCGATGATGCACACGGAGTTTTTTCTGTTTTTGGAGATCATCAGTCCGCGTAGAGGATATGCTCGAATACGTCGTCGATATCGGTGCAGGCGCCGTTTACGTTGATCATTTCGCGACAATTCGGGCCGTTGAATTCTACCCAGCCGCCGATGCTGCCGTCCATATTGGAAACGTACAGCCAGCGTACATCATCGGAAGCGGCGAGGATAACCTGCTGATCGGCATCCAGATAAACGGTCGCTTCGCTGTCGAAGCGGGTCGCCTTCAGCGAAAGGTTCTGATTCAGGGTAACGATCATGCCCATCGCGTAAGTGTCCTGCGGAATCTCGGCGATGTGATAGTATGTTTCAAAATCGCCGTTTTCGTCCCATTTATAGCCATTGGCGAGCTTGTATTCGGCGAACCGGTGCCAGGTGCCGATGTGGCTTGCGCGGATGTGGCAGGTGATGCGTCCGTCCGCGTCCGCCGTCATGCCCATGGGCAGGGAAGGAATCGCGCCCACATCGAGCAGGCGGCCGCCGGTGTACAGGTAGCAGTAGGTGTAGCCGTATTCCGGCACCATGAACAGCGTGCCCCAGGTCCATTCGGGGTCGTAATACATGCCGCCGCCGAGGTTCACCGCATAGATCGTGCCCTCCAGATTCCAGGTTTCGTCCACGCTGTAGCTGTCATCGCCCACTGCGATGGTGAAGCCGTCCATTTCATCGTATTCGTTCGGCTCCGCGGGGGTGAAGATCAGGGTTTCCATGATTTCATCGCCGTCGAAATCGCGCTGCGTGCCGGTGGTGATTTCGGTGATTGCGTCGCTTTCCGCCATCGCGGGGATCGCGCACAGGATCATCGCCAATGCGATCAGAAGCGCCAGTATGGATTTACGCATAAGTAAGTTCCCCTCCATTGTACTCAATTCGGATGAGCGCACATCCGTCCTGCTCCATATTCTACTATATCTCTTCCGAAAAATCCAGAGCGATGATTAAAAAAGAGCGCCTATTTTAACAAAAGCCCCGCCTGTTTGAGACGGAGCTTTCAGAGTTAATTTGGTTTTGAAGATGGATCAATCCGCGTAGAAGATATTCTTGAATACGCCGTCGATTTCGGTGTAGGTGCCGTTTACGTTGATCATTTCGGGATAATCCGCGCCGTTGAATTCTACCCAGCCGCTGATGCTGCCGTCCATATTGGAAACGTACAGCCAGCGTACATCATCGGAAGCGACGAGGATAATCTGCTGACCGGCCGCCAGATCGATGGTCGCTTCGCTGTCAAAGCGGGAGGCCTTCAGCGTAAGATCCTGATTCAGGGTTACGATCATGCCCATGGCGTAAGCGTCCTGCGGCACTTCGCTGATGCGATAATACTGTTCATAATCGCCGTTTCCGCTCCAGCTGTAGCCGTTGGCGAGCTTGTATTCGGCGAAGCGGCTCCAGGTGCCGATGTGATTTGCACGGATGTGGCAGGTGATGCGTCCGTCCGCGTCCGCCGTCATGCCGTCGGGCAGGGAAGGAATCGCGCCCACGTCGAACAGATGGCCGTCGGTGTACAGATAACAGTAGGTGTAGGGATCATCGCTCGGACCGTATTCCGGCACCATGAACAGCGTGCCCCAGCACATTTCGGGGTTGTAATACATGCCGCGGCCCAAGTTTACCGCATAGACCTTGCCCGCCAGATTCCAGGCGTCGTCCACGCTGTAGCTGTCGTCGCCGACTGCGATGGTGAAGCCGTTGATTTCATCATTTTCATCCGGTTCCGCAGGGGTGAAGGTCAGGGTTTCGGTGGTTTCATCGCCGTCGAAATCACGCTGCGTGCCGGTGGTGATTTCCGTGATTGCATCGTTTTCCGCCATTGCGGGGATCGCGCACAGGATCATTGCCAGTGCGATCAGAAGAGCCAGTATGGATTTACGCATATGTAAGTTCCCTCCATTTTTTAGTTGCGTTATTCAGACGTAGGCGTATCCGTACTGGTTCCATGTTTTTGAAATTTTTCTCATAAAAAATTTTGGCGAAAAATATTTGGCATTTGGGCGGAGGTCTGCTACAATGAAGATGAATTGGATGTTTTCACCGGAGGAACGAAGCATGAACGATACATGGGTTGATTTTGCGATTCGAATTCAAAGCATCGCGCAGGCGGGGCTTCAATATGGAAGGGACAAATACGATCAGGAGCGATATGAACAGCTGCGCACGATTGCCGCGGAGATGCTTTCCGTGAAAACGGATATTCCGATCGATAAGATCCGCGGCCTGTTCTGCAATGAAACGGGCTATCAGACGCCGAAGATCGATACGCGCGCGGCGGTATTCATCGATGAAAGGATTCTACTGGTTCGCGAAAACGATGGCAGATGGGCGCTGCCCGGCGGCTGGTGCGATGTGGATCAATCGGTGGCTTCCAACGCCGAAAAGGAGGTTCTGGAGGAAACGGGCTGCACCGTATCGGCGCAGCGGCTGATCGCCGTGCAGGACTGGCGCAGGCACAATGTAACAAATTACGCCTATGGCGTTGTGAAAATTTTCGTGCTCTGCCGCTATATGGGCGGATGGTTTCGGGAAAACATCGAAACCACCGAAGCAGGACTTTTTGGAATCGGGGAAATTCCGGATGGTCTGGCGGTGGAAAAATGCACCGGCGCGCAGATTCGGATGTGCTTTGAAGCGCTCCGAAATCCAAACGCGCCGACGATATTCGATTGAAGCGTCAGACCGCAACGCTGCCGTCCGGCGCGATGATCACGGTGTTTACCGGAATGTCCCTGCCGCACTTGCGCACCGCCAGCCGCACCATATAATCGATGCCGCCGCAGCAGGGCACGGTCATGCGGGTAACGGTGATGGAACGGATGCGGTTTTCGGCGAAAATCTGCGCGAGCTTTTCCGAATAATCCGTGCCGTCCAGCTTTGGACACGCGATCAGCGCGATTCGCCCCGCGATGAAATCCGCGTGGAAGCTGCCGTAGGCGTAAGCGGTACAATCCGCCGCGATCAGCAGATCGGCGTTATCAAAGTACGGCGCGTTCACCGGCGCGAGCTTCAATTGCACCGGCCAGTTATGCAGCCTGCCGGCGGCAATATGGCTGCCGCGCGCGCTGCGCTGCGCGCCCTGCGCGCGCCGGTTTGCCGCGACCGCCTGCGCATCGTATGCCGCGGCTTCGCGTTCGATAAAGGATATGGCGTTCGCGGGGCACGCGGGCAGGCAATCGCCCAGTCCATCGCAGTAATCATCGCGCATCAGGCGCGCCTTGCCGTTTTCCATGGCGATCGCGCCCTCGTGGCAGGCGCGCGCACACGCGCCGCAGCCATTGCATTTTTCCGCGTCAATCTGAATCACTCTGCGAATCATGCTTTGCCTCCTTTTTGTTTTTGACCAGCTTTTCATACATTTCCGTGCCGATGCATTCCTCCGCGTGGCTGCACCATTGAATGCAGCTTTGCAGATCGTTGTAGGCGGTAAATCCGCAATTATCGCATTGCACGCTTACGTCGGTGGAAAACAGTTCGATGATCGAACCGCACACCGGACATATCTTTTCCTTGATCGTGGGCACCTTAAAGCTGGAAGCGCCCGGACATCCCGAAAAAATCTGTCCCATGATTTTACCTCCGTCCATTGCTTTTGTGGCTTTATTTTAGTATAATCGAATTGGATTGTATGTTGTTTTTCCAACGAAAGGAGCGCTATGGATTCGATTTTACAAATTCTTTCCCGTTCGCGCCTGTTTGAAGGGATCGATCCGGATCAGATCGAAGCGGCGCTGGGCTGCCTTGCGCCCGTGCGCAGATCGTATGCGCGCGGCGAAACGATTCTGGAGGCGCAGACCGAAACGGATTCGTTCGGCTTGGTGCTGCGCGGCGGCGTGATGATCGTGCAGACGGATTACTGGGGCAATCGAAACATCATGGCGGTACAGCGCGCGGGCGATCTGTTTGCGGAATCCTTCGCCGCGCAGCCGGATATGCCGATCAACGTGCGCGTGGAAGCCGCGGAGGATTGCGAAGCGCTGTTTTTCAACCTGCGGCGCGTATTGACGAACTGCCCGCGCACCTGCGCGCACCACCGGCAGCTGATCGAAAATCTGCTGATGGTGATTTCCAACCGCAATCGCCAGCTGAATGAAAAGATCGCGCACATATCGCAGCGCACCACGCGGCGGAAAATTCTATCCTATCTTTCGGCGCAGGCGCGCGCCGCGGGCAGCGCGGAATTTGAAATTCCGTTCAGCCGCCAGCAGATGGCGGATTATCTTTCGGTGGATCGCAGCGCGCTTTCCGCCGAGCTGAGCAGGTTAAAGGCGGAAGGACTGCTGGATTACCACAGAAACGCGTTTCGCATCATGCGGAGCGATGAACAGGAGGAAAATGCATGATGAATCTACAGCTTGCGCGCATCGCGCCCGAACCCAATCCGGCGGTGATTTGCGATTTCGGAATGGAAACCGCCGCGCGCACGATCGCGTTTCACAAAAGCTTTCCGGAATACGCGCCTACGCCGCTGCGAAGCCTTGCCCATCTGGCGGAATATTTAAACGTGGGCGCGGTCTGGGTCAAGGATGAATCCTTCCGCTTCGGGTTGAACGCGTTCAAGGCGCTGGGCGGCAGCTACGCCATCGGCCGCTGCATCGCGGAGCGGCTGGGCGTCGATCCGGAAGGGATCGATTATGATCTGCTGACCGACGATTCGGTTCGGAAACGGCTGGGCAGGATCACCTTCATCACCGCGACCGACGGCAATCACGGGCGCGGCGTTGCGTGGACGGCGAATCGGATGCGGCAGGGCTGCATCGTACACATGCCGAAGGGCAGCGCGGCGGAGCGGCTGAATAACATTCGCGCGCTGGGCGCAAACGCGGATATTCTGAATCTGAATTACGATGGCTGCGTGGCGCAATCGATGCGCGAAGCTGAGGAAAACGGCTATATTCTGGTGCAGGATACGGCGATGGCGGGCTATACGAAGATTCCGCGCTGGATCATGCAGGGCTATGCCACGATGGGCGCGGAGGCGATCGCGCAGCTGCGCGGCGATCTGCCCACGCATCTGTTTTTGCAGGCAGGCGTGGGATCGATGGCGGCGGCGATGGCGGCGCTGTTTTCCGATGCGGAGGCGCGCGCGGGACGCAGGCTTACGATTGTGATCGTGGAGCCGCACGCGGCAAACTGCATATTCCGCACGGCGCAGGCAAGCGATGGGCAATTGCACCCCGTGACCGGCGATATGAACACCATCATGGCGGGACTTGCGTGCGGCGTGCCCTGCACCACGGCGTGGGATGTATTGAAATCCACCGCGGAATTCTATATCTCCATGCCGGATTGCGTCGCGGCGCGCGGCATGCGCGTGCTGGGCAATCCGATGGGCGGCGATGCGCGCGTGATCTCCGGCGAAAGCGGCGCTTCCGCGCTCGGACTTGCATACGAACTGTGCGCAAATCCCGATTGTGCCGAAATCAAAAAGCAGATCGGCGTCACCCCCGAAAGCCGTATCCTGTGCTTTTCGACGGAGGGCGATACCGATCGCGAAAATTATCGAAGAATTGTATGGGACGGGACATATCCGAACGCCTGATTATTTCATGTATTTGTCAATCGCCTGGCAGAGATCATCAATCGTCTGCTGATCGCCCTCGCGCGCGGCGTCCATAATGCAGTGCTTCAGGTGATCCTGCAGGATCAGCTTGCCGGTATTATCGATGGCGCTGCGCACGGCGGCGATCTGAATCAGCACTTCGCTGCAATCGCGGCCTTCCTCCACCATGCGGCGCACCGATTGCAGATGGCCGATCGCGCGGGACAGGCGGTTCAGCACAGCCTTCGTATTTTCATGGGTGTGCGTATGCCCGTGCGCGTGCGCATGATCGTGCTCGTGCTCATGATCGTGTTCGTGCGTATGCGCGATGCCGTGTTCGTGCAGATATTCGTGGCTGTGTTCTTCAGTCAATGGAAATCACCTCTGATGGGTATTGTACGATAGGCGGGCGCAATTTGCAAGCCGATGCGTGGATATTTTGCGAGATTTTTTTGACAAATTCACATACGGCGGGTATAATTATAGGGAAACAGGATCATTTTATTGCAATAAGGAGATCATGCAAATGAACGCTAAGGAACATGAATACATGCACGCGCACGGAATCGATCACGATCACGGGCATTGCGAACATCATGTGGACTGCGATCACGATTGCGCGGGCTGCCAAAACATGGATCCGCGCGAGGAGCTGCTGGCGCTGATGCAGTACATGGTGGGGCATAACGCCGCCCACGCGAACGAGCTTACGCAGGTTTCAAAGCGCCTGCGCGAAATGGGGGAAAATACGGCGGCGGAACAGGTGCTGCTGGCGGTATCCGATTTTGAAAAGGGCAATATGCGACTGTCAACGGTATTGGCGGCGCTGAACGCATAAAAAGGATTTGGAAAACGAGGTGTAAAACAATGTGTCTGTCTACCGTTTATAAAAATGAAAAGAAGCCCGGAAACGAAGTGCTGAAGAACGTGATGAAGATCGAATGCGAAAACGGAATCGTGACGCTTACGGACATCATGGGTCGCGAAGCGCAGGTGGAGGGCGAACTGATGAGCGCCGATCTCACCGCGGGCTACGTGGTGCTGCGCGCGAAGGCTTCCTGATCGGAGGGCGGCGATGGCGCTTTACGAAGTGGTGCGTGAAATTGAAAACTGCTGCGCGCGCAACCAGATGCGCGATGTGTTTTTTGATGAAATCGAAACGGACGATCCCGTGCAGGCGGTGCGCGAGCTTCTGCGGGACGAGCCGGACGCGCAGCTGACGTGCGATGGCGCGGACGAGGATACCGTAACGGTTTACGCCGCCTGCTCCGGCGTGACGCAGAAATTTCTTTTCACCAAAATTTGACGTAAAACCTTGATTTCAGCGGAATGAGCGCTTGCATAAAGCGCTCATTTGTGCTAATATATAAGGTGCGACTATGAGTATACTCTCAATATGTCTATCCTGCAAATTGGTATGACCAATAAGCGCAATATGGAATGCCGCGATCGTTCGCGGCGGGAAAGGGTAAAATGACGCACACCATTGCAGTCGCCGGAAAGGGCGGCGTAGGCAAGACCACCACCTGCGGCATGATCGTGGAATATCTCGCCAAGGGCGGCAAGGGGCCGATACTGGTTGTGGATGCGGACGCCAATTCCAACCTGAACGAAGTGCTGGGCGTGGAAATCGAAACCACGCTGGGCGATATTCGCGAGGAAATGGCGCGGGCGGAATTGATGAAGGAAAGCCCGATTCCGCACGGCATGACCAAGGCGGAATACGCCGAAATGAAGTTTTCCTCCGCGCTGATCGAGGAGGACGATTACGATATGCTGGTCATGGGGCGCACGCAGGGCGCGGGCTGCTATTGCTATGTCAACGGCGTTCTGAAATCCCAGATCGACAAATACTACGGAAACTATCGCTACATGGTAATCGATAACGAAGCGGGTCTGGAGCACATCAGCCGCGGCACGCTGCCCCATGTAGATACGCTATTGCTGATCAGCGATTGCTCCCGCCGCGGGATTCAGGCGGTTGCGCGCATTGCCGAAATGGTGCGCGATCTGAATCTGAAGCCCGGCGAAATGAAGCTGATCGTGAACCGCGCGCCCGGCGGCAAGCTGAACGAAGCGGTAAAGGAAGAGATTGAAAAGCATGGTCTTGAACTGATTGGCGTTCTGCCGCAGGATGAAACCGTTTATGAATACGACTGCGAAGGAAAGCCCAGCGCCAAGGTACCTGAGGATAATCCGGTCAAGACTGCGCTTAACTCAATAATGGCCCAACTGAAACTGTAAACTATGAACTTAGGGGGATACGATTATGGCTTTTAATCCGAAGAAGCAGGCATACAACGCGTCCATCAATGCCGTAACGCTCGGCACCGGTGAGAAGAGCATTGTGGTCGGCGGCGAGAACGTTCTTCCGTTCTACACTTTCGACGCACCGATCGCCAACAGCCCGAAGATCGCGTTGGAGATCAACGACAAGGGCGTGGAAGCCCTGAAGATGCCCGGCATGAAGGCGGTCTTTGAAGGCTGCGTGACCGCTGCGGATATGGCGAAGAAGGCCGAAACCATCGAAGGCGTTTCCGCCGTGTGCCTGCACTTTGAAAGTGCGGATCCGAACGGCGAAGATATGTCCGTTGAAGCCTGCGTCGCAATGGCGAAGGAAGTTGCCGAAGCGACCGCGCTGCCGATGATCATCATGGGCTGCAAGAACATCGAAAAGGACTCCGAAATCTTCTCCAAGTGCGCGGAAGCGCTGCAGGGCAAGAACATCGTCGTGCTGTCTGCCCGTGAAGAAGATTATAAGACCGTCGGCGCATCCGTCGGTATGGCGTACGGCCAGAAGGTCGGCGCGGAATCCGCCGTGGACATCAACCTGGCCAAGCAGCTGAACGTGCTGCTCTCTCAGCTGGGCGTTGCCAACGACAGCATCGTAATGAACCTCGGTTCCTCCTGCGCCGGTTACGGCTATGAATACCTCTCCTCTACGCTGGATCGCGTAAAGGCCGCTGCGCTCGCTCAGGGCGATGCACAGCTGCAGATGCCCATCGTAACGCCGGTTTCCACCGAAACCTGGAACGTCAAGGAAGCCATGCTTTCCGAAGAAGAAGCGCCCGAATGGGGCAGCGTTGAAGAGCGCGGCATCGAGATGGAAATCACCACCGCGGCAGCTTGCCTGACCAGCGGCAGCGATGTTGTGATCATGCGCCATCCGGCGGCGATCGCGACGATTGCGAAGTTCATCGACAGCCTGATGTAACAGGGGAAGGAGAGATTCATTATGGCACTCAAAGGTCTTGATATTTTTAAACTGACTCCCAAAAAGAACTGCAAGGAATGCGGCAGCCCCACCTGCATGGCGTTTGCGATGAAGGTCGCGCAGGGCGCGGTTACCATCGATAAGTGCCCCTACATGTCCGCTGAATCCCTGGCGACCCTGTCCGAAGCCACCGCGCCGCTGATGAAGACCATCGAAGTCGGCACCGGTGCGAACGCGCATAAGCTGGGCGGCGAAACCGTTCTGTTCCGCCATGAAAAGACGCTCGTCAGCAAGAACCTGTTCGCGGAAGCGCTGTGCAGCTGCATGAGCGATGAAGAAATCGACGCCGCAATCGCCGAAATGAAGAAGGTAGATTACGAGCGCATCGGCGAACGCGAATTCGTAGAATTCCTGTTCCTGAATTACGCAGGCAACGGCGCGGACAAGTACACCGCGCTGGTCAAGAAGGCCATGGAAGCCGATCGCGCCCTGATCCTGAATGTGAAGGACGCGGAGGTCGCCAAGGCGGCGCTGGAAATCTGCAAGGCGGGCAAGCCCATCCTGAACGGCGCGAACAAGGATAACTACGCCGAAATGAGCGCGGTTGCGACCGCCGCGGGCGTTACCCTGGGCGTGTGCGCGGACAGCATCGAAGAGCTGTACGACACCGTGAAGGCGCTGGAAGCCGCCGGCAACAAGAATCTGGTTCTGGATGTTACCGGTAAGGACGCCAGGGAAACCCTGAAGAACGCGGTTCTGGTTCGCCGCACCGCGCTGAAGGACGGCGATCGTTCCTTCGGTTATCCGTCCATCGTAAACCTGAACAAGATCGCTGAAGGCGATATCCATATGCAGACCGCGCTGGCGGCGATGTTCACCCTGCGCTATGGCTCCATCCTGGTCATGGCAAAGATGGGCTATGCAGAAGCGCTCGCGCTGTACGGACTGCGCCAGAACATCTACACCGATCCGCAGAAGCCGATGAAGGTTGAACCCGGCATCTATGCGCTGAACGGTGCGGATGAAAATTCCGTATGCTCCCTGACCGTTGACTTCGCGCTGACCTACTTCCTGGTATCCGGCGAGTATGAGCGCTCCAAGGCTCCGGTCAACCTGCTGATCTCCGATGCGAGCGGCATGTCCGTTCTGACCGCGTGGGCGGCGGGCAAGTTCTCCGCGGGCACCATCAAGAAGTTCTTCGATGAATATGATATCGAAAACAAGGTCAAGTCCCGCACGCTGATCATCCCCGGCAAGGTGGCCGTTATGAAGGGCGAAATCGAAGCGAAGTTGCCCGGATGGAACATCGTTGTCGGCCCGATGGAGGCTGTACAGCTTGTGAAGTTCATTAAGGACTACGCATAATATTTTTGTCGCGGCCGGATGCTTATATCCGGTCGCGGCTAAGAAAAAAGGAGTAACAACATGGGCAAGTTTATCGTTATCGGTGAAAGAATTCACTGCATCTCGCCCGCGATCCGCAAGGCCATGGCCGAGCGCGATCCCGAGCCGATTCTGAAGCGCGCAAAGGAACAGCTGGACGCAGGCGCAACCTACCTGGATCTGAACATCGGACCTGCCGAATCTGACGGCGAAGAATTGATGCAGTGGGGCGTAAAGCTGCTGCAGGAAAACTTCAACAATGTGCCTCTGGCGCTGGACACCGCCAACATGAAGGCGATCGAAGCCGGCATTCAGGTGTACAATCGTTCCAAGGGCAAGCC
>CAKUKP010000031.1 GCA_934663625.1 uncultured Clostridia bacterium
GCGTATATATCCCCGGGTTCGGCGGCTGCCGAATTGAGGACATGGCGATACTGACTTCGGATGGTTATCTCGATCCGGTAACTTCCCCGAAGCAGCTGATCGAGCTGTAACCATCAATACTTTTTGAGGAGGTCTATCCCCATGATTAGCGCAAGTGATTTCAGAAACGGCGTAACCTTCGAAATGGACGGCGGCGTTTGGACGATCGTTTCCTTCCTGCATGTAAAGCCTGGCAAGGGCGCGGCGTTTGTTCGTACCAAGATCAAGAACGTCGTGACCGGCGCGGTGCTCGAGCGCACCTTCAACCCCACCGATAAGTTCCAGCGCGCCTACATCGAAACCAAGGAAATGGAATATCTGTACAACGACGGCGAATTCTATTATTTCATGGATCAGGAAACCTATGAACAGATTCCGCTGACCCACGAACAGGTAGAGGACGCGATCCCCTTCGTGAAAGAAAACACCACCGTTACCGTGCGTTTCTTCAAGGGCGCTCCGTTCTCCGTACAGGCGCCGAACTTCGTAGAGCTGGAGGTTGTCGATACCGAACCCGGCTTCAAGGGCGATACCGCGACCAACACCTACAAGCCCGCGACGCTGGAAACCGGCTTCGTTCTGCAGGTGCCGCTGTTCATCAACATCGGCGATAAGCTGAAGATCGATACCCGCGAGGGCGGCGAATATCTGGGCCGCGCATAATCGCGCACCCATTCAGAACAGAAGCAGAATGAGCAATCGTTCTGCTTTTGTTCTATAAGGGCAATCGCTGATTAATTCGGAGAACAGGCACAGGGCGCCTTTTCCGCCATTCATCGCTTGAGAAAATCTTGAAATAGCGCCGCTATTCCTGCGATTTCCGCAAGCGCGCCTGACGAAAAATTCACTCCTGTGCATGCCTCCTCATTTAATCATCGATCACCCAAAGGGACGAAAAAAACAAAACCATCTTCCGAAATAATTCTCGTAGAACGGAGGCGGAAAACATGGAAAATCTGGGCAAAAAGGTGGGTTTTCTGAAGGGTCTGATGGAGAGCGTTGATCTGACCGATCGCGGTACGGAGGGCAAGCTGATCGCCGCGATGGTGGATTTGCTCGCCGAGCTTTCCGATCGCGTGGAAGCGACGGAGGATCTGATCGATGATCTGAACGAATATGTGGAAAGCATCGATGATGATCTTTCCGCGCTGGAGGGCGAGGATAACGATACTTTCGGCGGCGCGAACGATGACGCCGATGAATATGAGGATGATCTGGAATCCGCCGAGGATCAATTGCACCTGCTGGGCGGCGGCAGCGATGAAGCGGAGGATGTAGAAGCGCTGGCGGGCAGCGTCTGCCCGGAATGCGAAGGCATTTTCTTCGTCGGCGCGGAGGATCCCGCGGATGCGATCTACGTATGCCCCCGCTGCGGCGCACGCGTGACGGCCAATCCCCTCACGCCCGAAAACGCGCCCGTGGTGCGACCGGTAGAATAATTATGATAGAAACAGCAGTTTGCAGCATTTGTCGGTAGTCTGACAGCAGCGCAAACCGCTGTTTTTTCATTTGCATGGTTCATCGGGGTTCTGCGAAACTTAAAGCGGGAAGGATTTACAATCGCCTGCGGATGTGGTAAAATGAAACATCTATAAATATGCATTGCGATCAGTGGAGGGTGCTATGCCGGACAGATTGGACAGGGACGATGGCAATCGTTCTCAGCGCGAATGGCTGAAGCGGCGGAAAAAGCTGATACGGTTCGGCTGCGCCGCGGTCGCGGTGTGCGGCGCGATTCTGATCGGCGTGCTGCTCTTTACCCAGCGGGGCGCTGCGCGGCCGGATGCGGCGCGGCAGCAGAAGCTGCTGACAGTGGTGGAGCTGACCGCAAAACCTACGGAAATGCCGGCGGCGAATCCCACCGATGCACCCGCGCCGGAACCGACCGCCGAAGTGCCCGTCACACCGGAGCCGGAAACCGCAGCGGAGATCGAAACCACGCCTGAACCCACGCAGAATGTGCAGACGGGCGATTCGAAATATGCGCAGACCATCGTAATCAGCGCCGTGGGCGATTGCACGCTGGGCGGCGATACGAATGGATCGGGGCTGGAGGAACGCTTTGCCGAAGCGGTGGCGCAGAAGGGCTATGATTATTTCTTCGCCAACGTGCGCGATCTGTTTGCAACAGATGATTTCACGCTGGTAAACGTGGAGGGCGTGCTGACCACGCGCACCGAAAAGCGCGCGGGGCGCAAATTCAACATGCGCGGCGATCCATCCTATGCGAAGATACTCACCGCGGGCAATGTGGACGTATGCAACGTGGCGAACAACCACGCGCTGGATTTTCAGCTGGACGGCCTGTACGATACGCGCGCGGCGCTGGAAGCCGAAGGGCTGGCGGTATGCGGTTACAAGCAGGTGTATTACGCCGAATGCAAGGGCGTCACGGTGGGCTTTCTGGGCATATCCGCATGGGAATACACCGATGATGAAATGGCGCAGATGGCGCGCGATGCGCGCGCGAACTGCGATCTGCTGATCGTTTCGATCCATTGGGGACAGGAGCGCGTGAACCGCTTCCCGCGCGAACAGAAGCGCACCGGCGAACGGCTGGTGGACGCGGGCGCGGATCTGGTGATCGGCAACCATTCGCACGTGTACGGCGAATTCTACAAATACAATGGAAAGTACATCATCTACAGCCTGGGCAATTTCTGTTTCGGCGGAAACCGGAATCCGGATGACAAGCGCTGCATCATCTTCCAGCAGAGCTTCGGCATCATGGAGAGCGGCGAAATTGTGGATGCGGGCATCAACATCATTCCGGCGAGCGTATCCGGAAGATCGGATACCAATGATTATCAGCCGCGCATTCTGGAGGGCGATGCGGGCGCATCGCTTCTGAAAAACGTGGCGAAGATTTCCAACCTCACGCTGGACGATACCATCTGGATGGAATCCAGCTACGAAATTCAAAACGGGATCATTGCGACCAACGCCGCAAACGACGGCGATCTACAATAAATGCAAATCATGCTTCAGGGGGAACGAAGAATGGAAAACGAAGCTATTCGCGCCAACAATTTTATCGAAGAAAACATCAATCAGGATCTGGCGAGCGGTCGATTTGATCACGTCAAAACGCGCTTCCCGCCGGAGCCGAACGGCTATCTGCACATCGGCCACGCCAAGGCGCTGTGCGTGGATTTCGGCATTGCAAAGAAGTATGGCGGCAGCTGCAACCTGCGCTTTGACGATACCAATCCCGCCAAGGAAGAAAAGGCGTTTGTCGAGGGCATTCAGGCAGACATCGAATGGCTGGGCTTCAAATGGGATAACCTGTATTTCGCCAGCGATTTCTTCGATCGCCTGTATGAAATCGCGTGCAGCATGATCCGGAGAGGATTGGCATATGTGGATGATCAGTCGCCGGAGGAGATGCGCCTGAACCGCGGCACGCTGACCCAGCCGGGCAAGAACAGCCCGTACCGCGATCGCACGCCGGAAGAGAATCTGGATCTGTTCCGCCGCATGAAGGACGGCGAATTTCCGGACGGCAGCCGCGTGCTGCGCGCGAAGATCGATATGTCCGCGCCGAACGTGCTGCTGCGCGATCCCACCATGTATCGCATCAAGCACATGCATCATCATCGCGCGGGCGATAAGTGGTGCATCTATCCGATGTATGATTTCCAGCATCCGGTGCAGGATGCGATCGAAGGCATCACGCATTCGCTCTGCTCGCTGGAATATGAAATCCACCGCCCGCTGTACACCTGGTTCGTAGAGCACGCCGAAGTGACCGATCAGCCGCCGCGCCAGATCGAATTCGCCCGTCTGAACATTGAACGCACTGTGATGAGCAAGCGCTACCTTCGCCGTCTGGTGGAGGAGGGCGTGGTCAGCGGTTGGGATGATCCCCGCATGCCCACGCTGGTGGCGATGCGCCGCCGCGGCTATCCCGCGAGTGCGATTCTGGATTTCATGGGCCGCGTGGGCGTCGCCAAGGCGGATTCCACCGTGGAGGGCAGCCTGCTGGATCATTGCGTGCGCGAAGCGCTGGCGGACGTCGCGCCGCGCGCGATGGCCGTGCTGAACCCGATTCGCCTGACCTTTACCAACTGGGAGGAGGGCAAGGTGGATGAACTGACCATGGACAATCACCCCGATCATCCCGAAATGGGCAGCCACACCGTGCGCTTTACCCACCACGCCTACATCGAACAGGAGGACTTCATGGAAGAACCCGTGAAGAAGTTCTTCCGCCTTGCCCCCGGCAAGGAGGTTCGCCTGAAGGGTGCATACATCATTCAGTGCAATGAAGTGGTGAAGGATGAAAACGGCAATATCACCGAGCTGCTCTGCACCGTGGATCTGAACAGCCGATCCGGCAGCGAGGGCGCAAACCGCAAGGTGAAGGGCACGCTGCACTGGCTGAGCGATCTGGACGTGGTGCCCGCGGAATTCCGCCTGTACGAGCCGATTCTGAGCGAAGAGCCCGAAGAAACGGAAATCGTCGCAGCCTCCGAGGATGAAGAGGAAGCCGCCGCGCCGTCCACTGATTTCATGGATCGCCTGAATCCCAACAGCCTGACCGTGGTGAAGGGCTTCTGCGAACCCTACATCGCAAACAGCGAAGTCGGCACGACGTTCCAGTTCCTGCGCATGGGCTATTTCTGCAAGGATAAGGATTCCACCGCGGAACTGCCCGTGTTCAACCGCACCGTAGGTTTGAAGGACAGCTGGGCGAAGGCAGCGAAGTAAAAAGTGCATAAAATGTAAGGGAGATTGATATACATATACCAATCTCCTTCTTCAATACATTGGATTGTAAATACACTGCGGTTGAGGGGGAGCTGGAGCTTTTATGGCAAGCGTATTCATTCAAATAGCTGGTATAAGGCATTTAAATGATGATGGTACAAGCCGGATTGAGATTGCATCGCAGATGACAAAGGGGAGGAAACTATACTTTGTGGATGCCGCTTGTGAAGAATACCCAACAGCAATCAAGGTGCTAAACAGAGAAAAGAAACAGTTGGGCTATGTACCGGATAAATACACTGAATATCTAAGAACAATCGAATCAGATGTTACGAAATATGATGTCAAGCTCAATGATTCATGGATATTAAGAAATGGGAATGAACCATTTGTCGAAATGAAAGTAGCACATCCGGATTTACCAGGGAATTCAATTGGCAGGTTTACAACAGCATATGGTGGATGGGATAAGGTGCGCGACACGTTAGGAATTTCATATGATGAAAAAGTTACATCGGCGGACATTGAACGATATATGAGAATTTGTGCAGGAAAGGAACGAGCACCTATAGTATCTCAAGTGACAAAACAACCAACACGAAGGACAGAAACGATTGATGTGGATTTGGATTTTTTGGAGTATTCAGGTAGAAATGTTAGGAATGAGCATAGAAAAGCTGGTTGCCTAGCAACACTTTCCATGGTATTGATGATTTGCATTGCAATTATTCTTATGCTAGTACTCGTTTTGTAAATGCAATTCCGTTGTATAAAAAGCTGGGCCGATCGTTTCCGATCTGCCCAGTCGTAGTTTTATATTAGTCTTATTTCAGAAATCAGTCGAGCTTCAGACCGGCCAGTTCAAAGCCCGCCTTGACGACCTTTTCGGGAAGCTGGGTAAACATGGAGTTGATGGATTCATAGTTATAATAGCGCATTACGGTTTCGGCGAACATCGGGGCGACGGAGATGGTTTTGAACTTCTTTTCGCCGATGATGTTCGGGTTGTACACTGTATCGGTGGAATATACGGTTTCGATCTTGCTGGCGTTGATCTTCCGAACGCCGCTGGTGGAGATGATATTGTGGCTCAGCATCGCCTGAATGCTCTTTGCGCCGCGCGCCACGAGGCTGTCCGCCAGATTGACCAGCGTGCCGCCGGAGATCGTGAAATCATCTACGATCAGGCAATCCTTACCCTTCACATCGCCGATGACTTCCAGAATGGATGCGTTTTCGGTGTGGTCTACACGCTCCTTGTCACCAATGGCGATGGGCAGATTCAGCCTGGACGCAAACTTGCGCGCCTGCTTGGCGTAGCCCGCGTCGGGGGAAACGATCACCATGTTATCGCGGCCGAGACGCTTGGCGATTTCGCTCAGCATCGGCGTGGCGTACAGATGATCCATCGGGCGCTTGAAGAAGCCCTGCAGCTGTTCCGCGTGCAGATCCATGGTGACGAAGCGGTCGGTTCCCGCCAGTTCCATGCATTCCGCGCACACGCGGGCGCGAATCGATACGCGCGGTTCATCCTTCTTATCGCCCTTGCCATAGCCGAAATACGGCATGATCAGCGTGCAGGAATGCGCGTTCGCACGCTTAAAGGCGTCCATCCAGAACAGAATTTCTACCAGTTCATCGTTGGAATGCATGCCGATGGGCTGTACCAGGAAAACATCGCGGTCGCGAACGGATTCATTTACGCGGACAAAGGTGTTGCCCTCAGAGAAGGTGATCACTTCGGAAGAGCCAAGGCGTTTGCCCATGTACTTGCACATGCGTTCTGCAAAAACCTGTCCGCCGCTGCCCGCGAAAATCGATATGTTGGCGCTGTCAAACATAAAACCCCACACTCCTATTCATGATTAGCAAGCTTATTTTACCCTATCATCAAACCGCCGTTCGCTTACTCGACGGTTGCGATCGCTTCAATTTCCACCAGCCCATTCATCGGCAGACGGCTTACCTCCACGCAGCTGCGCGCGGGATAATTCGGGCCGAAGAATTCGCCGTAGATCTGGTTTACCGCGGCAAAATTATTCAGATCGGTGAGAAATACCGTGGTTTTCAGCACCGAATCGGTGGTAAGGCCAACCTCCTCCAGCACGGTGCGCATGTTTTCAAACGCCCTGCGCGCCTGCGCTTCAACGCCGCCCTCGATCAGCGCGCCCGCTTCCGGGATTACGCCCAGCATGCCGGAAACGTAGCAGCATCCGCCCGCGATTGTGCAGGTGGAATAGGGGCCGATGGCGCGGGGACCCTTCTGGGTCAGATGACATTTTTTCATGATTTATCTCCTTTACTGGCTGTGTGCCGCCATATATTCATCCGGATCCACCACTTCGCCGGTCATCGGATCATGCACGCCGCGCCAGTAATACGTGGTGCCGGAGGAATAGGAATCAAAGCTCAGCTGATACCGGCTTACCTCTTCATCGGTATCCCAATCGTAGGAAATCAGCCAGCCTTCGCTGTCCAATTCCGGCTTGCCTTCCTTATACAGCACGGGCGTGCCCGTCACGCTGTATACGTAGATGCCGTCGGTATCATCAATGTAATCGGTATATTTGCATTCGCGATCCTTGCGGGTCACGATGGAAATCAGTTCGTTGCGGTATTCCGGACGGTTGCCCCAGATCGTAACCGTAGCGTATTCCTTATCTACGGAAGTATAGATGTAGATCGCGCTGTCGGTTTCGTTCTTGAATACCAGATCCTTATCGCTATCCGTGACCGCCGCATCCAGACTGGGTTCCACGTAGGTAACCGTCATGCTGTGCGGCCAGCGTTCAATGACCGTCATGCCCGCCTTCAGAATCGCGTTGTACAGCGTGCTGCTGGCCTGACATACGCCGCCGCCGTAGCCCTTGCGGGTGCTGTTTCCGGCAAATTCCGTCGCCAGCAGGAAGCCGCGCGCCTCCGTGCGGGGGCCGACCACATCGTTAAAGCTGATGGTTTCGCCCGGCCAGATGCACATCCCGTCGAACTTGCTCAGCGCAAGGCGCACGTTCTGGCGGCTCGACCAATCGCGGAAGGTTACGTCCGTCTGGATTTCCACGATTACCTGCAGCGCGCCGGAGGCCGCACTGGAGCTGATCGCGGGTTCCGCCACGACCACCGGAAGCGCCGTATCGCCGGTGCCGGTTTCCACCAGACTTATGATCATTTCGCGCGTCGTTTCTTCGTCCAGCTTAAAGCCGGTCTGCGATTCGGTGGTCAGATACGGGCGCTCCGTCGTGATCGTCACTTCGGCGTTCACGGGCGCGACGTACACCGCATCGGCGATCTGCTGTACAAACGCATCGATTTTTGCTTCATCGTAGGTCATTTCCGCGTTCCATACGATGGGCGTTTCCTGCAGATTTTCAATATCACTCTTGCGGCTGAACAGGCTGCCGTAATGGCCGATGTTCCACGCACGCTCCACGATATCGCCGACGTCGATGTCTGCATCAAAATCGCGGGCGGTGAACGTCCATGAATTCGTACCGTAGGTCAGCGTATAGGGGGTATCCAGCCGCGCCGTAATCTGATCCTGCACGGCCTGAATGCCGCCGCTGCGGGTATAGCCAGACAGATTTACGCCGTTGATGGTGATGTTATCGCAGAATGTATTTTCATTTCGGGCGACGGTGATCCACGCCGAACCCAGATAGATCAATATTGCCAGCGCGAACGCGCCGATCAGCAGCATCGGCAGAGGATTTCTGCGCTTTTTCGGCCGGCGCGGCTGTGCGCGGCGGGGACGCGGCGGCTCCGGCGGACGGCGATGGCTGCTGCCTGCGTAAGCGTCGCGGCGATGGGGTTCCTCGCGGCGGTACGCGCCGCCAGCGTATTCGCTTCGGCGGTAATCGGTGGAAGCGCCTGAACGATACGCGCCGCGATCATATGCGCGGGCGTTTCGATCGCCTTCGAATGGGCGCGCCGAAATTGACCTGCGTGCGGAAGATCCGCTGCCGCGCGGCCGCGCCGGATTCGAATAAGGCTTACGTTCCATCGTCCACTCCTCAATCATTTTCTCTTTTCATTATAACACATAGATCGGCAAGTATAAAGCACATTTTGACGGCTTATGTGAAAAAAACAAAAATTCACAGATTGTTGTCGATTTATATAGAAATTGGTCATACCAGTTTTGACATAAAAAAAGGGACTGCGATATTCCATCACAGTCCCTGCATGGGTTTACAGTTCGTCGTTTTCGCGATCATCCGCGGTGGTTTCGATATCCTGCGCGGATTCCGGTTCGGATTTTGCTTCCGGCGCTGCGCCGTCTGCATCATTCTGCACATCGGTTTCCGGATCGATTTCCACTTCGGGCTTCGTTTCCGCATCCGTTTCCGGCTTTGCTTCCGGCTCCGCATCGATCTTTACGGAATAATCGCTCGCCTTGGGCGCGGGCAGCTCCTTGCCCTGCATGAAGCATTCGAATTCCTCGTAATCGATCTTTTCGCGTTCGATCAGCAGCGCGGCGAGCGCGTCCAGCTGATCGCGATGCTCGGTCAGAATGCGCTCTGCGCGGGCGTACGCCTGCGTCAGCAGCGATCGAACCTCGGAATCGATCATTTCATTTACCTGCTCGGAAAAGCCGGAGTTCTGCTGCGAGAACTGCTTGCCGAGGAATACCTCGTGTTCCGTTCCGAGGAATACGGGGCCAAGCTTGCTGCTCATGCCGTATTCGGTCACCATGCCGCGCGCGATTTCGGTGGCGCGCTTGATATCGCTGGATGCGCCGGTGGAAATATCGCCGAATACGATCGCTTCCGCCACGCGGCCGCCCATCAGGCTCGCCATCTGCGCGTTCAGGCGCGCGGTGGTGATGTAGTTGAATTCCTCCTGCGGCAGATACATGGTGTAGCCGCCCGCCTGTCCGCGCGGGATGGTGGTAATCTCATGCACCTTATCGCATTCCGGGATATAGTAGGATACGATGGCGTGTCCGCCCTCGTGGAAGGCCACCAGCCTGCGATCCATTTCGGTAATGCGCTTGCTGCGCTTTTCCGGACCGGCCACCACGCGGGTGATGGCTTCCTCGATCGCCGCCATGGTGATTTCGTTCTGCTTGCGGCGCGCGGTCAGCAGCGCGGCTTCGTTCATCACGTTCATCAGATCCGCGCCCGTGAAATAGGGGGTACGGCGCGCCAGAACGGAAAGGTCCACATCCTTCGCCAGCGGCTTATTGTGCGAATGCACCTTCAGGATGGCCTCGCGGCCGATCACATCGGGGTAATTTACGATGATACGGCGATCGAAGCGGCCGGGGCGCAGAAGCGCGGGATCCAATACGTCGCTTCGGTTCGTGGCGGCCATGACGATCACGCCTTCGTTGTGCGTGAAGCCGTCCATTTCCACCAGCAGCTGATTCAGCGTCTGTTCGCGTTCATCGTGACCGCCGCCCAGCCCCGCGCCGCGCTGGCGGCCGACCGCATCGATTTCATCGATGAAGATGATCGCAGGGGCGTTCTTCTTGGCTTCAGAAAACAGATCGCGCACGCGGCTCGCGCCCACGCCGACGAACATTTCAACGAAATCCGAACCGGAGATCGTGAAGAACGGCACGCCGGCTTCGCCCGCTACGGCGCGCGCCAGCAGCGTTTTGCCCGTTCCGGGAGGGCCTACCAGCAGAATGCCGGTGGGAATCTTAGCGCCGACCTTGGTAAAGCGGCGGGGATCCTTCAGGAACTGTACGATTTCGCGCAGTTCTTCCTTTTCCTCGTCCGCGCCCGCAACGTCCTTAAACGTAACCTTGTTGGCCTTGGGATCCATCTGGCGCGCGCGGCTCTTGCCGAAGCCCATCACGCCGCCCTTGCCGCCGCCGCTCTGCTGGCGCATCAGGAACACCCACAGCAGTACGAACAACACCACCGTAACGATCAGCGGCAGCCATTCCGCCAGCCACGACGCCTGCGGAGGCAGTTCCGTAGCGAAGGTGAAGGTATATTCGGTGGGGCGCACGGTGTGACCCAGCACGCTTTCATAGATGTTGTTTACATCATTGTAGAATTGGTTCGTGTTGGGGATGACCGCCTTGAAATCATAGCTCTGCGGGAAGTTCGCATCCGGAATGCTGCTGTTTTCGCACAGGCCGTACAGCACATTTTCCTGAATGACGATGCTTTCAATGGTTTTGCCCGCGTCTTCCTTCGAAAGCGTTTCGCCGTTATCCGCGCGCAGATCGGTTTCCACCCAATCCAGCAGCTCGGAATAGCTCAGATCCTGATACGTGGCGGGACTATCGGAATCCAGCATCCATACCACGGCCAGAATCGCCGCCAGCAGCATAAGATACAGCAGCGGTCCATGCAGAAGCCGGCTCTTTTTATTGTTATTCAATCAGAAATCCTCTCTTTCCGATAATCGAAATCATACGGCGAATGGTATTATATCCGCACTGTTTAAACGGAATATAAACGCCGAATCAGTTTTCGTAAACGCTGGGCTTCAGCACGCCGATGTAGGGCAGATTGCGGTACAGCTCCGCGTAATCCAGACCGTAGCCCACCACGAATTCATCGCCCACTTCGAAGCCGCAGTAATCCGATTTCAGCGTGATGCCCGGCGCGCGGCGGGAGGGCTTATCCAGAAGCGTAGCCAGACGGATGCTGGCGGCGCCGCGGGAGGCGAGCACGCGCGTTAAATAGCTCAGCGTGAAGCCGCTGTCCACGATGTCCTCCACGATGATCACATGCTTGCCTTCGATGGAGGAGGAAAGATCCTTGCGGATTTCTACTTCGCCGGAGGACTTGGTGGCGTTGCCATAGCTGGATACCGCCATGAAATCCATCGTCAGCGGGATGGGCATATTGCGCAGCAGATCGGTGTAGAACATCACCGCGCCCTTCAGGATGCAAACCATCGTAGGCGTTTTGTCCGCGTAATCGCGGGCGATTTCTTCGCCCATTTCCTTCACGCGCTTCTGCAGCTGTTCCTCGGTAAACAGAATCTTTGCGATATCGTTCTTCATCTTATACCTCCGCCGGATCATCGGCAATGTAATTTAGGGTAAGGCGCACCCTGCGCCGCGTGGTATCGGTAATGCGCGCTTCCTCCGACGGCATCATGCCGCACACCCAGAAAACGCGGCTGCCCGCCGCGATCAGCGGCGTCACGTCCCGAACCGGCAGATCAACGCCGCGGTTCGTGAAAAAATCGGATAGCAGCATATCGCCCGCCGCGCCCAGCGGATGAAACCGGTCGCCGTCCCGGCGCGTGCGCACGGCTGCGCCCGAAAGCACGTCTGCATCCAGCACCTCGCGCAGCGGGTCTGTCCGGTCGATTTCAAATTCGCCGCACTCTGCGTATATTCGGCAGAACGCAGGAAGCTCCGTCGCGCCGCACAAATTCAGCAAAGCGGGTTCGACCGGCACGCGGTTTCGATCGAGGAAATACAGCGCGTTCGGCGTGCGCAGCGCATATCTCGTGCCGCCGATGTCCGTTCGCCCGCGCCGTGCGCGGCAAAGGTTCGCAACCGCATCGATCCGCGCGGCGGCGGCGCTCTGTCCAAGCAGCCTTTTCAGGGCGCGGCGAAGGATCGCTTCCTCCGGAAAATCGGAAAAAACCAGCCTTTGCCCGTATGCGCCGCGCTGCAAATGCGTATCCAGAAATTGATCGGTCAGCCTGCCCAGCAGATCGTTTTCAATCCCGATCGTTTTTGCGCAGCGGCAGATCGCTTCCGCCGCTGATGGATAGCTTTTCTCAATTTCGGGCATTACATTCAGGCGAAGCGCATTTCGCGGCGTATCGGCGATTTTGTTGGTTGCGTCCTCACGCCAGGATGCGCCGCAGCCGGTCAGATACGCTTCCAGATCGCACTTGCGTACGTTCAGAAGCGGCCTGTACAGCATGCCGGATCGCTCCGCCATGCCGGATAAACCATCGCTGCCCGCGCCGCGCAGAAGGTGCATCAGCACCGTTTCCGCCTGATCGTCCGCGTGGTGCGCCAGCGCGATCAGATCCGCGCCCGCTCGCTTTGCGCATTCGTACAGAAAGCCGTATCGCGCGTCGCGCGCGGCGGTTTCCAGCCCGCGGCCCGTTTCGCGCGCGATGCGCAAAACATCGATGCGATCCGTGATCAGCGGCACGTTTTCGTGATCGCACAGTTCTTCGCAGAAGCGCTGATCGCCATCCGCGTCCGATCCGCGAATCATATGGTTCAGATGCGCCGCGGTCACGCGCATCGCATATTTTTCGCGCGCGCGCGCCATCAGCATCAGCAGCACCACGGAATCCGCGCCGCCGGACAGGGCGATCAGAATATGCTTGCCCCGCGCGGGTTCAAAGGATACGCGCTCCGGCAGATTCGATGCCATGGCAAAATCCTCCATCATAATAATCTATTATAGACGTTTTTCGGATGATTCGCAACCGTTTTTCCGCGAAAAAAGGTATATTTGCCGATGAATGGGGTTAAAATCATGAAATGAATGGAAAAAACAGCCAGCGGCCGGCGAAAACGCGTTGATTCCCGCGCGCGGCTGGCTGAAATTGTCGAACCGCAAAGCTTTTGGCAGAATGCCGCATTCGCGGCGCGGCAGAATAAACGATGCGAACGCAAGCGCTTCGCGAAGGGAGAGGAAGAAAATGGGAAAGGAAAGAAACGCGCGGTATATCGCGCTGATGATCGCCGTAATGCTTTCGGCGGCGATCATCGGAATGAGCGCGACCGGCGCGGACGGGCGCGCTGCGGCGGCCGCGTATGAACCGAAGATACTGATTCCCGGCGGAAAATCAGTAGGCATTGCGATGGCGACCGAGGGCGTGGTGGTCATCGGCATGAGCGATGTGGGCGAAAGCAAAAGTCCGGCGCGCGCCGCAGGGCTGAAGGGCGGCGATGTGATCACGGCGGTCAACGGCGTTCCGGTGAGCACTGCGCAGGAGCTCACGGATCTTTTGACGGACGGCGAGCGCGCGCAGATCGATTATACGCGCGGCGGCGATGCGCACAGCGCCGAAGTGCTGCCCGTGCGGGATGGGCGCGATGGACGGGCGCGCATCGGCGCGTGGGTGCGCACGGATACGGCGGGCGTGGGCACGCTGACCTATATCGATCCTGCGACAAATGATTTCGGCGCGCTGGGTCACGCGGTGGCGGATGTGGATACGGGGGTTACGCTGCCGCTGTCCGAGGGCGCGATTTACAACAGCCGCGTGGTGCAGATTGAGCGCGGCCAGCGCGGCGCGCCGGGCGAAATCGTGGGCGATTTCATCGGCGGCGCGGAACAGATCGGCGATGTGACGGACAACACCGATTTCGGCCTGTTCGGATCGGATTATCGCGGCGGCACCGATGATCTGCCGTATGCAGATGGGCTGCCCGCGGCGGAGCGCAGCCAGATTCACACGGGCAGCGCGCAGATTTTAACCACGATCGATGATCGCGTGCGCGCGTTCGATTGCGAAATCGAGCATCTGAGCTTCGGCAGGGAGCCCACGATGCGGTCGATTGTGCTGCACATTACCGATCCGGAGCTGATCGAGCGCACGGGCGGCATCGTGCAGGGCATGTCCGGCAGCCCGATCGTGCAGGACGGACGGCTGGTGGGCGCGGTCACCCATGTATTTGTAAATGATCCCACGAGAGGCTACGGAATATGCATCGGCGATATGCTGACCGCGGCGGAGCGGGAACAGGCGGCGTGACGAAGTACGGCGAGGGCGGGGATTCGCCCTCGCCAAATCCATGTAAAGATAATCCCGACGTGCGCAAAGATTACGCCGCATGGCTTGACAAAATCGATGATTTACGATAATGTAAAATTGGGGCTGGATTTTCGGCGCAGATCATTCCGGCTACAATATATGGGGAGTGATCATCGAATGAAGAAAAACCAGCGAACCAGCAATCAGAATCCAAAGGCAAACGCATCGGCGCTGAAGGGCATAAAGCCCGTGAATATTTTCGCGCTGATCGCGGCGGGCATCATCAACGCAATCGGTGTGATGATCTTCCTGTTTCCGGTAAAGCTGTACGACAGCGGCATTTCCGGCCTTTCCATGCTGCTGGATCAGGTAACGGCGCCCTATCTGACGGTATCGCTGTTTCTGCTGATTTTCAATATTCCGATTTTCATATTTGGCATGAAGCGGCAGGGCATAACGTTTACGATATATTCCTGCATTGCCGTGGGCGTGTATTCCCTGTTTTCATTTCTGATTGAAAAGGTATTTCCGGTGGATGTGAGCTTTGTATCCCCGCTCGCGGGCAGCGATCTTCTGCTGTGCGCGATCTTTGGCGGCGTGATCTCCGGCATCGGCAGCGGACTTACGATTCGCTTCGGCGGCGCGATCGATGGTATCGATGTGCTTTCCGTGGTGTTCGCGCGGCGGCTGGGGCTGTCCATCGGTTCGTTCGTGATGGTGTTCAACTTCCTGCTGTACGTGGCGTGCGGCATCGTATTGAACAGCTGGATTCTGCCGCTGTATTCGATCATTACATATTTTGTAGCGTCCAAGACGATCGACTATATTGTAGACGGCTTCGATCGGGTAAAATGTGCCATGATCGTGACCACCGAGGCGGATCGAATCACCGAGGAGCTGAGCAAGAGCTTCAAATCCAGCGGCACCATCGTAAACGCGATCGGCGGCTATTCCAAGAGCGAACGCCAGATCGTCTATTTCATTGTGAACCATTTCCAGGTAAACAAGCTGAAAGCCATCGTGCATGAAATCGATCGCGGCGCGTTCGTATCCCTGCAGGAGGTTTCCGAAGTAATCCATCAGAAAGAACGTTAAGGTTGTTAAAAAGCAGATGAGCCTCCGGTTTTGCTTTGACAAACGGTAAATTCCGGCGTATAATAACTGCCTGTACACTTTTTGGAGGAATCGTCCAATGTAACTTGCGGAAATTCATCAAATCATGAATCTGTTCTGCTGCCTTGCGGACGGGCTTTTGTCGTTTCGCACAGGCTGGCTTTTGTCTGTTTTTCTGGAGGATAAAATGAAAAAAGATACAATTGCGCTTTCGGATCATTTTACCTATAAGCGATTGATCCGATTTACGTTGCCCACCATCGCCATGATGATTTTTACATCCATTTACGGCGTGGTGGACGGCTATTTCATATCGAACTACGTGGGCAAAACGCCGTTCGCGGCGATCAACCTGATCATGCCGTTTATTATGATCGTCGGCGGGACGGGCTTCATGATCGGCACCGGCGGCACCGCGCTGACGGCGAAGATACTGGGCGAGGGCAATCCCAAAGAAGCGAACAATTGCTTTTCGATGATGACGCTGTTCGCTGCGGCGCTGGGCGTCGCGCTGTCCATACTGGGTATCGTGTTCATGCGCCCCGTATCCGTGCTGCTGGGCGCGACGGAGGATATGCTGCCCGACTGCATGACCTATGGCAATCTGATGATGGCGTTCAACGTGCTGTTCATGCTGCAGAATCTGTTCCAGACCTTCCTGGTGGCGGCGGAAAAGCCGAAGCTGGGTCTGATTGCGACGATCGCCGCGGGCTGCACCAACATGGTGCTGGACGCGCTGTTCGTGGGTGTATTTCACTGGGGCGTTGCGGGTGCCGCGTGGGCGACCGGCGTCAGCCAGCTGGTGGGCACAGTGATCCCGATGATCTATTTCATCAGTTCGAAGAAGAGCCCGCTGCGGCTGCGCTGGGTGCGGCTGCGCATTCGCCCGATTCTGTCCGCCTGCGCGAACGGATCATCCGAATTGATGAGCAATATTTCCGGCTCCGTCGTGGCGATGCTGTACAATTTCCAGCTGCTGCGATTCGCGGGCGAGGACGGCGTTTCGGCATACGGCGTGATCATGTATGTGCTGTTCATCTTCGTGGCGCTGTACGTGGGCTATGCCGTCGGCGTATCGCCGATCGTCAGTTATCATTACGGCGCAAAGAATACCGATGAACTGAAGAGCCTGCTGCGCAAGAGCAGCATGCTGATGACGATCACCGGCGTATGCATGACGGTCGCCGCGGTGGCGCTTTCCGCGCCGCTCGCCAAATTGTACGTGGGCTACGATGCGAATCTGTACGCGCTCACCAACCATGCGATGCGCATCTATTCGGTGCATTTTGTGCTGACGGGATTGAATATCTTTGCATCCAGCTTCTTTACGGCACTGAACAACGGTGGGGTTTCCGCCGCCATATCGTTTTTGCGCACGCTGGTGTTTCAGGCGGCTTCGGTGCTGCTGCTGCCGATGGTGCTGGGCGCGGACGGCATCTGGTGGGCGGTTACCGTGGCGGAGGTATTCGCGTTCATCATTTCCGTGTGCTTCCTGATCGGAAAGCGGAAGCAGTATAATTACTTTTAATGAGCTGCGCGGGGAAAGGCGGGGGAAAGCGTTTCTTGCATACCTGCGCGGGTTTTGCGGCAAGGGGTTCTCTCCCTCAGTCACCTGCGGTGACAGCTCCCTCGTCAGAGGGAGCCGAAAGCGCACGAATTGTACGGCACCTATCAATAATTTGGGCGGTTCGCTGGATGTTTCAGCGAACCGCCCTTTGTATTTTGATTTGCCTTATTCGGCATCCGGCGATGCATCGTAATAGCAGCAGCGGCGGATGGTGTAGCCGCCGTCGCGGTAGTATGCCACGCCGCGCATGGAACAGCTTACGGTGTTGATCCCGTATTCGCCGCCGCCCTGTTCCAGAATCATCATCTGAGTTCTGGCGGCGTTGGTGTAGTACAGGAACATAACTACGTGGTGTCCGGAATCGTTGATCAGATCGCCGGGGCGCAGATCCTTCCAGTTCGATACATCGTAATAATAGCTGCTTGTGGCGATGTTTCTGGTGGTGTATGCGCCGCGATTATCGCTAACGCCCCACAGGCACATGGATACGAAGGCGGAACAATCGTTGCCGCAGTAGGTGCCGTTCTTCAGATTATCGCGGTTCAGGCGGTAACCGCCGTTGCCCAGCGAGGTATACCGCTTTTCGGACACCAGCTTATCCACGTTGTAGACGCGGTTGGTTTGCGTATACGCGGGGCCGAAGTACACGATTTTCGGTTTGAAATCCTTCGCACCGTTTTCGGAATTGGCGGCCTTCCAGTACGGCTGGGTGGTTTTGGTATCCCACGGGAAGCGGTACATCGAAAATCCGCGCGCGATATCCGCCTTGCGCGCGCCGTATTCCCATTCGGAAAACGCGCCCTGCATGTACAGCATTTCCAGTTCTTCATTGGCGGATTCCTGTACATCGGAAATATCATCCAATATTTCGTTCATATGGCGCATCAGCGCATTGTAATCGCTGGTGACGCTCAGATCCAGATCGGAATAATCGATGCGGCGCTCCGGAATTTTCAGGCAGCGCTTCGTGGTCAGCACCACCAGCGTAAAGCTGAGCACAAGTTCGGGGTTGCGCTGGGATGTGGCTGTGATCGTGACATAGCCGTAGGATACGCCTGTGACCAGACCGGTAACGGGATCGACCGTGGCGATGCCGCTGTCGGAGGACGACCAGACGATATCCGGCTGCGCGGTTTCCGGTTCGTATACGATCTGAAGCTGCACGCTGTTTCCGACGATCAGCGAAGCCGGCGGAAAGCCCTCCGCCCATGCGAGCGATGTGGGCATCAGCGAATCATATACATTCAATTCCGCGCTGGCGGTAAGATCGTTGTGCGTGGTTACGGTTACGGTGGTTACGCCAGTTTTCAGCGGGCGCACCGTGCCATCCGGATCGACGGCGGCGATGGTTTCATCCAGCACCTGATAGGCAAAGGACGCTTCGCAGCCTTCGTTGATCACGGGCTGCAGAACGGTGGGCGTTTCCGCGCTGATATCGATCAGATAGCTTTCCTGATCGAAACCAACGAAGGTCGGCGCGTTCAAAACGGTTACGGTGCAGAAGGCCTCCGCGCCGCTGCCGGATGCGCGCACGCGAATGCGCGCCGTGCCGAATGCTTTGGCGGTCAGCGTGCCGTCCGCATCCACGGATACGATGTCCGGCGCATCGGATTTGTAGGAATAGGCGCACATCGATTCCGCGGGCGTATTGACGATGTGAATCAGCTTCGCGGATTCGCCCATGCCGATGGACACCGAATCGGGATCGCAGGCGATTGAATCGGGCGCGGGATAGATCGATACGGTGCAGCTGTCGATTTTCGCGCCGAGATCATCGATCAGGCGCAGCGTCGCATCCGTCTTTGCATCCACCGCGAGCGCGGACAGGATCACGCGATCCGTGCCGGAGGCGTCGCGCTCAACGGACAGAACGCGCAGGTGATCGCTGTCGCTCTCCACCGTATAGCTGCCGCCGTAATCATCGCCGTGCAGCACGTTTATGGTCAGACGCATGCCCTCGCCAACTTGGAAGGCCTTTTCCTCAAACGTGGGTGTGCCGTTCTGAATCGCGACGGTTACGGTGATCGAAGCTGTTTTGCGGTTGTGGGTGGAAACAGAAATCAGAACCGTTCCGGCAAAGCCGCCTTCCACGACGCCATCCTCGCTCACGCTGGCGATGGTATCATCCATGGAGGAATAGGTAAGCTGCGTTTTCGCCGATTCGGGCACCAGCGTAAGTCCCGCGTCGCGCAGATCAAATCGCTCGCCCACGCCGATGCGAAGCTCGCTCATTTTAAAATAGATCGATTCGGGCGCGTTCGTTACGATTACGCGGCAGATGGCAACGGCTTCGGGATTGTTCTTCGCCGTGGCGGTGATTACCGCGCATTGATCGCCCTCGGTAACGACCTTCGGGGTCAGCGCGCCGCTGCGGCGATCCACCGCGACGATTGCGGGATCGCTGCTTTCATAGATGAAATCGCACATTTTGCCATCGGCGCAGCGCGCCTGCACGGCGCGGCCGGTTTCGCCAATGCCGACCTCGATCAGCTGATCCGCTTCCGCGAAATATACCTCGCCAGCGTGCGGCGCAGGATAGATATCCACGGGCAGCGCCGCGATCACTGCGCCGTTTGCGTCCAGCACGTTAATGCGCGTATGCGACGCGCGCTCTGCTGCGGCGGCGGAAAAGGTAACCACGTCGCCCAGCGCGTCCTCATGGATGGAATCGATCGCAATCATGCCGGTATCGTATTCCAGCGTGTACAGATTGGCGCAGTCCTCCGGCCAGGAAATGCGGAAGCTGGCGCTTAGATTTTCGCCGATGGATAAGGATGCGGGGGATACCGATACCGCGCCGCCCGAAGCGAGCACGCGCACGGTCATCGTGCAGCTTGCGCTGTTGTAGGCGCGCGCCGTGATCGTGGCGGTTCCGCAGGCGTTGGCGGTCAGAATGCCATTTTCATCGATGGACGCGCAATCGGGATCGCTGCTTTCAAATGTGCAGCTTAAGCCGATGGCGGCGGCGCTCGGCAGCGCCGCGATGCGCGCGTTCAGATCGGCGCGCTCACCCTGCGCCATGCGGATCGATTCGCTGGTGAAGCGGATCGACTGGGGCGCGGCGTGTACGCGCACGCGGCACTCGGCGCGCACGGCGGGATTGTTCTTATCGCAGACGGTGATCGTGAGATAAGCATCGTCCGCAGTCGCGGCGTTTGCCTGCATCGCGCCGGTGGCTTCATCGATGGAAAGCGTTTCGGGATCGGACGATGTATAGGCGAATTCGCAGTATCTGTCCTGCGCGATCTGCGCGCGTAGAACGGATTCGGTATCGCCCAGCCCCAGAGCATACGCATCGCTTTCAAAGTAGATATCGCCGATTTCAGGGGCGGGCAGCACTTCGATCTGTGCCGTGCCCAGCACATCGCCCGCTTCGTTTACGGCGCGCAGCTGCGCGGTGCGCGGCGCGGTTACGGATTTCGCGGTGTACGTATATATATCCGTTTCGGAAGCGGTGATTTCGATGGCGGATGCATCGTATTCCAGTTCATAGGCGCTGAAATGACCCGCTTCATGAGCGATGGTGATCGTGCCCTGCATGCGCGCGCCGATTCTGGCGGGCGCGGCGATGGTCAGAAACGTATCCGGCTCCAGCGCTTCTACTGCGATGGGCAGGATGGCTTCCTGCGTATCCATCAGATCGGATGCTTTCGGCGCGGGATCGATTTCCGCTTCGGGCGCGTTCTGCGGTACAAATTCGCAATCGATGGGCAGCAGCAGATGGCGGCGCGCGGTATCGGCGTATTCTACATCATCCGCTTCGGCGCACGTATCCAGATAGGCTTCGATTTCCGTATCGGGATCCATCGGGCGCAGGCTGTCCGCGTCCATCCAGCATACGATTACTTCTTTATTATCCGAGTTCAGCGTGTAGAGCGTCACCTTCAGGCGATCATAGCGCGCGCCCGCGTCTGTGCGGCTCAGCACCCATACCGCGCCGCGGGAGAGCCGCGCGATAATTTCCGCGTCCGCGCCCGCCGCATCCCATGCGGCTGCGTTCGATCGGGTGATCATGGCGTAGCCTTCGCGAAATTCGGGGCTGTGATCCGCGGTTTCGGCGTAATCGATGGCCGGTTCGGAATCGATCTGCGCATTTTCGATCGGTTCCTCCGTCGCCTGCGGCGCTTCGGTCGGTTCCGGATCGGCATCGGGCGTTTCCGCGGGAAGCGCTGCATTCGGCGTGGGTTCCGGCGTGATCTCCGGTTCCGGTTCCGGCTCCGGGGTCGCTTCGATTTCCGCGGGCGGATCGGTTGGCACCTCCACGGGGGCTTCTTCAGCGGGCTCCTCAGAAGATTCTTCGATCGTTGTTTCTTCGATTTCCTCCGCGCCCGCGGCGGTATATACATATGCATCGGGCGCGCTGCCCGCGATCAGAACCGCGCACAGGGAAATCAATAATAAACGGCGTAATTTCTGCCTCATTAAGGTTCCTCCAGATACAATAAATCCCAATTATTCACCTTATAGTATACCGCTTGATTTTAAACAGGGTATGACAAAAAATCCATATTTAAAAAAATATTCATGCAAACGGCGGTAAAATACGTTATAATGAAGAAAAACAATGGGAGGTATGCAGCATGCTGGAGAAGTTGAAGCAGGAAGTTTTTGAAGCCAACATGGAATTGCCCCGCCGCGGGCTGATTACCTATACGTGGGGAAACGCCAGCGGACGCGATGCGGAAACGGGTTATTTTGTGATCAAGCCCAGCGGCGTGGATTATGATGTTCTGCGCCCGGAGGATATGGTGGTTATGGATTTGGAGGGCAATGTGATCGAAGGACACTATCGTCCCTCGTCCGATACGCCCACGCATATCGAACTGTACAAAAAGTATCCGGAAATCGGCGGCATCGTGCATACGCATTCGCCGGAGGCGACCGCATGGGCGCAGGCGTGCCGCAGCATTCCGCTCTACGGCACCACGCACGCGGATTATTTCTATGGCCCGATTCCCTGTACGCGCAGTCTGACCAAACAGGAAATCGACGAAGCCTATGAAAAGAACACCGGCGTTGTGATCATCGAAACCTTCAAACAGGGTCACATCAACCCCGTATACACCCCCGGCGTGCTGTGCGCAAACCATGGCCCGTTCACCTGGGGCAAGGATGCGGCGCAGGCGGTGTATCATGCCGTGGTGCTGGAGGAGGTCGCCCGCATGGCGACGCGCACGGAGATGATCAATCCCAACGTGCAGCCCGCGCCCGATTCGATTCGCGATAAGCATTTCTTCCGCAAGCACGGCGCAAACGCCTATTACGGGCAGAAATAATGCACGCGGGCGGCGCGATTGCAGGATTGCGTGCAAAAACTTTTGCTTTGCGGAAAAATTTTCAAAAAGCTATTGACAGGCGCGCGGATGTATGATAAAATCACCCCAATATCGCAGAAGGGAACAAAAGTAATCATGCGGTCTGGCAAAGAGAAGCGCCGGCAGGTGGAAGGCGTGCAGACGGTGGTGAAAAGCCTTCCCGGAGGTGCGCACCGAACGGATCGATGAATCGATCGCCAGTAGACTGCGCTGGGTACGCCCATTACAGCGGGGAACAGGCGACTGTTCATGAGGTCTGCGTGCGCAAGGCGCAGATAAAATAAGGTGGTACCGCGAAGCTTCCGCTTCGTCCTTATGAGTTTTCATCAAGGACGGAGCGCTTTTTGTGTCCGTCCGAATGGGGTCACAGAAGACAAGGGGGTAGAGGGAATGAAGAAAGTACTGTCCATCGCAATCGTTCTGCTGCTTGCGCTGTCCTGCATGATGGGATTGGCGATCGCGGAGGAAGCCGCGCCCGCCGCACAGGCGACCGCCGAAGCCGCAGAACCGGCCGCGCCGACCGGCGCGCCGCAGCCGGAACCGAAGGAAACGTTTCTGGATAAGGTAGTCAAGGTCAACGGTGCGGTCAACGGCGTGGTATGGGGTTGGCCCGCGATGATTCTGATTCTGGGCGTAGGTCTGTACCTTACGCTGCGCTCCCGCGGCCTGCAGTTCCGCAAGTTTGGCTATTCCATGAAGGAAACGCTGGGCAAGGTGTTTCACAAGCACGCCGCGGCGGAGGGATCGATTACCCCGTGGCAGGCGGTGTGCACCGCGCTGGCGGCGACCGTGGGCACCGGCAACGTGGCAGGCGTGGCGGGCGCGATCTGTCTGGGCGGTCCGGGCGCGGTGTTCTGGATGTGGATCAGCGCGCTGCTGGGCATGTGCACGAAGTTCGCCGAGGTCACGCTGGCGGTGCGCTTCCGTGAAAAGAATGTGCGGGGCGAATGGGTCGGCGGGCCGATGTATTACATCAAAAACGGTCTTGGCAAGGGCTGGAAATGGCTGGCGGCACTGTTTGCGCTGTTCGGCGGTCTGGCGGCGTTCGGCATCGGCAACGCCACGCAGGCGGGCTCCATCAAGGATTCCATCAATTCCGCCATTACGAGCTTCGGCGGCGCGGCGACCACGCGGCTGAATCTGATCGTCGGCATCGTGCTGGCACTGATTCTGATCATCATTCTGGTCGGCGGCATGAAGCGCATCGCGAGCGTTACCGAAAAGCTGGTGCCGTTCATGGCGCTTTTGTACATCGTGCTGGGCCTGGGCATCGTTGTGATCAATATCAATCGGGTGCCCGGCGTGCTGGGCGATATCGTAAAGGGCGCTTTCACGCCCCGCGCGGTGACCGGCGGCATCGTGGGCAGCATGCTGATTGCCATGCGCCGCGGCATTTCCCGCGGTATCTTCTCCAATGAAGCGGGTCTTGGCTCTGCACCCATGGCGCACGCCGCCGCCGATACCGATAATCCGGTTCGTCAGGGCATGTACGGCATCTTCGAAGTGTTCATGGATACCATCGTGATCTGCACGATGACGGCGCTGATCGTGCTGTGCGCGGGCAACGCGCCGGTATACGGCCAGTCCGCGGGCGCTGAGCTTACGATTTCCTCCTTCACGGACGTGTACGGCAGCTGGGCTTCCATCTTCGGCGCGATCGCCATCGTGTGCTTCGCCTTCTCCACCATTCTGGGCTGGGGTCTGTACGGGTCCCGCTGCGCGGAATACCTGTTTGGCAATAAGGTGGTCAAGCCGTATCTGGTGATCTTCTCGCTGGTGGCAATTCTGGGCACGACAGTAAATCTGGGCACGCTGTGGGATATTGCGGATACGCTCAACGGCCTGATGGCGATTCCGAACCTGATCGCCGTGGCGCTGCTTTCGCCCGTGGTGTTCAAGCTGACGAAGGAATACTTCAGCAAAAATTCGCAGCCGGATCTGACCAAATGATAATATAGTCTCCAAAATCTCACGATTTTGTCGAGTGGGAAGAGAACTGCGGATTCCTGAAAATCTCACGATTTTCCGGGCGGAATCCTGACTGTAGGAGTTGTTTTTTTCATTGTTTGCAATGAAAAAAACCAAATTCACCGCGCATGTCGCTGAATTTGATTTTACAGGCAGTTCTGAGAAAGTTTTTTGATAGCTTGAGAGCATCGCCGCGGCGGTGCTCTTTTCGTATTATATGGATTCGCTTATTCGGTTACGGTCAGGCGGCATGCATCGTATTTGCCGTTTGCGCCGGATGCTGTGATATCGCATTCGCCCGCGCGGTGCGCCGTCACATATCCGTTCGCGTCTACCGTTGCGATTTCCGGATCGGTGGACGACCAGACGATGGTCAGATCATCGGCGTAGGCGGGAATCACGGCGGCGGTCAATTGCATGTTTTCGCCCGCGCGCAGCTGCGCCGTCAGATCGGATATTTCGATGTTCGCCACATCCTGCGCAAACAGCGAAGCCATTTCGCAGGTGTACTCGATCGATGCATCCGCACCGTCTGTTTTTTTAAGCCCCGTAATGGAAACGCGGAAGATCTGGTTCTGCTGATATTCAAAATCGTCCGCGTGGTTCGGGCGGAAGATCGCGCACGCGCCGCTTCCGCAGATCGCGGGGCTGAGCGTGCAGAAGCCATCACCGGTTTCGCGCCGGGGATCGAAGGAAAACGTATCGCCGGTGGAAAGGTTGGTAAGCGTAATATAGACATCCGAAGCGGAAAGATCGTAGATCGATTCGTTGAAGGATACGGACCACGCCAGATCGCGCCGCATCAGCTCCACCGGAAACGCGCCGCCGCACGGCCATGCGACGTAATCCCACGCCGATGCATCGTTTCCGGTATCGACCGCGTACATGGCGGCATAACTCATGCCGGATTCGGATTTGGCAAGCCCGAAGCCGGTTTCCGCCATGCGGGGATTGAGCAGCCAGCGCCGGTGTGAAAGGGTGGATAAATTGGTATCGCCATCGTCGCGCGCGAAATAGGCGATCGCGTCCGTCAGAATCTGCGGGCGATCCCAGTTGAATTTTACCAGATTGCACTCCCGCGCGCCCAACCGCGCCGATTCATATAATCCTTCGCTCATGCCCTCAGCGCGGGCAGGATCGTGGGTGATTTCATCATTGGCGGCCAGCAGAAGCGATGCGTTCTGCGCGCGCAGCGTGTAGAGATCGAATACGGAAACGCCGTTCAGCCCCGCCACGGCGCGAATGAAATTCAGATAGGTGATCGCGGAAGCCTCCGCTTCGGGCGCAATGCGGCCGATGGCGGAAAAGGACGCGGTATCCGGCGTTTCCAGATACGGCGATTGATCGGGAAAGGGAACGGCGGCGTATAGATCGCGCAGCTGATCGCGGGTCATCGCCTGCGCGCATACGCATAAAAGAAGCGCGATGATGCAGATCAGAATCGCGCCGGTTTTTACAGTGCGCATTGCGGATTTCCTCCCATCGGATCAAAATTGCGGCGGAGAAACGCCCTATGCAAAATATATAACATTATATTCACCGGAAAATAGATAATTTCCTGCCCAAAGGGGGTTTTCAAAACGCCTGTTTTCTGTTAAAATATAAATATTGTGGCGTATAGCGCGCAGAATGCGTTTTGCCAAACCTGCCGGTTCGTTTCGCGCAGGACAACATAAAACATAAAAACAGGACAGGGGGAATTTTCTTATGAAAGATTATCAGGCCAAGAATATCCGTAATATCTCGGTCGTCGGTCACGGCAGCGAAGGCAAGACCACGTTGGTTGAGGCGCTGCTGTTTTCTACGGGCGCAATTGATCGTCAGGGCCGCGTAGAAGACGGAACCACCACCACCGACTTCGAAGCCGAAGAAACCAGAAGACAGATTTCCATCAGCGCGGCGCTGGCTCCGCTGGAGTGGAAGGAAACCAAAATCAATCTGATCGATATCCCCGGCTACTTCGATTTCGCCGGAGAACAGTCCGGCCCGCTGACCGTGTGCGAAGGCGCGCTGATCTGCGTGGGCGCGGTTTCCGGCCTGAACGTTGGCGCGGAAAAGGCATGGGCAATGTGCGATAAGACCCATACCTCCCGCATGATCGTCATCAACCAGATGGATCGTGAAAACGCGAACTTCGAAAAGGCGCTCGCGACCATCACCGAAAAGTATGGCAGCCACATCGCCCCGATCGAGGTTCCGATCGTTGAAAACGGCAAGTTCACCGGCGTTGTTTGCGTTCTGGAGAACAAGGCGTACACCGGCGAAGGCAAGAACATGAAGGAAATCCCGATTCCGGATTTCGTTGCGGACGAAGTAGAATCCGCGCGCGAAGCCATCATGGAAGCCGCTGCCGGCGCTGAAGACGAACTGATGGAGAAGTTCTTCGAGGACGGCGAACTCTCCTTTGACGATATGATGCACGGCCTGCGCCAGGGCATCAAGGATGGCACCGTAGTGCCGGTCGTATGCTGCAGCAGCATTACCCGCATCGGCCTTGCCAAGCTGCTCGATAACGTAATCGACCTTATGCCTTCTCCGGCCGGCCACGAAATCGTGGGCGTAAATCCGAAGACCGGCGAAGAAACCGTTCGCGTATGCGCCGATGATCAGCCCTTCTCCGCGCAGGTATTTAAGACCATGGCTGACCCCTTCGTTGGCAAGCTGTCCATCATGAAGGTCATGTCCGGCGTGCTGACCGGCGATATGCTGCTGTACAACAGCAACGCGGAAAAGACCGAAAAGCCCGGCACGATCTATTTCATGAAGGGCAAGAAGCAGACCGCTACCTCCAAGGTATGCGCGGGCGACATCTGCGCGCTGGCGAAGCTGCAGACCGTGGCGACCGGCAACACCCTGTGCGACGGCGCGAACCCCGTGAAGTTTGCGGATATCGAATTCCCGGCGCCCTGCATTTCCAAGGCCGTATACGCCAAGAAGGCGGGCGAAGAAGATAAGATCTTCTCCGGTCTGGCGCGTCTGATGGAAGAAGATCCGACCATCACCATCACCAAGAACGTGGAAACCACCGAATCCGTGCTGAGCGGTCTGGGCGAGATGCATATCGAAGTCGTCGCCAAGAAGCTGGCTACGAAGTTCGGCGCGGAATGCGTGCTGCAGGATCCCAAGATCCCGTATCGCGAGTCCATCCGCAAGCCCATCGATGTTGAAGGACGCCATAAGAAGCAGTCCGGCGGACACGGCCAGTTCGGCGACGTCAAGATTCGTTTCCGTCCCAACGAGGATCCGGAAGATATCGAATTCCACTTTGTTGATTCCGTTGTCGGCGGCACCGTACCGCGCAACTTCATCCCCGCGGTTGAAAAGGGTCTGCGCGACAACATCAAGCACGGCGTTCTGGCGGGCTTCCCGGTCGTGGGTCTGACCGCAGAACTGTACGACGGCGGCTACCATCCGGTAGACTCCTCCGAAATGGCGTTCAAGACGGCGGCGCGCCTGGCGTTCAAGCAGCTGACCACGGCGAACCCGATCCTGCTTGAGCCCATCTACCACGTGGAAGTATTCGTGCCCGATTCCTACATGGGCGATATCATCGGCGATATGAACAAGCGCCGCGGCCGCATCATGGGCATGGATAAGGTTGGCGAGCTGCAGCGCGTAACCGCGGAAGCTCCGCTGTCCGAAATGTTCAAGTACGCCACCGATCTGCGCTCTATGACGCAGGCGCGCGGCTCCTTCACGATGAGCTTCGAACGCTACGAGGAAGTTCCCGCAGCGGATGCGAAGAAGATCGTCGAAGCCTGCAAGCGCGAAGATGAGGACGAGGATTAATCATTTTAGAAACAGAGAGCGTTGCAGCTTTGCAGCGCTCTTTGTTTATTCCGGTTTGGATACGCACGGGAAGGGGAATGATCATGAGGAAGCGGTTTTTGCTGATTGCGCTGATTTGTGCGCTGGTATGTACAGGCTGTGCGTTTGCGGAGCAAGTACGGTGGTATGAATGCGGGGACTATCGTTATATCCTGCGCGAAGACGGAACGGCGAAGATCACATGGTATAATAACGGAAATGCTGAAGAACTGGTAATTCCCGCGGAACTGGATGGAAAGCGCGTGACGAGCATTGGCGACAACGCATTCTCCAATTGTCACAGCTTTATCAGCATTACGATTCCAGACAGCGTGGTAGAAATCGGCAAAAATCCGTTTCCTAATTGTGATTATCTGAAGAACATCCGCGTATCGCCGGATTCGTCCGCGCTTGCAGTCATCGATGGCGTGCTTTTCTCCAAGCAGGATAAAAGACTGGTTTGCTATCCGAACGGGCTTGAGAGAAATACATATGAGATTCCGAAGGGAATTAAAATCATTGGGGATTCTGCGTTTGGTAGCTGCGAAAACCTCGTTGATATCACAATTCCCGATAGCGTAACGAAAATTGGTAACATCGCGTTCGGCTACTGCATGGGCCTTACCGGCGTTATGTTGCCCGAAGGTATAACCGAAATTGGCGATTTTGCGTTCTACGGTTGCGAAAACCTTTCCAGCATTACGCTGCCGGACAGCGTGACAAAAATCGGTATGAATCCATTTTCTGAATGCAATCATCTGACGGATATTTGCGTATCGCCGGATTCGCCTGCCTTTGCAATTGCTGATGATGTACTTTTTTTCAAACGGGATGAAAAACTGGTTTGCCATCTGCCCGCGTTTGAAAAAGCTTCTTATGAGATTCCGATGGGCATCAGAATCGTTGGAGATGGTGCGTTCATGGGCGCAAGCAGCTTAATCAGCATCACAATTCCCGACAGCGTAACCGAAATTGGCAGAGATGCGTTCGCCGGATGTGTCAACCTGACCAGCGTTGCGATTCCTGGCAGCGTGACGAAAATCGGATACTGGGCGTTCCTCAGGTGTGAAAGCCTTACCTCGGTCACAATTTCCGATGGCTTGATTGAAATTGATGCGGAGGCGTTCATTGGTTGTGAGCGCCTTACCTCGATTACAATTCCCGACAGCGTAACTAAAATTGGCGATTATGCGTTCGATGAGAACACTGGTATTACGCTGATCGTGGGGCATGATTCGTATGCCGCGCAATATGCGGAGGAGAATGGGGTTAACTATATGTATCCGGATTCCCTGGACTGGCTGAACGATTGAACGATACGGATTCTGAAATAGCGAAAATGCGTGCGGCGATTGCCGTACATAGGAGAATGTATCATGAAGAAGCTTTGGTTGTTTGTTTTGATTTGCGCGCTGCTGGGCGCAGGCTGCGCATTTGCCGAGGTAGCGGAGCCGATTGAGTACGCATGCATGGACTATTATTATACCCTGCGCAAAGATGGCACGGCGGAGATCACATGGTATGCCGGAGATGTTGAAAAACTGGAAATCCCTGCGGAACTGGATGGAAACCGCGTGACCAGCATCGGCAGCCGCGCGTTTTCCGATTGCACCAGCCTGATCAGCGTCGCGATTCCGGACAGCGTGACCGAAATCGGCGCGAATTCATTTTGGAACTGCGCAAGCCTGACGAATATCAGCGTATCGCCGAATTCGCCCGCGCTCGCGGTCATCAATGGCGTGCTTTTTTCCAAGCCGGACAAAAGACTGGTTTGCTATCCGAACGGACTTGGGAAAGCTTCCTATGAAATTCCGCAGGGGATCAGAATCATTGGCGATTCCGCGTTTTATGGCTGCTACAGTTTGGAGAGCGTCACGATTCCCGACAGCGTGACTCAAATCGGGCTGGGCGCGTTCGATAATTGCGGCGTGCTCACCAGCATCACGATTCCCGATAGCGTGACCGAGATCGGCGCGGCGGCGTTTGCCGAGTGCGCCAGCCTGACTTCGATCGCGATTCCAGACGGCGTGACCGTGATCGATGAATCCACATTCTCCGATTGTTACAGCCTTGCTTCGATCACATTGCCCGACAGCGTAACCGAAATCGGAGGGTACGCATTCTGCTGGTGTACGGATCTTGCCAGCATCACGATTCCCGACGGCGTGACGAAAATTGACAGCTATACGTTCTATACCTGCGATAGCCTGACCAGCGTCGTGATTCCCGATGGTGTGACGGAAATCGGCAGCTGCGCGTTTTTCAGCTGCAGCGATCTGACCAGCGTCACGATTCCGGACAGCGTGACCGAAATCGGGGATGAAGCGTTCTCAACGTGCGAAAGCCTTACTTCGCTCACCATTCCGAGCAGCGTAACCCAAATCGGTTATGGCGCGTTCGAGTATTGCGATAACCTAACCCTTACCGTGGAGCGCGATTCATACGCCGCGCAATACGCCAGGGATAACGGCATTGATTATACATATCCGGATTCACTGAATTGGTTGAACGGTTGAATAATATCAATACGGGTGTGAAAGGGTTGCTGAGTGCAGCGGATTGACAGCACGATCTTTGCGATAAGAAATGTGTTCGTATGAATAAATTTTCGTTAACTTGACAATGAGGTGAATAAGGTTTATACTTAATGAATATAGAGTGAAAAGAAATGATTGAGAACAATTTCTATAGAATAATTGCTTGTTAAGGCGCTGATTGAATCTGACTGAACCTGTTCCGGAATGCTTCACAAAGTGGATAATGATCGCCGTACAAAGGAGATTGCATTATGAAGAAACGCTTGTTGTCTGCACTGATTCGAGCGCTGCTGGGCGCAAGCTGTGCGTTGGCCGAGGAGGCAGACCCGAAGGAGTTTGAATGCCTGGGCTATCATTTACCCTGCGTGAAGATGAAACGGTGGAGATAACAAAATATGGCGGGAAAGCGGAAGAATTGGAGATTTCTGCAAAGCTGGATGGAAAACGTGTAACCAGAATTGGTGAGGGCGCGTTTGCTGCCTGTAAAAGTCTTACCGGAGTCACCATCCCTGACAGTGTGACTGAAATTGGCAGGAATGCGTTTTATGACTGCACCGGTCTTTGCGGGATCACGATTCCGGATAGTGTAACCAGAATTGGTGAGGGTGCGTTTGCTGCCTGTAGAATCTTACCAACGTTGCGATCCCCGATGGTGTGACGGAAATTGGCAGTGTAGCGTTTTCAGGGTGCAAAAGCCTTGTCGGAATTACGATCCCTGACAGCGTGATTAAAATTGGCAAGGCTGCGTTTAGCGGCTGCGACAACCTGACCATGACGGTAGGACACGGTTCATATGCCGAGCAGTACGCCGTCGATAATGGGATCAATTACATGTACCCGGATTCCATGGACTGGCTGAAC
>CAKUKP010000032.1 GCA_934663625.1 uncultured Clostridia bacterium
CGACCTCCAGCGTGACAGGCTGGCATTCTAACCAACTGAACTACCGCACCATGGTGGGCCTTCAGGGACTTGAACCCCGGACCGATCGGTTATGAGCCGACTGCTCTAACCAACTGAGCTAAAGGCCCAAATAACCGGTATTTTGACATGAAAAAATGGTGACCTCTACGGGACTCGAACCCGTGTTACCGCCGTGAAAGGGCGGTGTCTTAACCGCTTGACCAAGAGGTCACTTTACGTGGTCGGGGTGACAGGATTCGAACCTGCGGCCCCATGCTCCCAAAGCACGTGCGCTACCAAACTGCGCTACACCCCGATACACTCATCAAGGAGCCGTGCCCGTAAGCGACGTATAGGATTATAACAAATCTCCATGGGTTTGTCAATACTTTTTTTGCGTCCGGATTGGATTTTTCCATTATTTTACGAAAACGTATGTACGCGTCACAATTCACGGCGACCCTGAAACGCGCGCAGCAGCGTGATTTCATCGGTGTATTCCAGCTCGCCGCCGACCGGCACGCCGTGCGCGATACGGGTCACGCGGATGCCCATGGGTTTAATCAGCCGCGCGATGTAGGACGCGGTGGCTTCGCCCTCCACATCGGGATTCGTCGCCAGTACGACCTCCTGCACGCTGCCGTCGGACAGGCGCTGCATCAGTTCGCGGATGCGGATATCGTCCGGCCCCACGCCGTCCATCGGCGATATTACGCCGTGCAGCACATGGTACAGCCCGTTATAATCGCGCATGCGCTCCATGGCGTTTACATCGCGCGGATCCTTCACCACGCAGATCACATCGCGCCTGCGGGAGGGATCCGAACAGATGGCGCAGGGATCCGTATCGGTAAAATTGCCGCAGATCGGGCAGAAATGCACCTGCTGCTTCCCGTTAAAGATCGCCACCGCCAATTCCCGCACCTGATCCTCCGGCTGCGAAATGATATGATACGCCAGCCGCTGGGCGGTCTTGCGACCGATGCCCGGCAGCTTGGATAGCTGATTTACCAATCTGGAAATTGCTTCTACGTCCGCCATGCTGTCCTCACTTAATCAAAGATAATTACTGCCGAAATATTTCGGCAGTACAGGATGTTGACTTCGTCAACATCCTGCCAGACCCTGAAAACGTCGCAAGACAAGGAAACGCGGGCTGCAAATGAGGGCGCATACACGGACGTATGTAACCGATTTTGCAGTCCGCGTTGACGCAGTAAGCGGAAATTTTCACTTCGTCAGAAGTGTTTCAAAAAATTTCTGCGGTTGCGGCGTTTATCAGCGGTCTGTGCTGCCGAAGTATTTCGGCAGCAATGAACGATTGCCTACAGTTGAAACAAAATTAGAACAGACCCGGCATGCTCAGTCCGCCGGTCATCTTGCCCATTTCATTTTCCATCGCATCGCCCGCGGCGCGCAGCGCTTCGTTGACCGCCGCCATGATCAGATCCTGAAGCATTTCCACATCATCGGGATCGACCGCTTCCGGCTTGATGGTGATGGAAAGCAGTTCCTTCTTGCCGTTTACCTTTGCAGTCGCCATGCCGCCGCCCGCGGTGGCTTCAAATTCGCGCGCTTCGATTTCTTCCTGCTTCTTCGCCATCTGCTGCTGAAGCTTCTGCGCCTGTCTGGCGAGCTGCTGCATGTTGCCGCCGCCCATCATATTCGGGAATCCGCCTCTTGCCATAGTTTTTACCGTCCTTCCCGCGCCGCTTGGGCGCTGGTAAATTCGCATATGCATTGCTTCTACTATTATACATGATTTCTTCGTTCCCGTAAAGCAAAACTTTCAAACGCAGGGCGTTTGATCCCAGCTACTGCCGTGTTATAGATGACGAATCCATGTCCCCATAGATTTAAGGGACATGGATTCTGCGGTTCTTTTCTGTTCGGGCTTATCTCGAATTCACGTTTTGAAATCCATTGATTTAAGATTTCAAAACTCACAGAGTTCTCTCCTTCCGTCAAAACCTACGGTTTTGCCACCTTCCTCATCAGAGGAAGGCAAGGGATACGACCAATTTTGCCAACAAGTTGAGTCTGCCTTTGTTGCTACGTCGGTGAATAAAAATTGGCATGTTTAAAATGATTGACTTTTCCAATCAAACAGGGATACAATGATATTGTTGAGGATTTGAAAGCATTTTAAAAGACGAGATCACAAGGAGGCATAGACAACTGCAATGAATGCAATGGAGAGGTTGCGGAGTCCAAAACCGATGATTGCGGCGCAAGGTGCTATGATGTGCGTTGTTGCCGGAAGAGCTACAGCAGAGGAAAGAGAAGCTATTCTCTGCTTGAGCGAGTTTGATGATCCGGAGTATAGAGTTGCAGGAAGAACAATACACGATTGGCTGATCGCAGCCATGGATGTTCTTGGGATCAAAAAGTGTGAAGAACCGGAAGGTTCTGATGCTTATGATCTTCTGAAAACGCTGACTGACCCTGTATGGCTAGAGGGAATGCGGATACAATTTGAAGAAGAAAGCGAACCATGAAACCAAACGAAACAAATAAAATTCCATGCCCATGTTGCGGGAAAACAATGGTGGAAGAATATGATATTTGCGAAGTATGCGATTGGGAGAATGACCCCGTGCAGCTCTGGAAGCCTGATCGTGAAGGCGGCGCAAATAAAATGAGCCTGAATGATGCAAGAGAAGCTTACAGCAAAGGAAAGCGAGTGGAATAACCATCGGGCGGTTTTGCTTTGGGAATTTCTCTCCTTCCGTCAAAACCTGCGGTTTTGCCACCTTCCTCATCAGAGGAAGGCAGGGGGTACGACCACATGGCAATCATCATGACCGCGAGATAAGCTTTGATGCCTTTTGCTTATGGGCATCAAAGCGCGGGCATGAAGTAAGTTGGAAGCGGATAGAAACATAAGAAATCTCAGCGTCACCATGGCGCTGAGATTTCTGTTTGTTTTAACACGGTAGTTGCTGGGGTCAAGCGCCCCGCGCTTGTTAGAAGAGCGGCACTACGGCGCCATCGTAGTTTTCTTCGATGAAGGTCTTGACCTGATCGCTCTTGAGCGCATCGAGGAGCTTCAGCACGGCTTCGTTGTTTTCGTTGCCTTCCTTGACGACGAGCACGTTGGCGTAATTGTTCTGGATGACGTCAGATTCGCCATCTTCAACGGCCAGCGCATCGGAAACCTTCAGACCGGCGGCGATCGCATAGTTGCCATTAATTACGGCGACGGCGACGGAGCCGAGGGAGCGCGGAACCTGCGCAGCTTCCACTTCAACGATATCGTAGTTGTGGGGATTTTCAACGATGTCCAGCTTGGTGGCCGCCAGACCGACGCCTTCCTTCAGAGTGATCAAGCCCTGCGCCTCAAGCAGCAGCAGCGCGCGCGCTTCGTTGGTGCCATCGTTCGGAACGGCGATCTTCGCGCCATCCTCCAGCGCATCCAGGCTGTCGACCTTGCCAGCGTAGATGCCGAAGGGCTCATAATGGATGGAGCCTACGGACACCAGATGCGTGCCGTTTTCCTGATTGAACTCGCCCAGATACAGAACGTGCTGGAAATAGTTCGCATCCAGTTCGCCGGATTCCACGGCGGTATTCGGGATGATATAATCATTGAACACCTTGATTTCAAGATCTACGCCCTGATCCTTCAGGATATCCTTGGCAACTTCCAGGATTTCGGCGTGCGGTGCGGGGGTCGCGCCCACGGTGAGCTTTACGTTTTCAGCCAGTGCGGAAACAGAAGCCAGAGCCAGAACCAGTGCCAGTGCGATAACGATGATCTTCTTCATGGTATTATCCTCCTAATATTTTCCGTTGAATTGCAAACTTTTTCGGTGATGAGAATCGGTCGCCCCGCCGTATTGGTAGGATGTGCATGCCGCCCCAAACCGTTTTTCCGAATAAAGAAAAGACAGGGAACTTTGAATCGTTCTCTGCCTTCACTTGCATTCACCATCGGGAATTACGCCCGCGGTGCGGAAAACGGTTCAGAGTTGGGAGCGTGGCGAAGCGTGCGCATGCACATCCGGCGCATGCACATATACATCATCATGTTTTCAGAAATAGCAGCGTACTTCATTTCAATTGCTCCTCCCTTCCGAATCCGATTGTTTCAACTGGATTTAAGCATATTATACGGATGCAGGCGCCATCTGTCAAGCCCCTCAATTGAAAATATTTTGTTATTTTCAAAACTATTTTCGGAGGGTTTCCAGACCCGTTTTGCGTGCGAATTACTTCGCGCGGCGATCGATCTTCTTTTCGATCAGGGAACCGATCAGCTGGAACAGCTGCACGATGATCACCATCAGCACCACCGTAACCAGCATCACGGGGGTATTGTAGCGATAATAGCCGTAATTGATCGCGATCGCGCCCAGGCCGCCGCCGCCGACATAGCCCGCCATCGCGGTATAGCCCAGAATGGTGGTAACGGTGATGGTCGCGCCGTTGATCAGCGAAGGCATGGCTTCGGGGATCAGCGTTTTCACGATGATGGAGAAATTCGGCGTACCCATGGCGCGCGCGGCTTCGATCACGCCCGCGGGCACTTCCTTCAGCGCGCCCTCCACCATGCGCCCGATGAACGGCGCGGCGCACAGCACCAGCGGAACCACCGTAGCGGTCGCGCCCAGCGTAGTGCCCAGCAACCACTGGGTAAACGGCAGCACGGTAATCAGCAGGATGATGAACGGGATGGAACGCACGATATTTACGATGGTGCCCAGCAGGGTATTTATGCCCTTGTTGGGGCAGATGCCGTTTTTATCGGTGATGCACAGCACCACGCCGATCGGCAGCCCCAGCACATACGCCAGCAGCGCGGAGAACAGCGTCATATACAGCGTTTCACCGACGCCGGCGAGCATTTCATTGATCATTGCCGTTGTAAACATTGACGTCTTCCTCCTTGAACGTAATCTTATGTTCGCGCAGCCATTGCTTCATGCGCAGCGCCTTATTTTCATCCTCCGGCAATTGCAGAAGCATCTGGCCCAGCGTATTTCCGCCCACGTTGCGGGTATTGGCGAACAGGATGTTCACCGGCGCGCCGCATTCCATCGTCAGCATGGAAATGATGGGTTCATTGCTGGAGGTGCCATCGAACACGATGCGCACGCAGCGGGTATCGGAGAACTTCATCGCGGTATCGGACTTGGGCATGATCAACTGGCGCGCGATGGCGCTCTGCGGATGCGTAAACACATCCACTACATCGCCCATTTCCACCACATGGCTCTGATCCAGCACCGCCACGCGGTTGCAGATCGTTTCGATCACCTTCATTTCATGGGTAATCACTACGATGGTCACGCCCAATTCGCGGTTGATCTGCTTGAGCAGATCCAGAATCTGGCGCGTGGTATTGGGATCCAGCGCGCTGGTAGCTTCATCGCACAGCAGCACCTGCGGGTTCATCGCCAGCGCGCGGGCGATCGCCACGCGCTGCTTCTGGCCGCCGGAAAGCTGGCTGGGGTACGCCTTGGCGCGGTTCGCCAGACCGACCAGCTCCAGCAGTTCCATGGCGCGCTTTTCCGCCGCCGCCCTGGGCGTATGCACCAGTTCCATCGGATAGCAGACGTTTTTGATCGCGCTGCGCTGCGCCATCAGATTGAAATCCTGAAAGATCATGCCGATGGAGCGGCGGGTTTTCAAAAGCTCCTTGCGTTCCATGCGCATCAGATCCCTGCCGCCGAAGATCACATTGCCCTCGGTGGGCGTTTCCAGCAGATTGATGCAGCGCACCAGCGTGGATTTGCCCGCGCCGGACAGGCCGATAATTCCGAAAATATCGCCCTGATTGATGGTGATATTGATGTTGTCCAGCGCGGTGATCTTGCCCGCCGCGCCGTTGAACGTCTTGCTCAGATGTTCAATGCGAATCAGTTCTTCCTGCATGTATCCTAACCTCGCTTCAGGTAGATTCACAATTGCATTGATAGCGCCATGCATCGCGGCACATATCATCGATGTTCTTTTCGGCGTGCCAACCCAGCAGGCGTTCCGCCAGCGCGGGATCGGCATAACAGGTGGCGATATCGCCGCTCCTGCGCGGATCGATCACATAGGGAACGGGCTTGCCGCTGGCACGTTCGAACGCATGCACGATTTCCAATACGCTGGTGCCGCGCCCCGTGCCCAGATTGATGGCGATGCTGCCCGCGGCGGTCTGCGCGTATTCCAGCGCCTTCAGATGCCCCTTCGCCAGATCGACCACATGAATGTAATCGCGCACGCCCGTGCCGTCCGGCGTATCATAATCATTGCCGAACACGTGCAGCTTTTCCAGCTTGCCCGCCGCGACGCGCGCCACATAGGGCAGCAGATTGTTGGGGATGCCGTTCGGATCTTCGCCGATCAGACCGGATTCATGCGCGCCGATGGGGTTGAAATAGCGCAGCCGGATCGCCGTCCATTCGGGGTCGGCGGCACAGATATCATTGATCATCTGTTCGATCATCACCTTGGTATAGCCGTAGGGATTCGTGGCGGAGGTGGGGTATTCCTCGCGCAGGGGCACGGGGTTGTTCATGCCGTACACCGTGGCGGAGGAGGAAAATACCAGCTTCTTCACGCCGAATTTCCGCATGGTTTCCGCGAGCACGATAAAGCCGTAGAGGTTGTTATCGTAATACATCAGCGGCTTGGCGACCGATTCGCCCACCGCCTTATGCCCCGCGAAATGGATCACCGCATCGATCGATTCGCGCGCGAAGATATCCTCCAGCGCCGCGCGATCGCGAATGTCCGTCTGATAGAAGGCAAAATCCCTGCCGGTGATGCGGCGAATGGCGTCGAGCGCCCGCGGATGGGCGTTGTTCATGTTGTCCACGATTACCACATCATAGCCCGCGTTCAGAAGCTCCACGCAGGTATGACTGCCGATGAAGCCCGCGCCGCCCGTAACCAGTATGCGCATGATTCTATCCCCTTTTTTGTTCGTTCTGCGGATCATCCGTCCGCATAAATATCCAGACGCATGATAATTACACAGATTAAAGAATAGCACGCCGACGGTTTCATGTCAACGTGCTTTCGATTATTTTGATGTTTTTTGAAATTGCGGATCAGTTCTGCGTGTAGATGAAATCGTACATCGCACGCTTGTTTGCATCGAAATCGGGACGAATGGAATATACGCCGTCGAAATTGCCGGATTTATACGTTCCGTCGATCGGCACGCGCAGGGTTTCGATGTTGTCCAGATCCATGTTCATGCCCATATAGGCGATATCCATGATCTGCGTAAAGGTCAGATTGGTATCGACGTACTGCAGCATTTCGGTCGCCACCGCCATCAGCGTGCCGACATTCGCATCCTGCATGATCTTATTCGCCAGCGCGGTCAGCACGGTCTGCTGGCGCTCTACGCGCACGAAATCGCTGTCGATCTTACGGATGCGGGCATAGGCGGTCGCCTGATTGCCGTTCAGATGCACCTGATCGCCGCTCTTTTCCAGCTTTTCCATGCCGGAATAATCGGAAAGATCGAACAGACCCTTGTTCAGCGCCTTGCGTTCCGCTTCGGTTACATCCAGATCCAGTCCGCCCACCATATCGATGATGTTGGCGATGCCCTTCATGCTGACCAGCGCGTATTCCGTCAGCTGCGTGGAAAAGTTTTCATTGATCGTGTCCATGGTCAGCTGCGGACCGCCCACGGCGCATACCTCGGTCAGCTTGCGGTACTTATCCGTACCCGGAACCTTGATCCACGTATCGCGCATGAACGAGGTCAGCTTCGCCTTGCCGGTTTCGGGGTTCAGCGAAAGCATGATCATGCTGTCCGAACGCGAATAATTGTTCTGGGAATAGGAATCGCAGCCCAGCAGCAGAATGTGCCACCAGCCGCCCAGCAGCTTTTCAGAAACATCCGTGGTCTGCACATCATCGGGCGCGGCCTGCTGATTCCAATCATCGTCCTCCGCCAGCGCGATGCAGCTGAACATGAGCATGCACATCGCCAATGCGAGCGCAATGACCCTGCGGAAAAGATTTTTCTTCATAGCATCCTCCAGTCGATAAACAATTGTGGGGTTTCATAAACCCGTACTCATATTATAACCATTCATTGTGACAAATCAACGATTTACATGTTTATTATGAATACTTTCATGATTTTGTCAAGGTTTGCGCGCGTCACCGATCGGCGCGCCGCGGCATAGGATGCATCGATCCCGAATGAAAGGAGCAAATTTTTTATGGCAACCATTAAATGCGGCTGTTACGGCACGCTGGGCAGCATTGCGGGGCCGATGCAGCATTGTCCCCCGCCGCCCGCCGACAGTTCCTATTATCAGAATTTCCCGTTCTACAACGGGCCGTGTCCCCCCGGACCGAATCTGCCCTGCTGCAGACCCTGCCGCCCCTGCGGGTGCAGACCCTGTCCGCCGTATCCGCCGGAGATGGATATCCCGACCACGAACCGGATCGCCGCGCTGTTTACCGCGGACGCGCCGCAGGACGTAAGCGCCGGAAACGCCGTGCAGCTCACGGCGCAGCTGATCAATCCGGAATACTTCGCTCCGGCGCAGGGCGGCATCGCAATCCGCAGGGCGGGCTTGTACATGGCGATCTTTTGCATCAACCTGCCGCCCCTGCAAACCATCAGCACGCACTTTGTGCTGCGCTTGAACGGAACGGCGATCGATGCTTCGCGCATCGCGCTCACCTGCACTTCCGATAACAACAATACCTGCGTTACCGGTCAGGCGCTGGTGCAGGCGACCCCCAATTCCCTGCTCACGCTGAACACGGAAAGCGCGTTCGCGATCGAAGTACCCTCAACCGTCGAAAATGTGTTCTCTCTATCCCTCGTCCACATTGCAGCAGGCTGAGCTAAACGCAGGGCGTTTGATCCCAGTAGCTACCGCGCTGGTTCGCAGTGGTCGGTCAGAATGACCGCCGCGAAACGACGTTTTTGCAGGCTGAGCCCGCACCCAGTAGCTACCGTGCTGTTGATTGCGCCCGGCAAGAATGGGCGCAATCAAACGACGTTTTTGCAGCCATTGATTCAAGCTGCAAAAACTGCCTAAGTGCAGCGACACAAGGAGTTTCTCTCCCTCAGTCTGTGCTAACGCACAGCCAGCTCCCCCATCAGGTGGAGCCAAGAACGATGCACATTAGCCTTGCCTGCCTCTGATGAGGAAGGTGGCAAAACCGCAGGTTTTGACGGAAGGAGAGAACCCATGTAAGTTTTGATGCCTTGAATTTATGGGCATCAAAACGTGAATTCGTAATAACCCCGAATCGAATAGCAACAAAGAATCCATGTCCCTTAAATCCATGGGGACATGGATTCGCCTTTCCCAGCACGGCAGTAGCTGGAAACCGACACAGTCGGCATAAGTTTTGATGCCTTGAATCTATGGGCATCAAAACGCAGGTTCGAGATAAGTCAGAACAGGAACGAAAGAAAGAATCCACGACCCTTGAACCAATGGGGTCGTGGATTCGTCTTTTACAACACGGCAGTTGCTGGGATCAAGCGCACTGCGCTTGCTATTTAAGGGTGATGATCACGCGGCGGTAGGGTTCTTCGCCCTCGGAATGGGTGGTGACCTCCGGATCATTCTGGAGCGCGGAATGCAGAATGCGGCGCTCGTTGGGGTTCATGGGCTCCAGCGCCACGCGGCGGCCGCTCTTCTTTGCGCGGTTGGCCATGCGCACCGCCAGCTTGCGCAGCGCCTCTTCGCGCTTGGCGCGATAGTTTTCGGTATCCAGCGATACGCGCAGATATTCCTCGCGATCGCGGTTGACGTTCAGGCTGGTAAGATACTGCAGCGCATCCAGCGTTTCGCCGCGGCGGCCGATCAGGATGGACATATTTTCGCCGCTGAGCTGCATCCGCATCTGTTCCGGCTTATCGCTGACTTCGATTGCGGCGGGCACGCCCATGTGCTCGGTAAGCCCCTTCAGGAAATCGCGCGCGCGCTTTGCGGCATCGGAAAGCTCCTCTTCCGGCGTCGCGACGAACGGCTCGGCGGGTTCGGCGGGCGCGGCCTCGGTCACGGGTTCGGGACGCGGTTCGCGCGCTTCGCGGTTGTTCTTGCGCTGGCGGGGCTTGCGCGCCTTCTTTTCGGGCGCGGCTTCCTCCGCGGGCGCATCGGCACTCTCTTCGGATACGGCGGGTGTGGCCGGGGCGGCAGCCTTCGGCGCAGCGGTCTTGGACTGCTTCGGCTCCTGCGGCTTCTTTTCCGCCTTCCTGCGATTCGCGGGCGCGGGCTGATCCAGCGTGAACACCGGCATTTCGATATCGAAGGAAGTATCCTTTTCCTTCATCGTCAGGCGAACGCGGGCGGGCTTTCCGAACATGCCGAAAATTCCGGGGCTGCCCATATCGATAACGCTGGTTTCGACGTCGTCCTGCGTGCATCCCAGCTGTGCCAAACCGTTCTGAATGGCGTCCTTCACGGTCTTGCCGCTGGCTTCAATAAACTTGTTCAAGGCGCATTGCCTCCTTGCTAAATTATATTCATTATTCATTCTCAGAATTCACAAAAGCGAACCCCGCACCGGACGGTACGGGATCCGTATACAGTCGTCTCGGAAAGATGATTATTCGATGGTTTCTATTCGATGGTTTCCTTCGCGGCTTCCTCAAGCGCCTTCTTCTGATCCTGGCGATCGAAATACCAGTTCACCGCCAGCTGCTGCACCACCTGAATGACGTTGGCCGCCATCCAGTAAATGGCGAACGCGGCGTTGTAACCGGCGCAGATATACAGCGAAAAGAGGGGGAAGAACCACTTCATGAAGCCGTTGTTCATGGGGTTGGACTGCTGATCATCGGCTTCGGCGGTCTGCTTCGGCGCGTTGCTGGTGAACTTCGTCATGAAGAACTGGCTCAGCGCGGCGAGCACCGGCAGAATGAACAGGCCGTTCGCGCTGCTGAACAACGCTTCAAAGGAGGTCGGCAGCGTGAGCGAGGGATTGATGATCAACAGATTCAGCGGAATCGATACGAAATTGCCGGTGCCGAACTGCGCCGCGATTTCGCGATAGATATCCGTGGTGAGGAATTCCCGTGCGGCGGCGAGATTATCGGCGGTCAGCACGGTGCTTCCGCTGGAGGCCGCGATGGTCTTGAGTCCATCACCCACCTTGGGCAGAATGGTTGCCATAAAGGAATCGGGCTGGAACACATTCTTGATCCACAGCCAGCTTTGCATGTTGTCGCGCACGGCGGCGGCGATGGCTTCCGCCGTATCGCCCGCAGCGGCGGCGTCCTTCATCTGAAGGATCATGGAAATGGTGTGTTCGTTCGCCAGATTGCGCATTGCGGCGAACATGAACCACAGAATCGGCAGGGAGATCAGCATCGGCAGGCAGCCGGACATCGGGCTTACATGCTCCTTGCGATAGAGTTCGTTCAGCTTCAGATTCAGCTTTTCCTTATCGCCGGCGTACTTCTTCTGAAGCGCCTGCACCTTGGGCTGAACCTTGCTCATGGCGCGCATGCTCTTTTTGCTCTTGATGTCCAGCGGCATCAGCACCAGACGCACCATCAGGGTGAATACCACGACGCTCCAGCCGTAATTGCCCACCCAACCGACAATCCATTCAAGGATGCTTGTGAAAATACCGGTCATTGAATCTCCTCCACGGGTTCGAATGCTTGATCAGGGAACAGGGTCGTATCCGCCCTTGCAGAACGGATTGCAGCGCAATATCCGGCGCAGCGCCAGATAACCGCCCTTCAGCGCGCCGTATTTCGTAATGGCCTCGAACGCATATTGCGAGCATGTCGGAATAAACCGGCAGCACGGCTTGTGCAGCGGCGATATGCTTACGCGATAAAAGCGAATCAGCCAGAGCAGAAACCGCTTTGGCAGGGATGCCAATGTGCGCATTAGTTTGCCTCTCGGATGAGTCCTGCCCGCGCGAGCACGGAATGAATCTCGCGCGTGAGTTCTGCGTGCGGCACATCCTTCAGCGCGGGCCGCGCAATCAGGATGTATTTGCCGCACTTCAGCTGTGTGCGCATTTTGCGCACGTCCTCGCGCATGTACCGCCGGATGCGGTTGCGCGTTACGGCGTTGCCCACCTTGGAGGATACGGAGAATCCGAATTTCTGATCCCGCCCCTTCAGATGAATCAACACCAGATTTTTCGAGGGGTATGATTTTCCTCTGCGATAGACATAGCGATAGTTTCGATTATCGCCCAATCTGAATCTGCGCGCAAAGCCCTGGCTTATGCGCGCATTTCTATCCTGCCCCTCCATTGGGTTCGGGAAATCAGACGGTCAGAACCTTGCGGCCGCGGGCACGGCGCGCCTTCAGAACGTTGCGGCCTGCGCGGGTCTTCATGCGGGCGCGGAAGCCATGAACCTTGGAACGCTGACGCTTCTTGGGCTGGTAAGTACGGAACATTGTGAACAACTCCTTCAATCGTAATCTATGATATTTTGCTCTGTTTGAGCAAAAATTCCCAAACATACAGCCTTATTATTATATGGTTTTTATTCGGCAATGTCAAGCACCTGCGCGTGAATTCGTTTCGCGCTTTTCCGATTTTTCACAAGCCTGTCATGAATTTGTACGCGCCGCGGCCGCGGAGGGCGCGCACCGCGCGTAAATTTACCGATTAAAATACTGTATCCGGCGGCGGCGCGCGCATACGAAACGCGCTCCGAGCATAAATTCACCCGCGCCGCGGTTTGCGCAGGTGTGATTTTGTGCGGGCGATCCACGAATATATCCGCGCCCGGCTCAAATGTTTCGGAAAATAATCAACCATCGAAAGAAAATATTATCCGTTTTTTCGAATATTTGTACGCCGTGTGCATATATAATCGCTGATTTTTTCCTTAAATGTGCAAATGTTATTGACATTCGCAAATACATACGTTAAAATATAAACCAGATGAGATGATTTCGTTAATAACGGGCTTTGCCCGTAAATAATAGGAGGTTACTCACATGAAAAAGGTAGCGGCTCTTGTACTGGTACTGTGCGTACTGCTGATGGGCGCGGCGTTGGCCGAGGGCAACAAGATCGGTTACACCTGCATGGACGGCACCAACCCCTTCTTCGTAGCGCTTGAAGGATCGATTCGCGAGATCGTTGAAGCGCACGGCGACGAACTGATTTCTCTGGACCCGCAGAACTCGAACGAAAAGCAGATCTCTCTGGTAGAGGACATCATCATGCAGGGCATTGTGGCGATGTTCATCAACCCCGTTGACCGCGAGGGCATCCTGCCGGCGCTGGACGCGCTGAAGGAAGCCGATATCCCGATCTTCGGCTTCGATACCGAAGTTGCGGATATGTCCTATCTGATTTCCTATGCCGGCTCCGATAACTACAACGCCGGTTACGTCTGCGGCCTCGACCTGCTCGAAAAGTGCCCCGAAGGCGGCGACATCATCGTTCTGGACAGCCCCACGATGCAGTCCGTTGTAGACCGCACCAACGGCTTCCTGGATGCGATTAAGGACAAGGGCTTCACCGTGGTTGCGCAGATCGACTCCATGGGCAATCAGGAGCAGGGCAACCTGAACGGCACCGACGCGCTGACCGCGAACCCCGATGCGGTCTGCATCTTCGGCGGCAACGATCCGACGGCGCTGGGCGCATACGCGGCGGCGGAAGCGGCTGGCTCCAAGGCGCTGATCTACGGCGTTGACGGTTCTCCGGACATCAAGGCGCTGATCGCAGAGGGCAAGGTTACCGGCTCCGGCGCGCAGTCTCCCATGACCATCGGCAAGACCATCGCCGAAACCTACTATAAGTGGCTGGACGGCGAAGAGGTTGAAGCGCGCATCCCGATCGAGACCTTCATGATCAACGCCGACAACGTTGCCGAATATGGCACCGACGGATGGCAATAATCGCATAACCTTGATTCACAGACTGTGAACACAAGCTCGGTCTGCTGATTCCGGCACATGATCCGATTGCCGGCGTTTCGCCGAAACGCCGGCAATTTACGATTTGAAAATCATGATTTGAGAAAGAGGCTTTGTCGTTACTGGATAAAGCCCCTTTTTCAGATCGTTCCCGCACAATAAAGAAACGGTGGTGAGATCAAGTGAGCGAATGTTTGCTCGAAATGAAAAACATCTGCAAATCGTTTCCGGGCGTCAAGGCGCTGCAGCACGTCGATTTTCAGCTGAAGTCCGGCGAAATTCACGCGCTGCTGGGCGAAAACGGCGCCGGAAAATCCACGCTCATTAAGGTACTGGGCGGCATTTACATTCCGGAGGAGGGTCAAATATTCATCGATGGCAGCGAAGTCGCCATCACGGGCGTAAACGCTGCGCGCGATAACGGCATTTCCATCATCCATCAGGAGCTGGTTCTGGTTCCGCATATGACCGTCGCCGAAAACATATTCCTCGGGCGCGAACCCATGGGCAAATTCGGCGTTGATTTCCGGAAGATGGAGAAGGATGCGCAGGTAATGCTGGATCAGTTCGATCCGGGCATTCGCGCGGAAACGCAGGTCGGCGATTTGAGCATCGCACAGCAGCAGATGGTTGAAATTGTGAAGGCCATTTCCATCAACTGCCGCATTCTGGTGATGGACGAGCCCACCTCCTCCATTTCCGACCGCGAAGTGGCGCACCTTTTTGAAATCATGCGCAATCTGGCGCGTTCGGGCGTCGGGATTATCTACATCAGCCACAAGATGAGCGAGCTGAGCGAGGTCTGCGACCGCGTTACGGTGCTGCGCGACGGCATGTATGTGGGCACGCGCGAGGTCTGCACTACCCCCAGAGATGAACTGATCACCATGATGGTCGGGCGCGAGCTGGATCAGTACTACACGCGCGACCACGTAAAGAGCGCTGAAGTGGTGCTGAAATGCGTCAATATCAACGATAATAAAAAGAAGCATCAGCGCGTAAAGGATGTTTCCTTTGAGGTGCATAAGGGCGAAATCGTAGGCTTTGCCGGATTGGTCGGCGCGGGGCGTTCGGAAACCATGCACTGCGTATTCGGCCTGACGCACGGCGCGACGGGGGAAATCTATCTGGACGGAAAGCGCGTAAAAATCAAGGATCCGGTGGAAGCCATGAAGAACGGCATCGCCATGATCCCCGAAAACCGCAAGGTGGAGGGTCTGTACCATCTGCAAAGCGTGCGCTTCAATTCTACCATCGAGGTTCTGGAGCAGTTTATCAATCGCCTGCGGGTCAATTCCAAAAAGGAAGCCGCCATCGCGCAGGAATTCATCGATAAAATGCACACCAAAACGCCCAGTCAGGAGCAGGCGGTTAGCCACCTTTCCGGCGGCAATCAGCAGAAGGTCATGATCGGACGCTGGCTCGCCACCGATCCGCACATTCTGATTCTGGACGAGCCCACCCGCGGCGTGGACGTCGGCGCCAAGGCGGAAATCTATGAAATCATGAACGAACTGACCAAGCACGGCGTTTCCATCATCATGATTTCTTCGGAGCTTCCCGAAATTATCAACATGAGCGACCGCGTGTATGTGATGTGCGACGGCCGATTGACCGGCTGCATCAGCTATGATGAAGATCTGAGTCAGGAAGCCATCATGAAACTCGCCACCCTTGAAAATGCAGGAGGTAAGAACCAATGAAAGCCATAAAGCGTTATTTTAAGGAAAATCTGGGCATATTGATCGCCCTGCTGATGATGATCGCCTTCCTGTGCATCTGGCCGCGCACGCGCACCACCTTCCCCACCGTGAAGAATATCTTCAATGTGCTGCGCCAGTCCGCGCCCAATGTAATGCTGGCGTGCGGCATGACGATGTGCATTCTGCTGGGGGGCATCGATCTTTCCGTAGGCTCCATCATCGCCATGTCCGGCTGTCTGGGCGCGGGCGCGGTGGTCTGGGGCGGTATGCCTGAGGTAATCGGCATATTCATCGGCCTGCTCTCCGGCGCGATCTTTGGTATGTTCAACGGCATTCTGATCGCAAAGACCACGATTCCGCCGTTCATCGTCACACTCGCTTCGCAGAATATCGCGAAGGGCATCGCCTATGTATTTTCACAGGGCAAGCCGATTCGCTGCATGACCGACGCATGGAAATTCCTGGGCGCGGGCTATGTCGCGGGCATTCCCACGCCGGTGATCACCATGCTGATCGTATTCCTGCTGAGCGTGCTTTTCCTGAACCGGACGCGCATCGGCCGCCACATCTACGCCGTCGGCGGCAATGCCACCGCCGCCAAATTTTCCGGCATCGATACCGTGCGCGTCAAGTTCATCGTGCATACCATCTCCGGTCTGTACGCCGGTCTGGCGGGCATCACCATCGCTTCCCGCCTCTATTCCGGAACCTGCACATCGGGCGACGGCGCGGAAAACGATGCGATCGCTGCCGTTATCATCGGCGGCACATCCATGGCGGGCGGCTCCGGCAAGCTGGGCGGCACGCTGATCGGCGCGCTGATCATCGGCATACTGAACAACGGTCTGAACCTGATGGGCGTCAATTCCGACTGGCAGTACATCATCAAGGGTGCGGTTATCCTGCTGGCGGTATATGTAGATTTCATCCGCAACGCCCGCAAGGCAAAATAATTCATCCTTCTGCCGCATCGATTTCATTTGGAATCGATGCGGTTTTTTCATATTCTAATAAGCATGCGCCTTTACATCCGCGCCGTTTTGAAGTACAATGGGCATGATATGCGGGAGGTGGAAGCACATGCAATATCCAATGTCCAGACGGCGCAATTTATGGGCGTATGCCGCCGTATTCGGCGCGATGATCGCGATCTTTGCCGCGATGCACATCATCTCAGGCACGAAACCGCTCGCCTATCCCTATCCTTCGTATCTTTTGCAGGCGCAGGCGTGGCTGCGGGGTGAAATCAGCATCCCGAATTATGAATATCTGGAACTTGCCGTGTTCGACGGGCAATATTATGTATCCTTCCCGCCGGTTCCATCCGTGCCGATGGTGCTCTACACGCTGATCTTTGGAAACAATGTGCCCGCCGGACTTTTTCAGAAAATCTACATCATGATCGCCGCCGCGCTGATTTTATCGGAACTCCTGCGCGCGGGGCGGCTGAACAGATGGGAATGCGCCGCGTGGAGCGTGCTTTTCTGTCTGGGCAGCGCCATGCTGCCGATTTCGCTGGTGGGCGCGGTATGGTACGAAGCGCAGATTCTGGCGTTTCTGTTTTCCGTATCTGCGGTGATCGCCGTGCGGCGCGGGCACATTACGACGGCATGCATATGCTATGCGCTCGCGATCGGCTGCCGCCCGTTTTCCGCGCTGCTGGGGCCGGTGCTGGCGGTGATCTATCTGCGCGGCGCGGGATCGCTGCGCGATAAACTGCTGCGCGCGGTGCCGGGGCTGCTGTTCGGCGCCGCCATCGCCTGCGCCTACGCGGCGTATAACTACATGCGCTTCGGCGATCCGCTGGAATTCGGCCATAATTATCTGCCGGAGCATACCCGATCGGTGCATGGACAGATTTCAATTGTTTATCTCTGGAACAATCTTAAGGCTTTTCTGTTTGGCGCTCCGCTGTCCATCGGCGCGGACGGTGCGGTATCATTCAAGCTGTTCGGCTTTTCCCTGTTCATAAGCTGCCCGATGATTCTGGTCAGCCTGATCTGGTTTGTATCGGATGTATTTCACAGAAGGGCCGGTTATCTGGATATTCTGATATTTGCAACGCAGGCGGCGAACGTAGCTTTACTGTGCATGCACAACACGCTGGGTGGATACCAGTTCGGCGCGCGCTACGCGCTGGAGCTGATGCCGCTGTGTCTGTTACGTCTTCTGCGCAGGGAAAAGCCCGCTCGTTGGGCGCTGATTCTGCTGGCGGCGGGACTGATTTTCAACTTTATCGGAGGATGCATGGTTCATGTCTGATTCACGCGGGCGCGCCGTCGCGCCGATTCGCCGCGATTATGCCGCGGGCGCGGATTTTCTGCGCGTTGTATCGATCTTTCTGATCGCATGGTTTCATATCTGGCAGCAATCGTGGCTGAACCCCAGCTTTACGCTGTTCGGGCATTATTTCAATCTGGAAACGCTGGTTCGATCCAGCTATGCGATGGTGGAAGTCATGCTGATGCTCTCCGGCTTTTTGCTGATGCTGGGGCATCTTTCCGGCAGAAACCGCCGCCCCGCCGATTTTTACCGTGCGCGCGCCGCCAGAATCGTACCGTGCTACCTGCTGTGCATATTGATCGTGCTGTTTTGCGATGCGCTGCCGAACGGGCTGTATGGATCGGCGCGGCAGCTGTGGTGCGATCTGCTTTCGCACCTTACGTTTACGCATTCGCTGTTTCAGGAGGGCTATACCTATTCGCATCTGAACGGCGCGCTGTGGACGCTTTCCATCGAAGTGCAGTTTTATCTGATCTTTCCCGTGCTGGGGCGCGCGTTTGAGCGCAGGCCATACGCCACCTACGCGGGCATGATCGCGCTTTCGATCGTTTGCCACGCCGCCACGATGCTGTGCTTTTCGGACACCTGGATGCTCGCCAATCAGCTGCCGAACATGCTGGATGCCTACGCAAACGGCATGCTGGCGGCGGTAATCTATCGCAGGATCACACGGCATGAAGTATCGCTGCGCGGGCGGATCATCGCGACCGCCGTCTGCGCGCTTTCGATCATCGGCGTTTATTACTGCCTGTGCGCGCAGACCTGGCTGCGCGGCGGCGGCGATTATGAAGTTCTGCGGCTGCAGCAGCTGATCTGGCGAACGCCGCTGACCTTCTGCGCGGGCGCTTTCGTGGTCAGCGCCAGCCTTTCGCTGGCGGGCGTGCGCGCGGCGGCGTCCAATCCGGTGATCCGCTTCCTGTCCGGCATATCTTTTAATTTTTATATGTGGCATCAATATCTGGCGGTCTGGCTGAAAAAATGGCGCATTCCCGCCTACACCGGCGATCAGCCGAACATCGATGGGCAGCAGCCGTGGCAGAACCGGTATACGCTGATCTGCTTCGCCGCCGCGCTGCTGGCCGCCGCGGCGCTGACCTATCTGGTGGAAAAGCCGTGCGCGAAATGGATACGAAACCGCAGAAAAGCTTCCAAAAACTGATTGAAACGCAATCGTAATCATGGTATAATCATAATAATGATTCATCGAAAGGATACATACGTATGGCAAAGACACGCGAAGAACTGCTGGCGCTTCTGAACGCCCCGAACGGCATTGAAAATCTGAAGGCGCTGATGGAAACCGAGCCAGCGCCGGTCACCGGACGCGATGTGAACAACCACATCCATACCACCTATTCCTTCTCCCCCTACACGCCCACGGCGGCGGTATGGTTCGCCCGCGCGGCGGGGCTTTGCACCTGCGGCCTGATGGATCATGATTCCATCGCGGGCGCGGATGAATTTCTGGCGGCGGCAAAGGCCGCGAAGATGAGCGCCACGATCGGTCTGGAATGCCGCGTATCCATGAAAAATACGCCCTTCGGCGATCGCAAGCTGAACAACCCCGATCAGGCGGGCGTGGCGTACATGGCGCTGCACGGCGTGCCGCACAACCGCGCGCGGGAATTGAACGATTTCTTCGCGCCGTACCGCGAAAAGCGCAACGAACGCAACCGCAAAATGGTGGCAGCGGTGAATGAAATGATGGGCAAATACGGCGTGACCATCGATTTTGACCGCGATGTGCTGCCGCTTTCGAATTACGCAAAGGGCGGCTCCGTGACCGAGCGCCACATTTCCAGCGCGCTGGCGTACCGCATGCTGGACGTGATCGGCCGCGGCGAAAAGCTGGTCAGCTTCATCAAGACCGAGCTTCAGCTGCCGCTGTCCGCCAAGATCGAAGGCTATCTGACCGACGATGAAAATCCGCACGCGATGTACGATCTGCTGGGCTGGATCAAGAGCCAGCTGATCGCGCGGTTTTACATCGACGCCGATGAAGAGCTGCCGGACGTACACGAGGTACTGGCGCTGTCCGACCGCATCAGCGCGATTTCCGCCTATGCCTATCTGGGCGACGTCGGCGACAGCGTGACCGGCGATAAGCGCGCGCAGAAGTTCGAAGATGATTTCCTGGATGAACTGGTTCCGTACCTTGCAAAGATTGGCTATCGCGCCATCACCTACATGCCCAGCCGCAATACGCGCGCCCAGCTGCGCCGCATTCGCGCGCTGTGCGATGCAAACGGCCTGTTCCAGATCAGCGGCGAGGATATCAATCAGCCGCGCCAGAGCTTCGTATGCGAAGCGCAGCGCGATCCGGAATTCGCCAACCTGTACGACGCCACCTGGGCGCTGATCGCCCACGAATGGCGCTCCACCGAAAACCCGAACGGCGGCCTGTTCTCCGCGGAGAGCATCGCAAAATGGCCCGATCTGAAGGATCGTACCCTCGCCTTCAGCCAGTATGGGCAGGAGCATTACAGGTATTGATCGCAACGTGCACATGACATATAAAAGGAGTCCCGTTTTCTTGCGGGGCTCCTTTTATATATCCAATTATATATACTGATACATCAGCCCATGCCTTGTACAATACCAGATCAGCGTGCCGTGCGGCATGCGGGGCAGGCGCGCAGACAGGTTCCATTCGGGGTAAAGGCGGCGCAGGATCAGCGTATCGCCGGTCAGCAGCGCCACGAACGAAACGAAATGATCGCGCGTCATTTCATGATCGGAGGATATATAATATTCATCCTCGATGATTTCCACGTTCAGCTTATCTTCCGCATCCACCTTTTGCGGGGCGAGCGGCGCAAGGCCTCTTCCGCAGCAGGTAATCTGCGCATCCGCGGCGGAGGTCAATATATTTCCGCACACGGGGCAGACATAGAGCTTCGTTTTTTTCATATTGCCCACATCCTTATCGTTTTCAGCGATACGGCCGGACAGCAGGGTATCCGCGTTCACGCCCAGCGCCCGCGCCAGATCGCGAATCAGCGCGGGATCGGGCAGTCCGATTCCGCGTTCCCAGCGGGAAACCGCCTGTTCGGTCACGCCGAGCTGCTGCGCGATATGCCGCTGCGTCAGACCCTTCTGCGCGCGCAGATCGCGGATCAGCGCGCCGATTTCCGATTGATTCATCCGTATCGCCTCCTGTGGGCAACATTATAGCGCGGATTGTAATCCGCCGCAATGAACGAATCGTTTACTTCCGCTTCACGCACTGAATCAGCGCGCCGCGCAGTTCATCGTTTGCCTGAAGCAGCGCGGTATGGCGGCCGTCGGACGCATCATAGACGATGGCGGTCACGGGCAGATCATCGCAGCCGCGCAGGGCGCGCACGATGCGCATCTTGCCATAGCGCTTCTGCGCTTCCTCGCGCGTGCCGACGAACAGCATTCGATTTACATAGATATCGCAGATATGGCGTTCGCGCTTGCCATAGGCGCGGTTCAGGCGCAGCACATCCTCCGTCAGTTCATAGGTATACGCCGCGACGAACCGGCGGAACGTATAATAGGCGATGCCCGCGCCGATTACCCAGAACGCGATCGATGCGGCGGTATAGCCCACCAGCCGCTGCAAATACAGCCCCAGCAGATAATTGATCGCCAGCAGCAGCGCCACCAGCAGCAGAACGATCAATATACCCTGCCACGGGTGCAGTTTGGAATGGGATACGGTCTGTTTCATAATGCGTTACCTCAATTGAAATATTTGCATCCATTATACCCTGAAAATCGTTCGCAGGCAAGTGCAAACGGGCTTGACAGCGGAAAGCAAGTTGTTTATCATGATAACGGGTATATTATTGGGAGGAAGCAATTATGAAACAGCAGCCTGAACTTGCAAATATGATTCGCGGACAGATGTTCGATGGATTTCTGCTGACCCGCACGGCGGCGCAGAGAACCAGTTCGAACGGCAGCAAATATCTGGATATGACGCTATGCGATATCACCGGAGAGGTGAACGCGAAGATGTGGGACGGCTTTACCGAAGCGCCGCAGGTGGGGCAGGTTTTGCGCGTTCGCGGCATGATGAACGAATACAACGGGCGGCCGCAGCTGCGCGTGGACAAGATGCGCCCTGCGGCGGATACGGATGATTACGATATGAACCTGCTCGCGCCCTGCGCGCCGGAAGCGCCCGACAAGATGCTGGGCGAAATCATGGATCGCATTGAACAGATCGCCGATCCGCAGCTCAAGGATCTGGTCAAGGCGCGCGTTGCGCAGTGCGGCGATGCGCTGATGTATTATCCCGCGGCGTCCAAGCTGCATCACGCGGAGCGTTCCGGACTTCTACACCATACGAGCACCATGCTGCGAATGGCGGGCTACGTATGCACCGTGTATCCCACGCTGGATGCGGATCTGGTGGCGGCGGGCGTGATTCTGCACGATCTTTGCAAGATCGATGAAATGAGTGCCGACCAGATCGGCATGGTTTCCGATTATACCGCCGAGGGCATGCTGATCGGGCATCTGGTGGCGGGCGTTGCGGAGATTCGCCGGCTGGGGCTGGAGCTGGGCACGCGCAAGGAGCTTCTGATGATGGTGGAACACATGATTCTATCGCATCATGATCTGCCCGAATACGGCAGTCCCAAGCCGCCCATGTTCCCCGAAGCCGAAGTATTACACACGCTGGACTTACTTGACGCGCGCATGTTTGAAATGAACCGCGCGCTGCAGAACGCACTGCCCGGCGGATTCACCGAAAGAATCTGGTCACTCGATCGCAAACTCTACAAACGCAAGTAGGCAGGCTGAGCCTGCTTCCAACTGCTACCGCGCCATTGATTGCGCCCGTAGATTATGGGCGCAATCAAACGACATTTTTCTGCCCACAAGCTCAAGGCAGAAAAACTATGTTGGTACAGCGATGCAGGGGTTTTGAGATCGTTATTTCTTCTATTGCCTGAAATCAATCGAGGGTATATGCGGATTGTACATCATGTGGATTTGATCGGGGATACAGCGCAGGAACGGCTTCCGGATTTCACTTCGGAATTTCCCTGCATTACGACGCGCGCGGAGCTGCATTGTTATCCGGAATCGCACACGCCATGGCATTGGCATCCGACTGCGGAATTATTTTACATGGCGGAGGGCGAACTGGATTACCATCTGCCCGATCAGACGCTGCACTTTGGCGTGGGCAGCGGCGGGCTGCTGATGCCGAACGTGCTGCACAGCACATCGTGGCGCGGCGGCGCGCCGGTCGTCGCGCTGCTGCATCTATTCGATGTGCGGTTTCTATTCGGGGGAATGGATTCGCGGATGGCGCAGAAGTATGTCGCGCCGGTTTTGAACGATCCATCACGCGCGCTGCTGGCGCTGCCCGCGGGCGAACCCGCGCTGGATCTTCTTTGCGCATCGTTCGATCTGGACAGCCGCCAATGGGAATACGAATATGCGCTGCGCGACGCGCTCTGCGGCATGTGGCTTCGTTTTCAAAAGCTGGACGCGCGTTTCTGGCACGCTTCCCAGACGGAAACCGAGGGGCACGCGATCAAGGAAATGATTTCCTTTATCAATACGCATCTGACGAAAAATCTGGACATTCGCGCCATCGCGGAACACATGCACATCAGCGTGCGCAGCTGCTATCGCATCTTTCGCGATTCGCTGAACACCACGCCCAACTGCTATATTCAGGAACTTCGAATCCATCGCGCCTGTTCCCTGCTTGCGGATCCCGCGAATTCCATCACCGCCGCGGCGCTGAACGCGGGCTTTGAGGATATCGGTTACTTTGGCAGGTTATTCCGAAAGCACACCGGCATGTCACCAACAGAATATCGAAAATGGCAGAATCGTCCGAATGAATGACAGTTCTATGATGGCGCGTTTCCACCCCATATGCTATAATCAATTCATCGGTGGATACGTTCATCTGGCGCTGAACATATTACCGACGGCATCGGCTACCAGAAGCGGGCAGTGCCCGCTTCCAGTAGCTGCTGCACCAAACGCAGGGCGTTTGATCCCAGTTGCTTCCGCGCTGTTGATTGCACCCGATAAGAATGGGCGCAATCAAACGACGTTAAGGCGGCAAACCTGAGGTTTGCCGGTCGGCATTTAGCCGACTGCCGACGGTCGAATCCGTTGGATTCGAGCGCGGCACCGCTTGAAGCCACTGATTTAAGCTTCAAAAACTGCGTAAGTGTAGCGATCTATAGGTTTCTCTCCCTCAGTCTGTGCTAACGCACAGCCAGCTCCCTCATCAGAGGGAGCCAAGAGACGAACATTCGCAACCTTGCCTTCCCCCCTTGGGGAGAGAACCACATAAGTTTTGAAATCTCAAATCAGTGGATTTCAAAACGCGAGTTTGAAGTACATCCGAACAGGATAGGATCACAGGAAATCTCAGCGTCACCATGGCGCTGAGATTTCTGTCAATTGAACACGGCAGTTGCCGGAAGCGGGCACTGCCCGCAGGGAGGGTTTGAGATGGGTGTTGTGTTTTTGGTAATCGGGGAAATCCTTTGTTATCTGGGACAGGAATTTTTCAGTAAGCTGTTTTCGATCACGCATCCAGGCAAAGCTTCGGATGTAACGCCGATATTCAACGTATTATTCGGCGCGGTAGTCGCGCTGGCGACGTGGATTTACAACGGGTTCCGGCTGAATCCGGACTGGATCACGCTGCTGATCGGGGTGATCAACGGCGCGGCGCTGTTCATGTACAATTTTTCCGCGATTCACGCGGCGCAGAGCGGACCATACACGCTGCAAAGCATCATGAGCGCGTTCGGCAATATTCTGATCCCGCTGCTGGTATCCATCATCATCTGGAGCGACCGGCTCCGGCTGATTCAGGGCATTGGCATCGCGCTGATGCTGGCGGCGTTCGTGCTCTATAACGCGCACGATCTGCACGGGCTGAAGATCGGATTCAAGGGCTTCGGCTGGTTCGTACTGGTGTTCGCCACGAACGGCGTGTACAGCGCGTTGAACGATGCGCAGCAGCGCATTGAAGTGGGCGGCTATCGCACCGATATGATCATCATCAGCTTCCTTACCACCGCCGTGATTTCCGCCGTTTCGCTGATCATCTCCCGCAACCCCAATGTGCGCAGCGCCGCAAAAATGCCGCCCAGGGCGATGCTCTTCGCTGTCGCCGCCAGCGTAAGCGCCGCCGCTGCCATTAATCTGCTGATGACCGCTCTCAATTATGTGCCGTCTTACCTGCTCTACCCCATCGGCTCCGGTTCGCTGCTCATCCTCAATACCCTGCTCGGACGCATCGTACTCAAGGAAAAAATTCAACCCCTGCAATACATCGGCATCGCCGCCGCCACCATCGCCATCATCCTCACCAATCTCTAGCAAACGCAGGGCGTTTGATCCCAGCTGCTGCCGCGCTGAAAAAGACGAACTCTTGCCTCCATAGATTCGAGAAGCAAGAGTTCTTTGTTTCTATTCTATTCGGGCTTTCTACAAATCCACGTTTTGATGCCCATTAATTCAAGGCATCAAAACTTACGTGGTTCTCTCCTTCCGCCGGCTACGCCGGCACCTTCCTCATCAGAGGAAGGCAAGGATTACGCCAAAAGCCTTCCCCTCTGGGGAAGGTGCCGGCAAGGCGGCAAACCCATTGGTTTGCCGGTCTGCCTTTAGGCAGACTGCCGACGTTTCAATCATCGATTGAAACGCGGCACCGCAGCGGCGGATGAGGTCGTTCTTTGGCTCCACCTGATGGGGGAGCTGTCAAAACCGCAGGTTTTGACTGAGGGAGAGAAACCCCAAGATCGCTGCACCTACACAGTTTTTGAAGCTTGAATCAATGGCTTCAAAAACGTCGTTTTGATTGCGCCTTGGATATATGGGCGCAATCAAACTAATGCGGCAGCTACTGGAAGCCGACACTGTCGGCAGCGCGGCAGCTACTGCACGCGGGCTCAGCCCGCTCAGGCGGAACCGAGGTAGGCTTCTTTGACGCGGGGATCGCTCAGGAGCTGCGCGCCGGTGCCCTGCATGGTAATGCGGCCGGTTTCAAGCACGAAACCGTAATCGGCGCATTTCAGGGCGGCATTGGCATTCTGTTCGATCAGCAGGATGGTCATACCGCGCTTTTTAAGCTCGGTAATAATGGAAAAGATATTGCGCACGACCAGCGGCGCGAGTCCCAGCGAGGGTTCATCCATCATCATCACGCGGGGCTTTGCCATCATGGCGCGGCCAACCGCCAGCATCTGCTGTTCGCCGCCGGACAGCGTACCGGCGAGCTGCCATTCGCGCTCCTTCAGGCGCGGGAACAGATCAAACACCTCCAGAAGATCGGTTTTGATTCCGGCGTCATCCTTGCGCAGATACGCGCCGATCTTCAGGTTTTCCAGCACGGTAAGATTGGGGAACACGCGGCGCCCTTCGGGGACGAGCGAGATGCCGCCCTCGACCACCTTCTGGGTATCCATGCCGGTAATATCCTTGCCGAGGAATTCAATCCTGCCCGCAGCGGGGCGCACCAGACCGGAGATCGCGCGCAGGGTAGTAGACTTGCCCGCGCCGTTCGCGCCGATCAGAGTCACGATCTGCCCCTGCTGCACTTCCATGGAAATGCCCTTCAGGGCTTCGATGCCGCCGTAGCTCACGCGCAGATCGGTAATCTTCAATACAGTATCGCTCATTCTTCATCCTCCCCCAGATACGCCGCGATTACGGCGGGGTTATCCTGCACCTCGCGGGGCGTGCCCTCGGCAATCTGCTTGCCGAAGTCGATTACATAAATGCGATCGGAAATGCCCATTACCAGATTCATGTGGTGCTCGATCATGAAGATGGTCAGATTGAACTTATCCTTGATTTCGCGGATGAACTCGCCCAGTTCTTCGGTTTCCTGCGGATTCATGCCCGCGGCGGGTTCATCCAGCAATAAAAGCTTGGGATGCGTCGCCAGCGCGCGCACGATTTCCAACCGGCGCTGCTTGCCGTAGGGCAGGCTGGTCGCCAGTTCGTCCGCTTCGTTTTCCAGACCCACGATCCGCAGAAGTTCCATCGCCTCGGCGCGCATGGCGCGCTCCTCGCGCATGTTCAGATGCAGCATGGCGGTAAACATATTGCTGGTGCGATTCATATGCATGGCGATCAGCACATTGTTGAACACGGTCTGCGTCTTGAACAGGCGAATGTTCTGGAACGTGCGCGCGATGCCCAGCTTGGTGATCTTATCGGGCGTAGGATGCACGCTGTGCGTATATTTGCCCGCGTTCTTGCCGGCGTAATTCCGGCGCATCTTGCCGTGCGGATGATTTTCCACAATCGTCCTGCCGCAGAATTCTACGCGGCCGTTCGTGGGTTCATATACGCCGGTAATGCAGTTGAACGCAGTGGTCTTGCCCGCGCCGTTGGGGCCGATCAGGGCGATGATTTCGCCTTCGTTGATTTCCATGGAAAGATTGTTTACGGCGACCACGCCGCCGAACTGCATGGTAATATCGCTCAGACGAAGCACATTATTGCTCATTTCGCCGCCCCCTTTCCGGCCTTCGCGGGTCTTTTTTTCCTGCGGAACAGATCCGGCAGCTCACGCATGCCCATCATGCCCTGACGATAGAACAGCACCACGATCATGATGATGATCGAAAATACCACCAGACGGAAGCCGTTGCGCAGCAGCGGCACCTTGAACGAACCGATGAACTGTTCCTGATCCAGGAAGCGCAGCCACCATTCGCTGCACGCCACGAACAGGAAGGACGCAATGCAGCTGCCCGATACGGAACCGATACCGCCGATAACCACCATCAGCAGAATTTCATAGGTCATTGCGGAAGTGAAGCTCTTCGCCTGCACCGTATTGGTGAACATCGCCAGCATCGCGCCGCCCACGCCCGCAAAGAACGAAGATACGCAGAACGCGATGCGCTTGTGGTGCGCCAGATTGATGCCCATCGCTTCGGCGGCAATTTCATCATCGCGGATCGCTTTGAACGCGCGGCCATAGGTGGAATTGATCAGCAAAAGAATCAGCGCGATGCACACGCCCGCAATCAGGAACGGAACCAGCGTGGACAGATACACCGAAACCTTGCCGTCCGCGCCGATGATATTGAAATCGTTGAACGCGGGATAATCCTTCAGCATGTTGGATCCGTTCGTAATCGGGCCCAGCTTCTTCCACTGGAAGATCGCGCGGATGATCTCCGCGAAGCCCAGCGTGGCGATCGCCAGATAATCGCTCTTCAGCCGCAGCACGGGCAGGCCGATCAGGAATGCAAATCCCGCCGCGACCAATCCCGCCAGAATCATCGCGGGGATCACGGGCAGCGTAAAGCCGATGGCGCAATCGAAATACTGATATACGATCGCGCGCATTTCATTGCTCATGGAAAAGATCGCGTAGGTATACGCGCCGATCAGCATAAAGCCCGCCTGACCCAGCGAAAACAGGCCGGTAAAGCCGTTCAGCAGGTTCATCGAAACGGCGACCAGCGCATAGGTCGCGCCCTTCTTCAGCACGGTAAACAGCATCGTGGTCGGCGCAATCACCTGTTCCAGAATGAACACGGCGATGTATACCGCCGCGATGATCGCGATGGTAATGATCGTTGCAGAATCGATCTTTTTGCGGGGTTGAATGTTGGTTTTCATGCGGCAACCCCCTCCTTAAACCTTATCGGTATTCTTTTCGCCGAACAGCCCCGTGGGCTTGACGATCAGAATGATGATCAGAAGCGCAAATGTGAACGCATCGGAGAACGTAGTCAGATCCAGCGTCTGCTTGATCACGCCCGCCTTCAGCAGGATCAGATCCAATCCCTTGATCAGGTTTTCGCAGATGCCGATGATGAATGCGCCGACGACCGCGCCGGGGATCGAACCGATGCCGCCGAATACCGCTGCGACGAACGCCTTCAGACCCGGCATGGAACCGGACGTCTGAATGACCGACGTATAATTCGTGAAATATAATATCGATCCGATCGCCGCCAGGAACGATCCGATGATGAACGTAACGGATATGACCGAATTGATCTTGATACCCATCAGCTTCGATGTTTCAAAATCCTTGGATACCGCGCGCATCGCCATGCCGACCTTCGTGCGGTTGATCAGCAGCACCAGCGCGATCACCAGCACCAGCGTCAGCACGGGCGTGATCAGCGTGACCACCTTCGTGCTCGTACCGAATACGTTTACCGTGTTGGAAATCCACGGGATAACCGGATAGACCTTGTTCAGGCCGCCGGTGATGTACAGAACCGTATTCTGCAAAAGATAGCTTACGCCGATCGCCGAAATCATGATGGACATGCGCGGCGCAGTGCGCAGCGGCTTATACGCCACGCGCTCGATCAAAAAGCCCAGCAGCACCGTAAGCGCGATGGACAGCGGAATGGTCACATACAGCGGCAGCCCCGTCGTATTCAGATACACCATCAAAATGCCGGAAACCATGAACACATCGCCGTGCGCAAAGTTGATCAGGCGCAGGATGCCGTATACCATCGTATAGCCGATGGCGATCAGCGCATACTGTCCGCCGACGGAAATGCCGGAAAGCAGATAGGGCAATACCAGATTCACGAATGAACCCCTCCTTCGTGCTGTTTGTGCCGTCTCGAAAGAAATTCCTTACGGGCATACATTTCCCGAAACGCAATCCCTTTCGAGACCGCACAAATCGTTGAATGCAAAATGTAACGCACAATCCGGTCGGAGGGAAACTCCGACCGGACAATATTACGTCTTGAGCAGAACCGCTTCGAATTGATTATTCGCCTACGGTCTGTACTGCGACGAATTCCCAGGTATTTTCCGCAGTATTGGCGGTCTTGATGAACGCGGAATCGCGAACCGCATCGCCCACTTCATCGAATGCGATGGAGCCGCATACGCCGTCCAGCGTGACGCTCGGCAGTGCCGCCATCACCGCTGCGCTGTCGGTAGAACCGGCGGCCTTCAGCGCTTCCAGCGCGGTCATGTAGGCATCATAGCCCATCGCGGAAACCGCGGATACCATATCGTTGCCGCCGTTGTTGGTCAGCATATCCGGATTGGCGTTCAGCCATGCCTTGAAGCCCTCATCGAATTCGGGAGAGCCGCCCTCCTGATAGAAGGTGGATACGTAGATCTTTACATCCTTGCCGGAAGCGGCATTGATGATGATGTTGGAATCCCAGGTATCGCTGCCCAGCAGCGCGAAGGGAACAGCCTGCGCGGCGGCCTGATCCACGATCAGGGAAGTGTACGCCAGAGAGCAGGGCGCGAAGAATACTTCTGCGCCGATGGCGGTGGCGGTGGACAGGTAGCTGTTGAAGTCCGCGTTGTCCTTCGGGAAGGTTTCGGAAATCACCGTGCCGCCCAGCGCTTCAAACGCCTGCTGGAAGTAGTACGCCAGACCTACATCGTAATCGTTGCCCAGCTCGGCAAGGCAATATGCGGTCTTTGCGCCCAGCGCGTTGTATGCGTAGTTCGCCAGAACCGTGCCCTGGAAGGGATCCAGGAAGCAGATGCGGAAGTAATGGCTGTTGTTGGCGGTTACCGCAGGGTTGGTGCAGGTTACGCCGATGGCGGGAATATTCGCATCCTGGAAATAGGGGGAACCAGCGATCGATACGCCGGAGCCGTAGGAGCCAAGCACCACGGAAACGCCCTTGGATACCAGTTCCTGCGCCGCGGAAGGCGCCTTATCGGTGGAGGAGCCGTTATCGGCATACACCAGTTCAACATCGTAGGTCACGCCGCCGATTTCAACGGTGGGCGCCAGCGAATTCGCGTACTGCATGCCCAGCATTTCCTGCTTTCCGCCTGCGCCGCTGTCGCCGGAAGCCGGCTCAAATACGCCGATCTTAACGGTTTCCGCCATCGCTGCTGCCGAAAGAACCAGCATCAGCGCGAGAACCAGAGCAAATATCTTTTTCATTGTTTTCGCCTCCTCAAAATGATGAAGTAATTATACATAATCCCGAATAAAATTGCAAGAGCAAATTTGCATAAAACAGAAATGTCAAATTTCGAAACCACTCAAAATATCCGTGATCCACGGTCAGATTTCCGATTATTTTGCATCATGTGATTCATGTAGATTCATTTTAAGCAAAAAATGGTCGTACCGCTGCCGAAAATCCCCCGTTTTTTGCACAATAGAAGTCGTATAACAGGGATACCTGTCCGCATTTCGCGGACTGTTAATTTTTAATTATCCATCCGATTTCACGCCGTTCCCACTCAAAATCCGCCCGCCAGCCAAAAATTTGAAAAAAGGCTTGACAAATCCTCCCCGATGTTGTAGAATATATAAGTCAACAGAATTTGGTCGCATGGCTCAGTTGGTAGTCCATACTGGTTCCTGAACATGGACTACTTCCCTCCCCGGATTGGCTTCCGGATCGACAAAAATTTCGCGGTTCTCCCGCTTCCCCAACATTTTAGGGAATGCCGATATTCTTGGTCGCATGGCTCAGTTGGTAGAGCACATCGTTCACATCGATGGGGTCACAGGTTCGAGTCCTGTTGCGACCACCACAGTCCGTCCGAAAACACAGTTTTCGGACGGATATTTTATATCATTCATACAAAAGCCACCCATTCAAAGCCA
>CAKUKP010000033.1 GCA_934663625.1 uncultured Clostridia bacterium
CATCTGAACAACTGGGGCACGAATTCCCTGTTCGTGGTGATTGGTCAGAAGCACATGAAGCCGGTGTTTGCCGCGGACGGAACCTGTGAAATGCGCGAGATGCTGAATCTGGGCATCACGCTGGACGAGCGCATCGCGGATGGATATTATTATTCGAAATCCATCGCGCTGTTCAAGCACCTGCTGGAAAACCCGCAGCTGCTGGATCGTCCCGCCAACGAGGAGGTAGAATTTTGAAAATTGCCAAGCCCGAATGCGTAAATACGCCGTGGTACGCCTATCTGGAAGGAATTCCGGCGCACCTTGATTATCAGGAAGGCACCATGATCGAAGCGATGGAAAAGGTCGCGGCGCAGAATCCCGATCTGATCGCCTATGATTTCATGGGCACGCCGACCACCTATGCCGATGCGGTCGCCGATATCGCGGAATGCGCCCGCGCGCTGCGCGCGGCGGGCGTGCGCGAAAACGATCGCGTAACCATCGCCATGCCGAATGCGCCGCAGGCGATTTCGATGTTCTATGCCGTGAACATGGTCGGCGCGGTGGCGAATATGATTCATCCGCTGTCCGCCGAGGGCGAAATTCAGTTCTATCTGAATGATTCCCGATCCGTGTGTGCGCTGACGCTGGATCAGTTCTATCCGAAGTTCGCCGCGATCCGCAAGAATTGCCCCGCACTGAAAACGCTGGTGATCGCCAGCGTAAAGGATGCGCTGAAGCCCATCATGAAGCTGGGCTACGCGCTGACGGCGGGACGCAAGATCGCCAAGCTGCCCAAGACGGATGATTACATTACGTGGAAGCAGTTCATCGCAAACGGACGGGCGTTTACCGGCGATGCGCGCGTGCCGCGCCGCGCCGAGCAGGTGGCGGTGATCCTCTACAGCGGCGGAACGACCGGCGTAACCAAGGGCATCGCGCTTTCGAACCTGAACTTCAACGCGCTGGGCGCGCAGATCATCGCCACGAATCCGATGTTCACCCCCGGCGATAAGATGCTGGCGATCATGCCCATGTTCCATGGCTTCGGTCTGGGCGTGAGCATTCATTCCATGCTGGTAAACGGCGGTCGCTGCATTCTGGTGCCGCGCTTCACGCCGCAGACCTACGCACAGCTGCTGGACAAGCATCATCCGAATTTCATCGCGGGCGTGCCCACGCTGTACGAAGCGCTTCTGCGCATCGAAGGGCTGGATAAGCTGGATCTTTCCTGCCTGAAGGGCATGTTCTCCGGCGGCGATTCGCTGCCCGTGGAGCTGAAAAAGCGCATCGATAAGTTCCTGATCGATCATAAAGCCACCATTCAGGTGCGCGAGGGCTATGGCACCACCGAGTGCGTTACCGCATCCTGCCTGACCCCGCCCCACCACGCGCGCGAAGGATCGATCGGCATTCCGTTCCCGGATACCTATTACAAGATCGTGAAGGTCGGCACCACCGATGAAGTTTCCTACGGCGAAGAGGGCGAAATCTGTCTGGCAGGGCCTACCGTGATGCTGGAATACGTAAACCATCCCGAGGAAACCGCGAACACGCTGCGCGTGCACGCCGATGGGCTTACCTGGGTGCATACCGGCGATTTGGGCGTGATGGACAGCGATGGATTCATTTACTTCCGCCAGCGCATCAAGCGCATGATCGTGACCTCCGGTTACAATGTATATCCTTCCCAGATCGAAAATCTGCTGGATAAGCATGAATATGTGCATATGTCCTGCGTGATCGGCGTGAAGGATCCTTACAAGATGCAGAAGGTCAAGGCGTTCGTGGTTCTGAAGAACGGCGTAACGCCCAGCGATAAGGTGCGCCAGGAGCTGATGGACTACTGCAAAAAGAACATCGCAAAATATGCGATTCCTTATGAAATTGAATTCCGCGATGATCTTCCCAAGACGCTGGTGGGCAAGGTTGCCTATCGCATTCTGGAGGAAGAGGAAGTCAAAAAAAGCGCATAAAGAATTGTGGCGGGGGAGCAAAGCTTTCCCGCCATAATTATATTTTCCAGCACCGGATATGTACATTGCTGCAAACCGGAATTGACGCACATCTGACGCTGTGTTATAATGCCAATGGAACCTTCGGGTTCTCGGCAGGAAGGAAAAGATGGCGCTTGGCTTTTCACCTCTGAAACTTGGCGCTGCGGCACAAATTATCGATTTGAACCGTCAGCGGTTTTCGCAAAGCGAAAACTTAAAAGTCAGAATGACTTTTAACCTTTAACAAAAGTTGAAGGAGGTGAGATCATGTCTGACTTCGAGATTATCTCTGTGGTCGTTATGATTGCATCTCTTGTGCTCAAGGCGATCCAGTTTGGTCGCGATACGAAGAACAAGAAGAAAAAGTAAAAGCAAAGCCGCCATCCAACGCTAGCTGATAGGCGGCTTTTCCCAACATCAGAGGGGAAAAGCTCTACCACAAGCGTCATCCCTTCCTGCTGTTATTATAGCATGCGGTTTCCCGACTGTCAACGGCGAATTTCTGCCGGTTGGGGGCTGCGGTTATACCAGCTTTTTGCCCATTTCAATTCGAATTTCGTGGCGTTCGGGATCGGCGTTCGAATAGGAATACAGATCGAAGCCGATGATTTCAAAGCCGTGCCTGCGGTAAAAGCGGATCGCATTTTCATTGCAGGATTGCGTTTCCAGAACGATCATCCGCGCGCCGGTCGCCTGCGCGGATCGCCGGATGGCTTCCATCAGCGCCCCGCCGACGCCCATGCCGCGCGCCGCGGGATCGAATACGCAGATGTTGCTGATGCGGAAGCGGTTGTTCCACACCTCCAGAAAACCCTCTGCAAAGCCCAGCAGACGATCATTTTCAAACGCGCCATAGGCGATCGGGTTTTCCAGCCATTCCGCGAAAATCGTATCGTCAAAGGATCTTTCCACGGGCGCATCAAAGCGCATATATTCCATCCGAAATCCGCCGTCGTCGGCGCGAAGATCATAATATCCGTTCGTGATATAGTGGGCGGTAAAGCGTCTGCCCGCATAGTCTTCCCGGTTCAGCGTTCTGATTTCCATAGATTGCGATGCCTACTTTCCTTTGCGCTGATTCGGGACGCTCAAATCATGCAGCCTGTCCGTCGAAAGAACATGAACGCCCGTTGTTTCCTGATCCGATAATGTATACAGCGGGATAAGTTCCCCGCGTATCTGATTGTAGTAATATAAACTGCAAGGCAACCACCAGTTTACGTTTAGTTCTACATACACGAAGTATTCGCCGGACACATCGTAAATTTTCAGCGTAAACAGATCATGTTCCAGCAAGGCGATCTGATGAAAAATATCATCGATCACCGGCGATGAGTTGCAACGGTTACCTTCCTCATCTTGAATTTCGATGTATACCAGACGGTTGAGCACCTTGTTTGCTTCACTGTCAATGTAGGATTCAAAGCAGCCCATTGGGATGTCATATACTGTCATAGCGTCCGCTTCAAAGGGATCGCACGTCATGAGGCGGGGCCCGTCCGCTACGGCGAGATACTGGATACCCGTCGTTTTGTCGGGTTCTTCCTTGGTAACGGAAGCCTGTATCAGCCCTTCGGAAGCCAGATCAAACTGCGCGTATTGCGATTGCCCCTTGTACCAATCCCAGAGGAGCAGCATAACCAATCCAATTGCGAACAGGATTATTATAGCGAGCCTTAGTTTTCGATGTTTCATAAGCCTCCTTAAAATCCGTCAGTAAACGTCCTTCATCACCGTATCTTGCAGGTATTCGTTAAAATGTGCATATTCCTTTTCCGAAAGGCCGCGCGGCGCGCTCATCACGACCAGCGCGTGCCCCGCGCTGCCCGCATGATAGGGCGGATGCACGTGCGGATAGGGGTTTTCTACGAAGCCGCAGCGTTCATAAAAATGCTTTCGACGCAAAGAAATCGCGTCGACCGGGGGATCGATTTCCAGAATGAGCGGCGTTGTTTGCAGGGCGGAGAGGATTTTCTGTCCGTAGCGCCGGTTTCGCATCGCCGGTTCGATGCAGAAATGCTCGATGTAGAAAAACCCGCCGATATCCCAATACAGGATTTCGCCGATGAATTCACCGTTATCGCAGATCGCATCGAAATGATAGGCGTTCTGATTCAGAATCTGTGCCTGCGAAAGCGCTTCGCGCTGTTCGTGCGCGGGAAAACTGATGTGATACAGCGCGATCGCCCTCTCATACAGCGGATCATCGGTGCGCGTAATGCGTTTGAATTCCATTTGTTTATCCTCCCAAAGAATGGATTGCGCTACATGATCGGCTTGGTTCTGCCGGTTACCGTCTGGATTGCGCAGAAATCCGTGCGGCTCAATTCCTTATCGGTGGGGGTGATCTGCGCTACGCATACGCCGCCCGACGTATCGATCGGCAGATCCTCCTCCGCGACGGCGATGTGCGTATCATCGATAAACACGGTGGGCAGCTCGCGGCCATCGCAGATCACGCGGCTGTATTCCGTAAAGCCCGCGCCCGTGATCATCAGCCGATCGTATTCCAGTACGGCTTCGGTCGCGCGCACCGGTTCCAGCCCCATCTGCAGGCGCGAACGCTCCGGCGCGCCCGTTTCGCCATACGCTTGCTGATCGCCGTAGAGCAGATCGTATTCCAGCGTTTTCAGCTTTTTCAGGTATGCCTCGCCCGTTTCATCCACCGGATAGGATTGATGAAAGCGGGTGATCACGCCATCGGAAATGCCCAGCCAGCGCAGCACTTCGCTGCCCAGCCGGTACGCCTGCATATCCTGCGCTTCGAATTTCGCGCCGTAATTGTTCCATACGATGTAGCGGCTGGCGTACAGATCGCCGGTTTCCAGGATTTCCGGCGTAAGCCCCAATCCGGGCAGATGATCGCCGTAGATGATCAGCAGAACGGGCTCATCGAAATCGTTCAGCGCGGCGGTCAGCTTGCCGAGGAATGCGTCCACATCGTCTACCACGTTTACGTAATTTTGAAACGCAGCAAAGAATACCTCCTCCGGCGCGCGCTCTACGCGGATATCGCCGGTGGTATAGGTGTAGGTATCGCTGTATTTGCCGTGCGATTCCACGGAAATCGCCAGCGCCATATCCCGCCCCGGCGTGGTTTCCATCATGCGCAGAATTTCGCCCGTCAGGATTTCATCCTTTGCCCAGCCGAGCTTGGTATACTTCGGGTAGGGCATGTATTCCAGCGAATCGAACCGGTTCAGCCCCAGATTGGCGTAGGCGTGGTTGCGATCGTAAAACGCGCCCGTGTTGTTGTGCAGCACGGTGGTGGAATAGCCGTAGCGGCGCAGGATCGTGGCGATGGATTCGCAGGTGGTTTCCTGAATTACGGTGCTGTAGGGTACTTCGCCCGCGCCGAAGAAATCCATATTCATGCCGGAGAGCACTTCGAATTCCACGTTTGCGGTGCTGCCGCCCACGGCGGGCACGAACAACTTCGCGTTCGGCCATGCGTCCAGCAGCGCATGGAAGTTCGGCTGCGGATCGGCGGACAGCTGTACGCCCCGCACGGTATCCACATCGAAAAACGCCTCCAGCTGCAAAAAGATCACGTTCGGGCGATCCAGATTCGCATCATCGCCGAAGCGCGCCGCCACGGCGGCGGGCTGCGTCGGCGCGGGTTCGCGGATGATATCCGTAACCGCCTGCGTGGAATAGGATTCCGGCGGGCGTATGCCGGTTTCGCCGAGGGTAAAGGTAAACGATGTGATGAATCCGCAATCGCGGAATACCGATACGCGGTCGGATACATCATCCGGCATCCAGCCGCAGTTCAGCGCCAGCAGATGCATTCCGAATACGGCGATGATCCAACTCGCCGCCCACGCGATCGAACGGGGATAATTCACCTTCTGCACCTGCCGCGTGCGCGTAAACAGCAGGATCAGCCCCAGAATCACCAGCGCGCAGCACGCGCACAGTAGAATGATCTGAAGCGGCGTAAGGTACAGCGAAATCATGCTGAAGGCCTCGCGGGAAATCAGCAGATCGGCGCTGATCAGCGGCTGCGTGCGATCGTGAATGATCACGCTGTTCGCAATGCCCAATCCGAGCCACGCGACGCCAATTAGGAATACCACCGCCTGACGGCGCTTGAACAGCTCCGAAATGGAAAGGGTAGAAAATACGATCATCCAGTTCAGCAGAAAATAACCCGTTCGCGCGGTGAGGTAGTTCAGCATCCGCGCGATCGTGCCCTGATTCAGCCCTTCAACGATCAGCGTAATGACCAGCGAAAGCGCCAGCAGAATTCCGATATGCGCGCCGAAGGAGCGCGTTTCATATCGCACCTCGCGCGGGCGAAACAGCTTTGATTGCCGCGCGCCGGTTTCAGGTTGCCTGTTCATATGCATTCTCCGTTTTCAAAAGATTTGAAGTTCTGAAAAGAATTCCGTGCAATATTTCATGCACGGAACGCTGTATGCATTTGTAGAAACTACCATTTATCCGAATCATCATCCGGAATTACGCGCTCCATCGCCGCGATGGCGCATTCGATCATGGAATCATCCGGCTCGCGCGTGGTCAGATTTTGCAGCGCCAGACCAGGCGCGGAGATGATGCGGGTCAGCACGTTGTTGCGCCGTCCCGCCAGCTTGATCAGTTCATAGCCCACGCCGATGACGATCGGGAACGTCGCCAGCTTGATCAGCACGCGCAGCGGTAGGAAATCCACGCGGATGAAGATCGATACCACGATGCCCACCAGCAGCATCAGAATCAGGAACGATGTGCCGCAGCGGGGATGCTGGCGCTTCTGCACGCGCACGTTTTCCACCGTCAGCGGAAGTCCGGCTTCGTAGCAGAAGATGGTTTTGTGCTCCGCGCCGTGGTACATGTAGGTGCGGCGAATGTCCTTCATCAGGCTGGTCGCCCATACGTAGGCGACGAATACGATGATGCGCAGCACGCCTTCGAAGCAGGCGCGCACGTAGTAATTATCGTGAATCGCGGCGGAACCGGTGATCAGATCCCACAGCTTCATCGGCAGCCAGAAGAACAGGAAAAACGCCAGCGCGACCGCCAGCACCGTGGCGATGGGCATCAGCAGCTTTTCAAAGATCGCATCCCATTTGGATGGTTTTTTGTCCTTCTTCTTTTCCGCCTTTTTCTTTTCTTCTTCGTCCTCCAGTCCGGCAATTTCCGCCGAACGCATCAGACATTTATAACCGAAGGTCAGCGAATCATACATGCCGAATATGCCGCGAATGAACGGCAGACGGCAGATCTTCGGGCGATCCTTGCCCTTGGTTTCGCATTCCTCAACGATAATTTCACCCTGCGGATTGCGCACCGCCATCGCGGATTTTTTCGGTCCGCGCATCATGATGCCTTCGATCAGCGCCTGTCCGCCGATGCTGGTCATTTTTGCCATTGAATCTGTCCCTCCTGCGCCCGTGCGCATTTGTTCCTGTACACAGTATATTATACACCGTTTGCCGTCGTTGTCAAATGATGCATCCTGATTTGTATATCATTGTATATCACTTTTATTGACTGAACATAAACCGCCGCAGAAATAGAATGGATAAACCCGACCCTTCATTGCAAAGAGTCGGGTCTGCGTTTTGTATCGTCAGTTTTCGATAACCACCGTGGTGCCCGCGGGGCAGTTGTTTACGATCCACTGAGCGTTATCCTCCATCAGGCGGATACAGCCGTGGGAAGCCTTGCGCCCCAGCGCGTTGATCGAAGAATTGGTCGGCCCCTGCTTTTTCGCGTTGTACAGCACGGAATGGAACAGGATGCCGCCCACGATGCGGTAGGCGTACTTCGCATAGCAGTTGTACTGCTTGAAATAATACCATTCGCCGGCGTTTACACGACCGTCCGCCTGGAAGGTGCCGGTGGGCGTATCATAGCCGGGAAGTCCCGTGGAACAGGCGGCGCTGCCCACATACTGGGAATAGCTTTCGCCGTCCCAACCGTAGATGGTTACGCGCTGTTCGGAAATGCTTACGTAAATCTTGTAGGGGAATACGTATTCGCTCGTGCCCAGCGCGTCCAGCGAAAACAGCTTGCGCTGCGTGGCTTCATCCGCCGCGCCGTTTTCGGTCAGCCCGTTGCGGCGCTGGAACGCGGTCACGGAAAGCTCCGTCATTGCGCCGTAGGTGCCGTCCGGATTGTACAGATAGCCCAGCTGGCGCAGTCTGCGCTGTACGCGCCAGACCTCATCGCCGGTATCGCCGCGCTGCACCGTGCGCTGGTATACGATAAATTCGTTTTCGCCGGTGGCGAAGCCCTTGACGTCATCGGTGATATCGCCGCTGTAGCCGTTTTCGGAAAGACGCTGCGCTTCGCTCAGCAGCATATCCTCCGCCACGGGCTGCACATCCGGATCGGGCGTGGGGCCGGCGGTGGGCTCCGGCGTGGCGTATACGGAATACAGCGCGCCGTAGGTATCGTATATGTATTTCTTAAAATTGGCGACGCCCGTCCGCGTGGCTTCGCCCGCGATGCCGTCCGCGGAACCTACCATAAAGCCCCACTGTGCCAGCATCGCCTGTACCATCTGCACATCGGCGGAACGGTTGGCGGCCTGATCCGGCGCGGGTACGGCTTCCGTAGAATACAATACGCTCTGCGTCATCGCATCCGCGATGCCGGACGGGGTCAGACCGTTGTTTTCCTGAAATGAAATTACGGCGGTCTGCGTGCTGTCGCCAAACTGGCCGTCGGAATTGCCCGTCAGATAGCCCAGCGCGATCAGGCGCGTTTGCAGCATGACCACGTATGCGCCCGCATCATCATCATCGCGCGATCCGTATTGCAGCGTGGGATAATTCATGCCGGTGGCGGTGGATTCGCCGTTGGAATTCAGGCCGAGCGCTTCCTCGGCGGTCAGCGCAAACGCGCCGGATACCGCGATCATCAGCGCCAGCAAAGCGGCCAGAGCAGATATGATTTTCGGTTGCTTCATTTGTGTGCCCTTTCTTTACCGGTTCTGTTTCGTGATTATACACCATCATTATAGCACGGCCTTTGTACGCCCGTGCGACAAATTTGAAAAGAAACCGTGTACAATTTTTGGATTGTGAATCCTCAGAAGGGCTGCTTGCCCACGCGGTGCATCTGGATTTCATCGATCACGGCGTTGCCGCGGTGCGTGAGCAGATATTCCGCCGCATCGGCGATATCCTCGGTTTCGATCAGTGCGTTCATATCGATATCGGGGCGCGATACGGTTTCTGCCATGCGCGTATGCACCGCGCCGGGGCACAGGATGTGCACGCGGATCCCATCGCGGTAGACCTCTGCCGCCAGCGCGCGGGTCATGCCCAGCAGCGCGTGCTTCGCCGTGGAATACGCCGACTGCGTGGGATAGCCCTTGTGGCTGACGACCGAGCCCATGTTGATGATCGTCGGGCAATCGGATAGCCGCAGGATCGGCACGGCGCATTTGCACAGCATGTACGGCGCATACACGTTCGTTTTCATCATCAGATCCAGCTCTTCATAGGTGGTTTCTTCCATCGGTTTGACGAAACAAACGCCCGCATTGTTCACAAGCACATCCAGATCGGCGAAATGATTGTATACCGTGTCCGCCACGCCGGTTAAAAATTCGGGGTCGGTCAGATCGCCGGACAGGATCAGCGCATCCTGGCAGCCCGCGTCCTCGGCGGCGGCGATCAGTTTTTCCTCGCTGCGCCCCACCAGCGCAAGGCGCATGCCCATTTCATGGAAACGCTTTGTCAGCGCGCGGCCGATGCCGCCGCCCGCGCCCGTGATCAGCGCTACTCTGCCCGTCATATCCGTTTTCATACATTCGGCCTCCTTAGTTATATATCTATATCTACAGCAAAAATCCCCGATACCCAGTATGATATCGGGGATGCAGAATCATTAGAAATCAGAACAGGATCTTCGCATCGTCCGCGGTGTGCAGGAAATCGCGGATCAGCTCGCGGCAGCGCGTATAGACGCATTCGCGCGCGTATTCCACATCGTTCTTTTCGCGCATCGCGCGCTCGTAGGGCTGGCGCAGCTCGGTGCCGACGTTGATCTTGGCGATGCCGGCCTTGATGCCGCGGGTGATGTAATCCTCTACGATGCCGCTGCCGCCGTGCAGCACCAGCGGGATATTCAGGGCGCTGCGCAGCTCGGCGATGCGTTCGATATCCAGCTTCGCGGCGGGCTTTTTCTTATCCAGCAGATTATCGGCGATCGCGCCGTGCACGCTGCCGACCGCCACGCTCAGCCAGTCGCATTCGGATTCCTGAACGAACTTCAGCGCTTCGTCCACGCGGGTGAAGCCCATCTTCTTGGCGAAAATTTCTTCGTAGGGAATGGAGGTCTGCTCGGTTTCATGACCCATAACCGCGCCCAGCTCGGCTTCCACCGGAATGCCCGCCGCGTGCGCCACATCGGCGACCTCGCGGGTGCATTTGATGTTGCCCTCCAGCGAAAGGCGGGAACCATCCACCATCACGCTGCCGTAGCCCGCGACGATCGCGCGGCGAATCAGCGCCATGTAATCCACTTCCTTGTGATCTTCATCGATCACGGGAACATGATCCAGATGCAGCAGGGTATGCCCTTCGACGGCGTACTTGGCGTATTCGTTGGCGATGTTTTCCAGGCTGCCGGATTCAAACTTTTCCCATTCCAGGCGGGCGACCTGAATCATCGCCACGCTGTTTTCATCCACGATGGCCTGCGCGATGGGCTTGAGCATCGGCGGATGGGGAATGTTGAATGCCGGGATCACCAAACCGTTTTCCAGCGCCTTGCGAACAATGATTCTCGTATCCATTATGAAACCTCCATTCAATGACAGTACGATATTTATTAATATTATTTTATCATGCGAAATGTTATATTACAAGCATAAACGGCATCCCGCACGGATTTTTTGACGAAAGCTTGCGAACGCGGTCGGATGCTGATACAATGAAGGAAGGAGCGTGAGAAAAGCATGAAAAAGCTGATCGTGGCGGAAAAGCCGTCCGTGGCGAGGGACATCGCCCGCGTGCTGGGGGCAAAGAACCGCGGCGAAGGATATCTGTACGGCGAAGAATACGTAATCACCTGGGCGCTGGGGCATCTGGTTTCCCTGTGCGAACCGGGCGAGGTGGATGAACGCTGGCAGAAGTGGAACATGAATGATCTGCCGATGCTGCCCCGCGATATTCCGCTGAAGGTGCTGCCCGCCACGGCAGGGCAGTTCAAATGCGTATCCGCGCTGATGAATTCGGATCGCATCGATTCGCTGATCTGCGCGACCGACTCCGCGCGCGAGGGCGAACTGATCTTTCGCTATATCTATCAGAAGGCGGGCTGCAAAAAGCCGGTGGAGCGGCTGTGGATATCCTCGATGACGGATGCGGCGATCCGCAAGGGCTTTTCAGAATTGAAGAGCGACGCCTGCTATGATGCGCTGTATGAAAGCGCGCGCTGCCGTTCGGTGGCGGATTGGCTGGTGGGCATGAACGCATCGCGCGCGTTTTCGCTGCGCTACAATGCGCATCTGTCCATCGGGCGCGTGCAGACGCCCACGCTGAATCTGATCGTGCGCCGCGATTTGGAAATTGAAAGCTTCGTGCCGCGCGATTATTGGGAAGTGCGCGCAAATTTCGGCGATTATGAAGGGCTGTGGATCAATCCGGAGCTTCAGGACGATGGCAAGGGCGCGCAATGCCGCGCCATGTCGAAGGAACAGGCGGAGCAGGTCAAGGCGCAGGTCGTAAAAAAGCGCGCCGTCGTCGCCGAAAGCAGCGCCGAGGTCAAGCGCATACCGCCGCCGCAGCTGTTTGATCTGACCACGCTGCAGCGCGAGGCGAACCGGAAATTCGGCTATTCGGCGGATAAAACGCTGAAGCTTGCGCAGGCATTGTATGAACGCCATAAGCTGCTCACCTATCCGCGAACGGACAGCCGGTATCTGTCCGACGATATGCTGCCGAAGGTAAAGAGCACGCTTTCGCGTCTGCCGGAGCCGTATGCCGCGCTCGTGCGCGCGCCGGAGATGAACCCGAACATGCACACGAAGCGGTTTTATGATAACGATAAGATCAGCGATCACCACGCCATCGTGCCGACCGAAAAGCTGCCGAATCTGGATTCGCTGTCGGCGGATGAACGCAATATCTATGATCTGGTTGTGCGGCGGCTGATCGCGGCGCACTATCCGAATTACGAATATGAAGCGGCGAAGATCATCACCGAATGCGAAGGGCATAAATTCCGTTCTACCGGCAGTATGCCGATCGCGCAGGGCTGGCGCGCGGTGACCGGCGATGGCGCGGAGAAGAAATCGAAGCAGGATACGCAGCTTCCGCGGCTGGACGTGGGCGCGCAGCGCACGGTGGAGCGCGTCAACATCAAGGCGAACAAAACCAGGCCGCCCGCCCCGCACACCGATGCCAGCATCCTTTCGATGATGGAAAACGCCGGACGCGATATCGAAGATGAAGCCCTGCGCGAACAGATGAAGGATTCCGGACTGGGCACGCCCGCCACGCGCGCGGCGATCATCGAACGGCTGATTCAGGTGGGCTATGCGCGGCGCGCGGGCAAGAGCCTGGTATCCACGGAAAAGGGGCGCAAGCTGATTTCCGTGGTGCCGGAACAGATATCCTCGGCGGTGACCACCGGCAAATGGGAAAAGGCGCTGTCCGCCATGGCGGGCTATCAGGATACGGCGCTGCGGGATGCAAAATCGGCGCGCTTTCTGGAGGGCATCGATAAATTTTCGATCTTTCTGGTGGATGCGGCGCGGCAGGGACGGCGCGATGTGCAATTTGAAAACGAATACAAGCCGAAGAAGGCGCGAACGGCAAAGAAGCCCAAAACGCCCAAGGCATAATCGAAAAGGAGAGAACATATATGATTTCATTGCTGCAAATGGATATTGAAGCGGGCGAGATGCTGTTTCAGGATGATTTTACCGATGAAAACCTGTCGGAGCGCTGGGATCCGATCCCGCGCGGCGAATGGGCGGCGAAGAACGGCGTGTTAACCGGCTGCTATCGCGGCAACGAGGGCAGCCTGATTTACACGCGCGAATCCTATCCGGGCAATATTCTGCTGGATTTTTACGCACGAATGGTGCCGCCGTGCGATAACGATCTGAATTTCACCTTCCGCGCGAACGGATGGAACCCCGAAACGAAGTGCGCGGACGTGGGCTACATCGGCGGGCTGAACGGCTGGTGGACGAAGCAGGCGGGGCTGGAAAGATATCCCGATTGCGCGCTGCGCTCCCTGTCCGGCTTCCGCGCGGAAACGGGCAGGGAATACCACATTCAAACCGGAATCGTGGGCAACACCTGCTTTCTGGCGGTGGATGGCGAAATCGTGGTAACGATGTCCGATCCCGATCCGATCAACGATCCGAATTGCGGTCGCGTGGGACTGGGCGTGTATTATTCGTGGGTGGAATTTCGGAAATTCCGCCTGTACCGCGCGGTGGTGCATCCCGTGGCGCGCGAATACACGGCGAACTTTTGAACAAAAAATTAAAAATTTTCGAACACCCCATTTACAGGCAGGGATATGTTAATTAATGGCGAATATATACAGTACGGCGGCGCACCGGACGGGTGTTCGGGATCGTGCATCCGCCGATCAAGCATATAAAAGGAGTTGAAATCTATGAAGTTTGTGTACGCAAGCAAGGACATGCAGGTATCCGAAGCTCTGAAATCCCGCGTGGAAAAGAAGCTGGGCAAGCTGGAACGTTATTTCCGGGATGAACCGGAAGCCACCGTCCGCTTCAAGAAGCAGAAGGGCGCACGCAACATCGTTGAAATCACCGTCAATGCGGGCGGTACGATTCTGCGCGCAGAAGAATCCTCCAACGATATGTATCTTTCCATCGATCATGCGGTGGACAAGCTGGAAAGCCAGATTCGCCGCCATCGCACCAAGCTGGATAAGCGCCTGCGCGAATCCGAGCTGGAGCCGGTCGCCGTGGAAGCGCCGGAGTTCGAAGAACAGTCCTACGATGTGGTTCGCGTAAAGCGGTTCGCGGTCAAGCCCATGGGCGTGGAGGACGCCATCACCCAGATGGAACTGCTGGCGCACGATTTCTTCCTGTTCATGAACGAGGAGGACGATACCCTGAACGTGCTCTATCGCAGGCACGATGGCAGCTACGGTCTGCTGAAACCCGAAAACTAAACAATTATGCATTATCGAAGGCGCGGTCAATGTTGACCGCGCCTTCGCGCTTGTATGAAATAAAACAGCGATTCTGATTTTCAATTATCCCCTGCGGCAATTGTGTACCGTATCGACATAGTGCTTCAGCGGCTCCAGCTTTTCAGGCTTGGCTTCGTTCAGATAATCCGCGCCGAAGAATACCCAATCGGCGCCCTGCTTCATCGCTTCGATGGCTTCTTCCAGCGTATCGGCGGCGCAGCTGACGGGGATCTTTACGGCGTTCTTTACGGCGCGAACGCCATCAGACTGGCGGCGGCGCTTGTTGTACTGGGATTCATCGAAGCCGAAGTGGATGCAAATGCCGTCCACGCCCATGGCTTCGCATTCCTGCGCGCGCTGGGGCAATTCTTCAACGGGAACCCCAAACAGATCGGCCAGCACCTTGATGCCGCAATCGCGGCGGGCGCGCAGCGCTTCCAGCGTGCCGCAATCATTGTTTACAACCGTAACCGTTGCATATTCTGCGCCCGCTTCCTTCGCATGCACAAAATAGGAATAGCAGCCGTCCTGCGCCTTGAAATCGGCGACGACCGGACGATCGCCTGCGACCTTCTTCAATTCGGTGATGGCCTTATAGCCTTCGCCGTACAGCAGCGGCGTACCCGCTTCGATCCAATCACAGCCTGCTTCTACCGCCATTTTCGAAATGGCAACGGCAGATTCCATGTCCGCAACATCAATGGCAGCCTGTACCCACGGTCTTTGTTCGTTCATATTCATCGATCTCCTTTGCTGATATGTTTTTATGCCTCCGGTTTATGTTTCCCGATTTGCCCGAATCGGGGGAACAACCCCATTATAGAATGGATGAAGTGTATTGTCAATACTTTTAAAAAATAATTATACAAAAGTATTGACAATACTTGTCTCGTATGCTATTATGCGTATAAAGAAAAACAGAAGCGTTATCTTACGGAAAGACGAATGAAGAAAAATGAAATTCAGCCGCCGCGCTGAAAAACATAGGCAACATGGCGAAACATGGTTCTGATAACAGTTTTCAGATGAAAGGTTGTTGAAGGAGGGAATGCGCATGGGTGAGATTCAAAGTGTAATCTCTATGACGAATATTCACAAATCCTTTTCGGGCATCGAAGTTTTGCACGGCGTGGATTTTGACGTTCGCCCCGGCGAGGTGCACGCGCTGATGGGCGAAAACGGCGCGGGCAAATCAACCCTGATGAAAATCCTGATGGGCGAAATGAAAATGGACGCGGGTTCGATTCAGGCAAACGGCGAAAATGTGCAGATCGAAAAGCCCACGGACGCGCACCGTTACGGTCTGCGCATGATTCATCAGGAATTGTGCCTGATTCCGGATATGACGATCGCGGAAAATATTTTTGCGGGTCGGGAGCTTTCCAGACATGGTCTGGTGAAAAAACAAGAACAGAACGCGCGCACGGCGGAAATTTTAAAGGGATTGGATCTGAAACTGAACCCCAAAACGTGCGTTCGCGATCTGCGCACGGCGCAGATGCAGATGGTGGAAATTACGAAGGCCGTATCCTTCGGTGCAAATGTGATCGTTATGGATGAACCTACATCCTCCATCAGCACGAAGGATACGCAGCATCTTTTTCAGATTATCCGCAAATTGAAGGAACAGGGCATCGCCTTTATTTACATCACGCACCGCATGGAGGAAGTATTCCAGATCGCGGATCGAATGACCATTTTGCGCGACGGCAGCAGAGTGGCGTGCGAGCCAATGCGGTTTTTTGACCATGATAAGATCATTCAAATGATGGTCGGTCGCGAACTGAAGGATTATTTTCCGGAAAGAAATTGCAAAATCGGCAGCGATCCCGTGCTTTCGGTGCGCAATCTGAGCAGGACGCATGAATTTCGGGATATCAGCTTTGATCTGTATCCCGGCGAGATATTGGGGCTTGCGGGCCTGGTAGGCGCAGGGCGCACGGAGCTGGCTTCGGTGATTTTTGGCGTACATAAGCCGGATTCCGGCAGCATCAGGGTGCGCGGAAGGACGCAGCGCTTTTCCAGCCCGAAAAAGGCGGTTGCGCAGGGCGTGGCGCTGGTTCCGGAGGATCGCAAGATGATGGGTCTGAACCTGATCGGCAGCGTGCGGGATAATATTCTAACACTGGTGGAAAAAAAGAACAGCGCGCACGGCTTTATCCGCCGCAGCCGCCGCAATGAACAGGCGGCGTCGATGGTACAAAAGCTTTCGATCAAAATTCATTCGCTATCGCAGCTGACGGGCAAACTTTCCGGCGGCAATCAGCAGAAGGTTGTGCTGGCGAAATGGCTGCTTCGGGAACCGGAAATCATGATATTGGATGAACCTACGCGCGGCATCGATGTGGGTTCCCGCGCGGATATTTATAAACTGATCAACGAAATGGCGAATCAGGGAAAGGCCATCCTGCTGATTTCCTCCGATATGCCGGAAATCATCGGTATGTGCGATCGCATCGCCGTACTGGCGGAGGGTCGGATGACGGGAATTCTGGAGCGCAAAGAAGTTACGCAGGAGCGCATTATGGAACTGGCTTCGCAAATTACGGTGTGACACATATCAGAAGAAAAGAGGAAATGGATATGAAAAGCGCATTGGGAACGAAACCCGTTGTAAAATGGTTGAAGAAAACGGCGGTATTCTGGGCGTTGATCGCGCTGGTGATCATCATGACGATTCTTTCGCCGGTGTTCCTTTCGCCCCGAAATCTGGCGAACGTGGTAAAGCAGATCGCCATCAACGGCGTGCTCGCCATCGGCATGACGGTGGTGCTTCTGACCGGCGGTATCGATCTATCGGTCGGTTCGGTCGTGGCGATTTCCAGCATTGTGGCGGCGTACTTCGGCAAGGCGGATTCCACCACGCCGCTGGCGGTTACGATGCTTCTATCGATACTGACCGGCGTGGCGGTGGGCGTTGTGAACGGCTTATTCATCGCGTATCTGAAAATCGTACCCTTTATTGTTACGCTGGCGACGATGACCATCGTGCGCGGGCTTGCGCTGCTGGTGACCAACGGCGTGCCGATTTTCGGGCTTTCCAGCCAGATGATTTCGCTGGCAAACGGATCTTTTCTGGGTCTGCCGAATCTGATTTTCTTCCTGCTGGGGCTTTTCCTGCTGGTATTGCTTCTGCTGAACGGCACGGTATTCGGCAAGCGGATTTACGCGGTGGGCGGCAATTTGCAATCGGCCGTTTATTCGGGCATCAATGCAAGGCTGATTCAGCTTTCCGCCTATGCAATCAGCGGCTTTTGCGCCGGTCTGGCGGGTTTGCTGATCGCATCCCGCATCACTTCCGGCAACCCCACCACGGGCACGGGCTATGAAACCGATGCGATTGCGGCGGCGGTGATCGGCGGCGTGAGCATGTCGGGCGGCAAGGGGTTCCTGCTGGGAACGATCGTCGGCGCGCTGATCATCGGCGTAATTCAAAACGGACTGGATATACTGGGCATTTCCAGTTACTATCAGGATATTGTGCAGGGGGTGATTATTCTCATAGCGGTTCTGTTGGATACCCGAAGCAACTCAAAGGACTAATCAACCAATCATTCGAAAAAACGAAAAGGAGTATGTATCATGAAGAAGATTGCAAAACTGATGGGTGTGGTTCTGGCGCTGGCGCTTGTTCTTTCCGTATTCGCGGCGGCGAATGCCGAGGAAGAAAAGCTCAATTTTTACTATTTTGCTTCCCACGTGGAAAATGAATTCAACGTTTCTCTGGTAGCCGCCATTGAAAAGGCCGCCGAAGAAAAGGGCGTGAATCTTACGGTTGTAACCGCCAACAACGATCCCGCCAAGCAGGTAAGCCAGATCGATAACGCGCTGGCGACCGGCAAGATTGATGGCGCGCTGCTGCAGGCGGTTTCCGCCGACGGCGTAACCGCGGGCGTTCTGGCGCTTCAGGAAGCGGGCGTTCCCACCATCACCATGCACGAAGCGATTACCAGCCAGGATATGGTAACTTCCTACGTCGGCCCCGACCTTGCAAACATCGGCCTGCTGGTGATGGAGCATGTCTGCAATGAACTGGGCGGCAAGGGCGATATCGCGATTCTGGTCGGCGTGCTGGGCAATTCCGTACAGGTAACCATTTCCGAATCCTATCAGAAGATTCTGGCGAACTATCCGGATATCAATGTGGTATTTGAAGATTCCGCCAACTGGGTAACCGAAGATGCGCTGGCGAAGGTTGAAAACTGGCTCTCCACCGGCAAGCATATCGATACGATCGTAAGCATGAATGATGGCATGGCGATCGGCGCGATGCAGGCGGTCAATTCCGCAGGCATGACCGGCGAAATCAAAATCTATGGTTCCGACGCCGTGGATCAGGCGGTTGCGGCGGTGAAGAACGGCGAAATGACCGGTACCGTGTACTTCGATGTGCAGGATGAAGGCGCCGCCGGCATCGATACGCTCTACAAGGTTTGCATGGGCGAAACCGTTGAAAAGCAGGTGCTGATGCCGCCGACGCTGGTAACTGCTGAAAACGTGAACGAACTTTTCCCGGACTAACGGCGAAATAATGCAGTCTGAGCGGGAGATTGCAGCGGGAGATTTTCATCTCCCGCTTTCTGCATACCTGCGGCGTTTCCTACGCAACTGTAAAAGCTAATGGATATATAATCATCCGATAACGATAAATATGTGTGCGACAATCGGAAAGGTTGTATAATCAATATAACATGATTGAAAAATGGAGATATGTATCAATGCGGAATGAGGAATATGGCACGAATAATGCTGCGGTGCGGGTGGAAAATCTTCGCAGGGTCACCAAACTGTTATATCGTCATGGCGCGCTGACGCGCCAGAATATAGCCGAAACCCTGAAGATCAGTCTGCCGACCGTCAATAACCTCATTCATATTCTTTCTGATGAGGGGCTGATTTATTTTCAGAATTCCGGAATGCCCTCTACGGGCGGACGCATACCGACACTGGTAAGCTTTCGCTATGATAAGGCGCTGTCCGTGGGCATTGCCATTTTGGATACGGAATATCGCATCGTTATGATCGATCTTCAGGGCAATGTGGTGGCGCTGGAGAGCTTTGATCTCGATTTCGATGTAAAAGAGGAATACTGGAACGAAATCAACGATCGCCTGTGCGAAATGCTGAATGAACATCAGATTCCGCGCGAACGGATTCTGGGCGTGGGCATCGCGGTTCCCGGGCCGGTGTTCCGGCACACGGGCAGCTTTGATTCATGGCTTCTGAATTTGAAGGAATTTTCATTTCAGAAGCTGGAAAGCATTTTCGGCTTTCCGATCTTCGTTGAAAACGATGCGAACGCGGCGGGCTTTGCGGAAATCTGGATGCGCCCCGATTTGCAGGATGCGGTGCTGCTGTTCGTTTCCCGAGATTTGGGCGGTTCGATCATTCGGGATCGCAAGATTGTGCACGGGGACAACAGCCTGACGGGCGAATTCGGCCATATGATTATCGTTCCCAACGGAAGGCGCTGCCTTTGCGGGCGCAAGGGCTGCCTGGATCGATATTGTTCACTGGCGATCATTCAGGAGCATTGCCCGAAGGGCGTGGCGGCGTTTTTTGAAGAAAAGGATACCGATCCGGAATTGAACGCCTATTGGAAGCAGTATGTGAAATATCTTTGCATTGCGCTGACCAACATTACGAACGCCATGGATAAGCCGCTCATCATCGGCGGAGAGCTTTCCGAATATCTGGCGCCCTGCTTTGATGAAATTAAGGAATGCTTTGGGCGAATGGATTCATTCCGTCGGGATGTTTCTTCCATGTGCAAACTGAGCAAGTTTGGGCGAAACAGCGCGGCGATCGGCGTGGCGCTGTTTCCGGTCAACGAATATTTGCATATTGAGTAAGGCATAACGTAAAAATACAGGCCAGCCGGTGCGCTGGTCTATATTTTTTGCGTTTCTGCGTTCGAATCCTCGCCATCCCAGCGGCACGCATTCATATCTACGCGGCCGTCGGGCAGGAAGGGAACGCCTTCGTTTTCCAGCAGGGCGCGGCGTATTTCGCTGTAACCGCCGCCTGCGATCGCGCCGTTCGATCGCACCACGCGCTGCCACGGCAATCCGTCCGGACAGCGGCGCATCGCCCAGCCCACCTGCCGCGCGCCCCGCGGCTGTCCCAGCATCAGCGCGATCTGGCCGTAGCTCGCCACCCTGCCCTCCGGAATTCGCGCCACGATTTCATATACGCGCGAAAACAGCGTTTCCTGCATTTTTGAAGTCCTCCTGAAATGAATCCCGCCTGTATTGTATCGCGCGGCGCGGAAAATTGCAAGCCGCGCTTGCAAAGGGTTTCGGGATGCGGTACAATTTGCAAGGAACACTAAAGCGCTGTTTCAGCGCGAAATTCCCCTCAAACCGCCCTTTGCAACGGGCGATTGACAAATTGAAAGCCGCGCTTGGTGGTTTGCAACCGGAAAAAACGGTAGAATCAGGTCATTCCAACGACGTGAGTCGAACACGGGAGGTTGACGAAATGATATTGGCGGATAAGATTATCGAGGAGCGGAAAAAGAACGGCTGGTCGCAGGAGGAGCTGGCGGAAAAGCTGGGCGTATCGCGGCAGGCAGTTTCGAAGTGGGAAAGCGCGGGATCGATTCCCGATTTGCAGCGCGTGATTCTGCTGGCGGAACTGTTCGGGGTCAGCACGGATTATCTTTTGAAGGATGAACTGGTGCGGGAACAGCCGGAGGTCATTTCCGAACCGGCGAGCGGATCGCTGCGGCGGGTTTCCATGGAGGAGGCCAGCGCCTATCTGGAAATGAAGAAAAAGCACGCGCCGATGATCGCGCTGGGCGTATTGCTGTGCATCCTGTCGCCCGCGCTGCTGATTCTGCTGAGCGGCTTTGCGGAGAGCCATATGCTGAACATCACGGAAACGCTGGCGGCGGCGGTGGGGCTTACCTGCCTGTTCGGTATGATCGCCGTGGCGGTTTTTCTGTTCATTACCTGCGGTCTGCGGGCGGATAAATCCGAAGCGCTGGAAAAGGAAGCCTTCGAAACCGAATACGGCGTATCCGGCATGGCGCGGGAGCGCAAAAATGATTATGCGGCCGTTTTCAGCCGCGGACTGGCGATCGGCGTGGTGCTGTGCATCGTGGCGGCGGTGCCGCTGGTGGTCGCCGGAGCGATGGAAGCGCCGGATTACATTCTTACCTCGCTGACCTCGCTGCTGCTGGCGATCGTGGCGCTGGGCGTGTATCTGATCGTGCGCGTCGCGATGATCCATGGAAGCTATGATACCCTGCTGCAGGAGGGCGAATACTCCCGCGAGGAAAAGAACGCGAAAAAGAAGCTGGAGCCGCTCGCGGGCGCTTACTGGTGCTGCGCCACTGCCGTATACCTCGGCTGGAGCTTCTGGACGCGGGATTGGAAAATTACCTGGCTGGTGTGGCCGGTCGCAGGCGTTCTGTACGCCGCCGTTTCGGGCATCGCGCGCATGCACATCGATTCAAAATCGAAGCGGTAAATTTGAACATTCTAAGCGGATTCCGCGTCTTTATAGTATAATACGATGAAGGCGAGGGAAATCGATATGACGTCAAACGACAGACGGACGAGTGCGAAGGACAAATTCATATATCCTGGTTTGATTATCATCGGGGGATTGTATATCGCTGCGCTTTTGACAATTACGCTGTTCAGCCGCGAAGCTGGCAGGGGCGAGCGCGTATTTCAGTGCATTCCCTTTTCCTTCGCGATTAGTTATGCAAGAGGGGAAGCGACCGTTGCCGAAGTCCTGAAAAATGTGCTTGGTAACTTCGCATTGTACATTCCGCTGGGCGTGCTGCTGCCGGGTCTGTTCCCGAAGCTTTCTATGCGGAAGGCGGTCTTGGCGGGGTTTCTGACGAGCCTGTGCTGCGAATTGATTCAATACGCTGCCGCCGTCGGCACAGCGGACATAGACGATCTGATGCTGAATACGCTCGGCGCGCTGGCGGGCGCGGCGCTGTATTGCAAGCTGCTGCGGCGCGCAAAGACGATTCGCATCGCGCGGCTGCTGTCGCTGATTCTGTTGGCGGTTTACGGCGTATGCGGCGTTTTCGCCGCGCTGAATGATCTGCCGGAAATCTTGCCGCGGCAGACGGAATATGTTCATTCGGAGCTTCTGGGAAATGATACGGCGGAATCCTGTGATGTATCGGGCTCCTGTCAGGAGATTCGAAATGACGGCGTTGTACTCGGCGGCGGCGCGCCTGCGGAGTTCCGCTTTTCCGAGGACGCGGTCATCCTGCTTTGCAAAGAAACATATAAGGATTTGCCCAATGGATACATCTATAAGACGATATTTACCTACGAAGCATGCACCATTCAGGAAGCGCAGGCGCTTATTGCGGAACGGGGCGGTACGGAATGCGATCTATGGATCGATCCGGATGGCGCGTGCAGGATGCTGATTCTTACCTTATAAAAAAGAGCCGCTGCGGTGAATTTCGCAGCGGCTTTATAACGCTTATCTTTCGCGGATACTCTTTTTGATCTGTTCGAGCTTCGCTTTTTTTTCTTCGAGGTTCGCCTTCAGCGCGGCGATCTGCTCCGTCATGGGCAGTTCACTGCGCAGCGGGCGGAAGAAGCTGTACTTCCGGCGGGAATGATCGTGCCATGCGCGGATGTGCGCCTTCAATTCCTCCAGACGCACGATCACATCGTTTTCCTCGGCGTACCGGCGCAGCTTCGCCATCAGCTGTGCGGAATGCGCCGCATCGATGATGAACACGCCGAAGAACATGCCGATGACGAAGGAAAACGCCAGATTTTCGGAAAGCCAGCGCAGCGAATCCAGAATGTGCGGATGCACCAGCAGATAATACGCCACGCCCAGCAGCGACCAGATCAGCGAAAATTTCGGGCAGATAATGCCTTCGATGTTGCCCCATTCATGGGAATAATCCCACAGGCGCACATGGTTGTGGTGCAGGCTCGACCAGCCGGCGATGTATTCGATCGCCGTCATGCATACGCCGATCAGCACGAACAGTAAAATTTTGCCCCAGATTGTGCCGGTATCCCAGAATCGATCGCCCAGCTCCGAAAGTACGAACATGATGCAAAGGCCGCTGCCGTACAGCGGCAGGTACGGCCCCGTGCAGAAGCCGGGGTTGATCCATTTGCGCTCCGGATTGTTGGCGGAAATGAAGCGGCGGAACAGCAGTTCCAGCACCCAGCCCAGCACGGAGCCGATGAAGAACAGAAACGCCAGCGCCAGAAATGTACTCATGCGGTTGGTTCCCCTCTCTGCAGGTTTTTGTATCCTCGGTTATTTCGCGCATCCGGCGATGCCGGATACGATGCGCGCCATTTCATCCATCTTATCTTCCATATCGGCAACCAGCTTCAGCTGCGTGCGCGCGCGATCCAGATTGTGGTTTTCGCGGTGGATGCGGAAGTAGGTATCGCCCTGAATATGATCGGCGAGGAAGCGAATGCCGCATTCCAGCGTCATCAGCTTTGAAGCCAGCGGCAGGGTTTCGATCTCCGCCGGACACAGCCGCGCGCCGCAGGCGGATAAAAAGCCTTCGGCGAAGGTGCGGAACAGATCAAGGTTCATCCATACCCTGTCAAGATCGCGCTCGTCCTCCGCGGCGGTGCTCGCGCCGAAGCGGATGGAATCGCCGAAATCATTGCCCGCCAGACCGGGCATCACCGTATCCAGATCGATCACGCATAGCGCCCGCCGCGTTTTCGCATCCAGCATTACGTTGTTCAGCTTGGTATCGTTGTGCGTAACGCGCAGAGGCAGATCGCCGCGGCGGCACATCGAAAGCATTTCGCCCGCCTGCGCTTCGCGCGCCAGCGCAAAATCGATCTCGCGGCGCACGTCCTTTGCGCGGTTGAACGGGTCGGCTTTGATCGCATCGTGCAGCTGGCGAAAGCGATTCTGCGTATCGTGGAACATCGGGATCGTTTCGGTCAGCGTGGAAGCGTCGAAATCGGCAAGATCGCGCTGAAATTCGCCGAAGCCGATCGCGCTCTGGCGGAAATCATCCGCCGTTTCCACCTGATCCAAACAGATCGCGTCCGTGATGAATTCATACATGCGATACCAGCCCGCGTTTTCGCCCGCTGCGATGTGCAGACAGTGTTCGCCGCTTTTCGTGGGCACCAGCGTAAGCACCCGGCGCGAACCCAGCCCCTTCGCGCGCAGATGTCCCGTCACGGCGGAAATATTCGCCATCAGCGCGGGGACATCGCGGAAGATATGATCGTTGATTCTTTGCAGAATGTAGGCGCGCCCGCCTTCCGTTTCCGCGCGGTAGGTTGTGTTGATGTGCCCGCTGCCGTAGCGCTCGCATTTCGCGGCGCGCCCCTCCACGGCGAAGCCGTTGATAATCTCAAGCATCGTTATACCTCTGGTTATTCTTTGAAATAAAATCCGCATCGATCGGGATGCGGATTCGAAATACTGCGCGATTATTTCCCGCGGTTGCGCTGCGCGCATTCCACGCAGATGGCGTTCATCGCGTCCATCTTTTCCAGCATATCCTTCGCCAGCGCGATCTGGCAGCGCGTGCGCACCAGATTGTGCTTCGGCTTGACTACCTTGAAATATTCATCGCCCAGAATGTAATCGTCCAGGAAGCGGGAAGCCAGTTCACACGCCAGCGCGAAGCAGGAAATGCCCAGCGTATTGATTTCGTTATCCGTGAGCGTGCGTGCGGTTTTGCTCAAAAAGCCCTCGGTAAACGCCCAGAACAGGTTCAGGTTCAGTCCGGCGCGGCTCGCATCATCGCAGTCCTCCTCGACGAAGTTTGCCACATAGCGGATGGCGTCGCCGTAATCGTGCGCCACCAGACCGGGCATAACGGTGTCCAGATCGATGACCACCAGCGGCTCCAGCGTGTTTTCATCGAACAGAACGTTGTTGATCTTGGTATCGTTGTGCGTCACGCGCAGGGGCAGCTGACCGCGGTTGTACATATCCGTCAGCGTGCAGGCGCGATCTTCCATGGAAAACAGCCAGTTCAGCTCTTCGCGCACCTCCGCAACGCGGCCCACCGGATCCCGCTGCGCATCCGCTTTCAGCTTGGCGTAGCGCTTGCGGGTATCGTGGAAATCGGGGATCGTGTAATACAGGCTGCTTGCGTCGAAATTGGCGAGCATCACCTGAAAATCGCCGAAGGCTTCGCCGGTTCTGCGGATTACGCGCACATCATCGCACGAATCATAGGTGATCGACGGCACATAGTTGCTCAGCCGCCAGAAGCCATCCTGATCCATCAGATAATTTTTGCGATCCGCCGTATGGTGGAAGTGCAGGCACACCGCCTCGGGCGCTTTTTTACGTATGTATTCCGTGACCTTATCGATGTTCGCCATCAGCTCCACCGGCTTCTGAAACGCCACGGTGTTGATGCGCTGCACCAGATAGGGCTTCAGCTCCGCAAATCCGGAGCCGTTATCGCGAATATAGGAAACCTTGTAGGTGTGATTTACGTTGCCGTTTTTGATTTCCTCATAGGAAAAGAAAGGCGCGTCAATGCAAAAAGCCTTGCCGATCTGCTGAAGCTTTTTTGCGACCGCCTGATCCTGCATCAGATTATTGATCATGGAAAACCCTCTCCTCTATCTCAGGGTAGAATATGCAGTATGATTATAACACATGCGCAATCGCCTGTCCAGCCAGAGGACGTGAAAAAAACGCCCCTCCAGCTTTCAGGAGGGGCAGAATTGGCCGCGTCAGTCGCGGGACAGGATCGTCTTTTCGCTGGATGCATCGAAGAAGTGCAGCCGGTTTACATCGAAGCCGATCGGGATTTGATCGCCCTCGCGGCAATTGGTGCGGGGATCCACGCAGGCGATGAAATTTTCATCCCAGCCGGGCGCGGCGATATGCAGATAGGTGCTGGCGCCCATGCGCTCCACCGTCTTTACGCTGACCTCCAGCGCGGATTCCGGATAGGCGGAAAGGAACGCCGATTCATCATGCAGATTTTCGGGATGGATGCCCATATAGACTTCCTTGCCGATGTAATCGCCGGTCATGCGCTGAATCTTGCCGGTGGGTACGCGGATCGCGTTATCGCCGAATTCGGCGAATACGCCGTCGGCATGCTTGGCGAGTTTCACGCGGAAGATATTCATGCCGGGCGCGCCGATATAGCGGGCGACGAACAGATTCGCGGGGTAATCGTACAGGTTCTGCGGCGTATCCTCCTGCTGAATCGCGCCTTCGTGCATCACCACCACGCGCGTGCCCATCATCATCGCGTCCGCCTGATCGCGGGTCGCATAGATAAAGGTGGTGGAAAGGCGGCGCTGCAGATCGCACAGCTCGGTGCGCGCCTGCGCCTTTTCTTCGGGCGCGAGGATGGACAGCGTATCGTCCAGCAGAATCACCTTCGGGCGGCTTGCGATCGCGCGGGCGAGCGCGGCGCGCACCAGCTGCGCGCCCGTCAGCGTGCGCGGCTTGCGATCCAGCAGATCCTCAATGCCCAGCATCGCGGCGGCTTCCTGCACGCGCGCGGCGATTTCCGCCTTCGTGCCCGCAAGTCCCTTCGCCATGCCGCGGCGCAGCCGGAAGAAGCGATTGAACTTTGCGTTTTTGTCCACCAGCTGCACATCGCGCTGGCGGGCGGGGATTAAGTTGATCGGCTTATCGTCGATCAGAATTTCACCGGCGGTGATATCATCCAAACCGGCGATCATGCGCAGAAGCGCCGTTTTACCGCTGCCGGTTGGCCCAACCAGCGCGATAAAATCATTATCATCGATTTCCAGATTAAAATTGCGAACGGCCTGCGCGCCGCCGCGATAGGTTTTCCCGATGTTTTTCAGGAAAAGACTGGCCATAGCCTTACCTCCAATAAGCGCGCGCCGCATTTCACGTAAGCGCACGCAAAAACATTATACCAAATTCATTATACCAGATTTAACGTTGAATGGAAATGTAATAAATGAACAAATTTGATTTATAATTATTATACGATAGATACAATAAACGACCGCGATACGCCATTTTTCGCGCCGTGGGCGCAAATGGTACTTTTTTGTGAATCCCGAAAAAAGTGTTTGGAGATTTCATCGTTTTGTATTATAATAAAAATGCACAGGTACAGATTTTGCCGGCGGGAGGGAATCAGCATGTTTTTTCAGACGATCGCAAACCAGGTAGGCGGGCTGTTTTCGAATTTGTTCGTTCATCCCGACTGGCGCAACATCGTGGATGTGGCGATCCTGACGGTGCTGATTTACAACGTGCTGAAGCTGGTGCGCTATACGCGCGCAAGTTCGCTGTTCAAGGGCATCGTATTTATACTGGTGCTGGCGATACTTTCCGATGCGCTGGAGATTCACGCGCTGAACTGGATACTGCAGCAGGTGATTTCCGTGGGCGTGATCGTGATATGCATCGTGTTCCAGCCGGAGCTGCGCAGGCTGCTGGAACAGCTGGGCAGATCGAAGCTGGCGCGGCGCGTATTCGAACCGGCGAACCGCCATCGCAATACGCAGATGGAGCGCCATGTGACGGAGATCGTCAAGGCGCTCAACGATATGTCGCGCAAGAAGATCGGCGCGCTGATCGTGCTGGAGCGATCCACGAAGCTGGGCGATATCATCGAATCCGGCACCGTGGTGGACGCGGAAATTTCATCGCAGCTGATTGAAAACATATTTGAACCGAATACGCCGCTGCACGATGGCGCGATGATCATTCGCGATGAGCGCATTACCGCCGCCGCGTGCATATTGCAGCTGTCCGACGATTATTCCATTTCGCGCGAACTGGGTACGCGCCACCGCGCCGCGATCGGCATTACGGAAACCACGGATGCGGTTTCCCTGATCGTATCGGAGGAAACGGGCGTGATTTCCATGGCGCGCGAGGGCAAGCTGACGCGCTATCTGGATACGAAATCGCTGACCATCCTGCTGACGGAGCTGTTCACGCCGGAGCGCACGCTTTCGGCATGGATTTCCGAAGCACCGTTCAGACAGGGAAAGGAGCCGGATCATGAATAAGCGTTTGGAGCGCGCGCGGGCGAAGGTGAAGTCCGGCGCGAAAACGTTCTGGGGCGTGCTTTCCAGAAATGTATGGATGAAGGTGCTTTCGCTGCTGCTGGCGATTCTTTTGTGGAATTATGTGGTGACCAACAATGCGTCGATCACTCGCCAGAAGGTGATCAGCGGGCTGAACGGATATCTGACCAACCAGAGTACGCTGACGGCGAACAAGCTGGCGCTGCTGGACGACGCCGAAGAAATGATGCAGGATATCACCGTGCGCATCGAAGCGCCGCAGGCGGATTATCCGCGCGTATCGGCGGAAAACGTAAAGGTGACGCTGGATCTGTCCAGCGTGCGCACGGCGGGCACGCAGCAGGTGCCCCTGCGCGCCACGACCGTGTACGGGCGCGTGGTTTCGATCTATCCCGAAACGATGAAATTGACCTTTGAAACGCTGGACAGCCGCGTAATTCCCGTAAATGTACAGGCGTCCGGCGAAAAGCGCGATGATCTGTGGTACAGCATCAGCCGCACGAATCCCGTATCGATCACGGTCAGCGGCGCGGCCTCGGTGGTGCGCAGCCTTACGCAGGCGCGCGTCAATTCCGATGTGACGGGCGCGGAGGAGGGCTATATGCGCGCCGAACCGTATACGCTGATCGATGCGAGCGGCGAACAGGTATCGCAGGCGATGCTTTCCTGCTCTTCCTCCTCGATCACGGTTACGATGGAAATCTATCCCACAAAGGATGTGCCCATCGCTTCGCTTCCTGAAAATGTGATCACCGGCAGTCCCGCGGAGGGCTATGAAATTACCGAAATTTCGATTCAGCCCGAAACGGTAAATGTGGCGGCGGATCAGGAACTGCTCAACGGCATCAATGAACTATACATCGAACCGGTGAACGTGGAGGGCAGCACGCAGAGCATTTCCGCCCGCGCGAAGCTGCTGAAATTGAACGATTTCCGGAATGTATCCGTCGAACAGGTATTGGTAAATATCACCATCGCCGAAGAAACGATTTCAGAATGGATTGAGGATGTGCCGCTGAAGTATGTGGATCAGCGGGATGATCTGTGGCTGGATGCAGAGATGAACCGCGTGCGCGTGCGCGTGACCGGACCGCGCAGTCTGGTGGAGGCCATCCGTGCGGAGGATATCGATGCTGCGGTAAACCTTGCCGGACTGGAGGCGGGCAGCCACAGCTGCCGGATTGAAATTGCGCAGGATGCGCATCCGGAGCTGACGTTCGAAGCCGAACCTGCGGAGGTCGGCGTGGAGCTGACCGCCGTGGAAGCCGAATGACCAACGTGGCGCATGGGCTAAAGAATCTACGTTTCATTATTGGAGGATAAAATGACGCAATCGGGGATTACCAACGCCATTGTAAACGGCCTGCTGGGCTGGCTACGGGGCTTGGCGAGCTGGGTACTTCGGCTGTTTGATCTGGTGGGCGGCGCATCGCCGCTGGATTTTCTGGCGAACAACTGGAAAAAGCTGCTGATAATACTGTTGATCATCGGCGTGGGCGTGGATCTGGTAATCTGGATCGTGCGCTGGCGGCCGCATTGGGTGTGGCTGCGCAAAAAGCGCGTGGTGATCAACGATAAGAATTTCTTCGCCCGCGAAAATGATTTCGATCTGGAGGAAGAACGCGATTCGGATCGCGGCGGGGATCGCCGCAGACCGCGGCGCGTATGGGAGGATCAGGAATTTGTGATTCCCAGCGCCGAAGCGCCGCGGCGCGAACGCCCGAAGCGCAGGCCAGTTGAAAGGGCGGAGGATCGCGCGAAGCCGGAGGACGATGGACAGGCGCGCGAAAAGCAGGATGTGTTTCGCGATGATCTGTTCAACGTGAACGCCAAGCAGAAGTTTACCGATAAATATGAAGCCGAGGTGTTCAACGTGGAAAGCCTGCCCGGCGCGGCGGGCGCGGACGCAGCGCCCGTCCGGCGGAGCGACATTCGCAACCGCGTGGAGCGCAGAGATGCGCGGAACACGCGCAGGAGTGCGCCGCCGGTACGCAGAAATGCACAGCCGGTGCGCAGAAGAAAAGGACACTGAACAATGGCGTCGGAGTCGATGCTCCGGCGCTATGTTTGTGTAAGCGGGAATTGCGGCGGACTTGCGGAGGGTTGTTGGTTGGTTCTGCGGCAGGAGTTCTCTCCCTCAGTCAGCTTCGGTGCCGCGTTTCAATCGATGATTGAAACGTCGGCAGTCTGCCTAAAGGCAGACCGGCAAACCATCTTGGTTTGCCGCCTTGCGCCGACAGCCCCCTCGTCAGAGGGGGCCAGAGAACGGGCGCACCCTGTGCCTTCCTCTGATGAGGAAGGTGTCAGCGCGACTTGTCGCGATGACGGAAGGAGAGATCATTCCCCTTCCGCTGTTTTAAAGATTAAGGAGAAAGAATATGGAGAAGAAAAGAATTCTCTG
>CAKUKP010000034.1 GCA_934663625.1 uncultured Clostridia bacterium
AATCCGCTTCCCTTATGACGAAAAACGGAATAACAAATATGTAACGTTTGTTGATGATGTGGTTTACTGGTGCCTGATGTTATGTCTTGTGTTTCAGCAAACTCTCGGCATTCCTCAAATGCTGCAACAACAATTGGGAGTTTCAGAATCTTTGGCTAAGCTGCTCGTTGTTGTAATCGCAATTATACTTGGAGCTATTGAGCAGTTTATTACATATCATATTGATAAGCGGATTCAGAAATAAAAGCATGCCATGACGATAGTTGGTATGTTTGATGGGCTTCGTTATCGTAGAGCGTTTGATGTTGAACGTGGTTTTACAGAAGCCTATTCGTTGGAATTTAAGCAACAAAATGGAGAGGGCGTCATCATACTGCTGCAATATGGCCAACATGGGTTGATACGGCTAAATAATACAACATTCGACTACGAACTGGATTCTGACACAGCTGCACAGCTTTATACAATTCTGAATGGGTATCATCGATTTGATAGGGTTTTAATTGCAGGATAAGTGGGCCCTTTGTTGATGCATTCAGCATCAAACAGGGAAGCTATACTTCGATTTGTGTACTTACTAAGAATTGTGGATTGATGCGTCGGACTGTAATCTAGTGACATAGGGAGTTCCAAGGGTGCGGATCGCGACATAATGGACTAAGGAGATCTAACAATGAAGTGCAAGCATGATGTTACGAGCTATGAATGGACTAAATGCTCAAAATGCGGAAAGTATGTACGTGTAAGCACCAGAAATAAGATAATTGCATGGATACTGTTCTTTTTCCCCGGAACAGAATTGGCTTTTGATTTTGCGGATTTCATAATAGACTTATTAAATCTGAGCGAGTATAATCCACATAACGTCACGCATGCACTCATCGGAGGTGTATTCCTTGCGTTATATTCCTTTTTGATATTTAATCTTTTCCCTGATTTTGAGGAAAAGAAATCTAATTAGGTCAATACTTCTGCCGACCCCATGGTTGAAGATGTGTAGATAACTGGTAGAAAAGACATCGGAAGGAGCTTTTCAGGATTTAAGTCTTGAAATTTGCACGAAGGAGTAGAATGCAAAATGAAAACTGAATGCGCGCACAATTACGAAGTGAAGCAAGGGCTCTTCATCCCAGTTTGCTTTGTATGCAGGAAATGCGGAGCTGTGAAACATTTGCGAAGGAAGTAAGCATGTTTGCTTTTTCTGCTGGGGTGTATTGGATGGATTCCTTCATTTTTCTTTGAATCGTTTGAAATATCCTGGCTGTTGAAATTGCTGCTATCGGTAATAACGTATCTGGCAATGAATTTCGTTTTCGATTCCCTGTTTTATAAATGGCTTGCGACGAGGAATGCAACACAGCTGAGTACATTTATAAGTGATTCGGATTGTTTTGACTGAGCAATAAAGGAGTACGCCTTATGAAAAGCTTGCGGCGAAGCATCATAAGCTCAAGCGGTATACCTTATAGCATCGATAAATATCAGGTTCACACGCTTTTTTGAGATATTTAAAACTTGTATGGTATAAACTTGTATGATATAATTAAGAAGGAATGGTGGAAATAAGGTTTGGGAAGTAATTATTAAAATACAAAATAAAGCCTGACTTTGATTGATGATAACATCTAATCACCACGTAAATCAAGTAGGGATATGCTTGTTATCAATAATAGGTTACGTGAATATTTGGGCCGGTAAGTAATAACAGGAGGCATTATGGAAAACGGTGTGTATTCAAGCGAGAAGGTAAGTGCCGCTATGCAGAAGATCCGGCGGGGCGTCGATAAACGTTCCAAGCGTTTATTCGAGAAATATGAAAACATGCATGATGCATACATTCGTCGCTTTGAAATCGTATTTACAAACCCGAAAATGGATTGTAAGGATTGTATTTTAACGCTTGATCAGGATTACATAGAGCCTTTTTCTCGCATAATCATCAAAATACATAGAGTGAGTCAATTACAAATGACGATGTCGCCCGCCAAATGGATGGGCGATGAAATCTACTATATGTATATTCGGGACTGTGAGGACGGAATTCAAATATCCTGTGAAACCGGCGAAGGCTTCAATTTTGAGATGGTGGCGAAAAGTATGAAAATTACTGAACAGAGTATCAGTGAGTGGACTAGAAACCAATCTACAATCCAGAAGGCTGTTGCCAGATTCAGAAAGCTTTAGAAGAATTTCAACGATTACTATGTAGAGCGAAATTGATTGTACGACAGCCCAATTTTCACAAATCTGAAGATACGGTACTCCTTTGTGGGCAAAGCAGATTCCCTAACAAGGAATCTGCTTCAAGTATGCTTCGCTATCCCCAGCACATATAAAATCAAGGAGAAGCTGTATGAAAAAGACGAAAATATGGATGCTCATCACAGGATGTCTGAACCTGATTGAGGTCATTTTGAATACGGATGTCTTGCTCAATCGCAATGGATGTTTAGCTAAAATGGTTTCTGATCTTGCAGATTCTAAGATTTGGGTTGAGATAGAATTTGTGCATCACCTGATTGCTTTGTTCTTGTTGACCGCAGTAGGACAATGGTGTTCCATCCGTGTTTTGCGAAAATCTTTCCATAAAGATTGGTATTGGTATGCGGCGATCGTAGTTTTGATCCTCATTTTGACCAGAATCATTGTCCATAATCTCGCAATGAAGCAGTATGTTTGGATTCCAGGCGGACTGTTAATGTGAATCAACCGATGATTGCATGCGCAGGCTTGGGCGAGTGGCGAACATGTCGGGCACGGTTTGTTTATCTGTATCCATATGCCTGTAAGCCCATCCCGCAGTCAAGATTGCGCATGGCGCTGAATAGAATGTAGGGCGACTTCCGGAATTCGAATGCGGGAGGGTTGCCCTATGTTTTTGGAAGAAATCCTGATTACACTCGCACGGAATGTGTGCGCGCTGGCGCTGCACCTGTCCGCGAAGAACGCCTTTCCCAAGCCGCTTGAACGCGCGGAGGAGGAAGAGCTGATCCGCCGCATGGCGGCGGGCGATACGCAGGCACGGGATAAGCTGATCGAACACAACCTGCGGCTGGCGGTGCACATCGCCAAGAAATACACGGGAAGCGGTGTGGATCTGGATGATCTGATTTCACTGGGTTCCATCGGGCTGATCAAGGCGGTGCATACCTACCGACCGGAGGCGGGCAGGTTGGCGGCGTACACGTCCAGATGTATTGAAAATGAAATTCTGATGTACCTGCGATCGAACCGCAAGACGCGCGCCAACGTTTCGATCGATGATGCGGTGGGGCGGGATCGCGAGGGAAACGAACTGCGCATATCCGATCTGATGGGCACCGATCCGGATATCGTGGCGCAGCAGGCGGAAACGCGCATCGGCTCCGCCGAGGCGATCGCGCTGATGGATCGCGTGCTGGACGCGCGGGAAAGGCGCGTTCTGCGCCTGCGCTACGGGATCGAGGATGGAATCTGCCGCGCACAGCGCGATGTGGCGGCGCTTCTGGGCATATCGCGCAGCTATGTTTCGCGCATTGAGAAAAAGGCGCTGGAAAAATTAAAGAAGCATATGGCGTGAAAATCGGCAAAAGTACGAAAATGTACTGTGGAAAAAAATCGCGGCCTGTGGTATAATGATCATGGAACGTTTATAAGAGAATTGCAGGAGGCGATGGCCATGAATTATTCTGATGATGCGTTTGTTACATTGCTGCTGACCATGTCGCTGTCGCCGAATCGCGAAGAATTTGCGCGCCCGCTGAGCACCGCGGAGATGCATCAGTTGGAGGAGCGCGTGCGCAAATGCGATATTGGCAGAATCGGCAGGCTGGCGAATATCGATATCAGCGGTCTGATGCTGAAGCTGGGCATTTCCGAGGAGGAAGCCTATCGCATTTACACGCTGATGAACCGCGAAGTGCAGATTTCCTACAGTCTGGAAAACTTTCTGAAGCAGGAAATCGAAGTAGTTACCTGCCGCGACGCGGATTATCCGCGCCGGCTGCACCTTCGAATGGAGGCGGCCGCGCCGCAGATATTCTATCGGTGCGGCAATCCCGATCTGCTGGATCGCCCGATGCTGGCGGTGGTGGGCATCAGCGGAGTGAAAACCACGGCGGAGGTGCGCAAATATGTGGAAACCATCGTGGATAACGGGATTCGGCTGGGCTATACGCTGCTGACCGGCGGCGAACTGGGCGTATCGCGCGTGGTGGCGAATCTGGTGCTGGAGCGCGGCGGCACGCTGGTGGAGGTGCTGGGCGGCGATATGGCGGCGCACATGCACGAGGACGGCATCGCCGAACTGATCGCCATGCAGCGCGCGGCGTTGATTTCGCTGGAGCATCCCGAAGCGCTGTTTACGGTGAGCCACGGCATCGCCCGAAATAAGGTGCTTTTTTCGCTGGCGGAGGCGGCGTTCGTGTTCAATACGGACGGCAAGCGCGGCGAAACGGATGCGCTTCGCAACCGTTACTGCGATTGGATCTATGCATGGACGGGGCATGCCGGCGCGGCGGCGCTGGTATCCCGCGGCGCGATCGGCGTAAACGATGTTACGGCGCTGGATTTTGATGATTTGAGCCGCCATTGGAAAAACAGTCAGTCCGAACAGATGAGCCTGTTTGATATGCTGGATCATCTGAACTGAAATTAAATTTCGACGAAAGAAATCGAGGCGGAGATTATGAGCAAGATTGATGTTGTACGCAAGGCGATGATGGATGCGCTGAAGGCGGGCGATAAGCCGCGCAAGGAGGCGCTTTCGCTGCTGCTGTCCGCGCTGAAGGCAAAGGCCATCGATAAGCGCGCGGATCTGACCGAGGATGAAGAAAACGCCGTGGTCTATCGTGAAATCAAGGAAGCCAAGGAAACGCTGGATACCACGCCCGCGGATCGCGCGGATATTATCGCGGAATGCAAGCTGCGCATCGCCGTTTGGTGCGAATTTGCACCCGCGCGCATGGACGAGGACGCAATCCGCGCCGTGATCACGGAAACGCTTGCGGAACTGGGCATCGCCGAACCGACCGCGAAGGATAAGGGACGGCTGATGAAGGTGCTGATGCCGAAGCTGAACGGCAAGGCGGAGGGCAGATTGGTCAATCAGCTGGTGGGCGAGGTTCTGAAATAATCGGAAAAGCTACCCCTACAAAAAAGCTGTATCCGTTCAAACAGAGCGGACACAGCTTTTTTATCTTAAACATCAGAAAATTTCCACGCTGTAGCCGAGCGATTTTTCCTGCTTCGGCGCGAGGGAGATCAAATCCTTTTGCAGATCCAGCCGTTCGATTACGCCGTCGCGCGCGGGGAGCGAGCTCCACGGCTCCAGACATACATAGGGCGCATCGGATTTCGGCTTGTGCCATATGCCGAAGATCGGAAAATCGTCAAAATGCATCCGAAGTCCGCGCGTTCCGCGATCACTGGACAGGCAAACCTCGCGCGCGGTGTTCGTCAGAACAATCGCGTCGTCGTCAAACAGATCGTGACGCAGCGGCAGGCAGCAGCCGTCCGAAAGCGGATAGGGCGCGTTTTCGCCGCTGACGAGCACGCGCTCGGTAAAGCCCATGCGCACGGGTGCGCACGGCTGTGCGAACGTGAGCGCATAATCCTCAAAGCGCAGATTCGCTTCCAGCGGCACATTGAAGCCGGGGTGGCCGCCGACGCCGAAATACATATTCTTCGTATCCAGATTGTGCACGTGGAAAACAACGTGCAGCGTATGGCCGTCCAGCCGCATTTCAACATCAAACCGGAAGCGATAGGGATATTGTGCGCGCGTATCTTCGCTGTCCGTCAGCGTAAATACCATTCGATCCGCGCGCTGCTCCGTTACCTGAAAATCGGATGCGCGCGCAAAGCCGTGCGTAGGCAGATGGTATTCCTTGCCGAACAGTTCGTATTTGCCCTCCGTCAGGCGCGCCACATAGGGAAAGATCGTGGGCGAACTGCTGCCCCAATAGGCGGGATCGCGCTGCCATAGATATTCGCAGCCGTCCGCGTTTTGAATGGACATAAGCTCCGCGCCGCGCTCCGATGCGGTCACCCGAAGATATTCATTTTCAATCGTATGCAGCATAAGCGTTACCTCGCTATTGTATTAAAATCAGTATAGTTGCAATATCCAGAATTGTCAAGATTTAAAGCGTGTGGCGCGCAGGCAGGAATCGACGGCGCGCGCGCAGAATACCTAAAAGAACATTCAATCGAGGTGACGATATGAAGCTGCAAATCCCCGCATGGTGGATCGAATTTCAGAAAAAGCATCCCGCGATTGCGCGGTTTATCATATTCAATCTGGTGGGCGGCGTGGTTACGCTGATGCAGATCATCCTGCTTCCGGCGCTGAAGGCGATATTTGCGCACACGCGCCTGATTGATATCGCGTTTCAGATTCTGCCGATGGGGTCGGGCGATTTTTTCATGTTCAATTATCCCGCGGGCGCGATCGCGCAGGGCGGGGGCGGCGGACTTGCGTATTTTCTGGCGGTGCAGATCACGATTCTGGCGGCGCAGGTGGTCAATTTCTTTTTGCAGCGCAAGGTTACGTTTCAATCCGACGCCAGCATCGGCAAAACGCTGTTCTGGTATCTGATCGCCTACATCGCGGTAACCTTCTTATCGGCGGCGCTGCAGGGCGTATACCGCGAACCGCTGTATCGCCTGCTCACGACCGGCTGGGGCTGGGGCAGAACGGGCGAAATTGTGGCGGATATACTGGTGGTGCTGATCAACTGCCTTTTGCAATTTGTGGTATTCTATCCGCTGTTTCACATCCTGTTTAAGCAGAAAGCAGAATAAGCGCGGGCTTTTTCCGCCCGCGTTCACTTGACACATTCGCGCCGATGTCATACAATAATAATGTAGTAATGTCGATTGAAATGGCTTTCGACAGAATGCAGGGGAGATTGGTATCCGGATGATGATTTGCAGGCATCGGTTCTGGCGCGCGGCGCTGTGTTCGCTTCTGATTTTATTGAGCATACTTTGCGGGGCGAATGCGGAGTCGGGCGGCATTATGCTGGAAATCGGCATTGAAGCGCGTCCGGATGAAATGGTGCAGCCCGAAGACGTTACCCTGACCTTTACGATTACAAACGCATCCCAGACGGACGCAAACAACATATATCTATCTTCGCTGGACGGGCTTTTGTACGAACCGATCGGCAGCATCGCCGCGGGCGATACGCAAACCTTTTCCCGAACGCACAGCGTAACGCAGGATGAACTGAATGCCGGAATCATTACCTACATCGTAAGTCTGGATGATCCGATGAACGCCGATGGCAGGATCAATTATACGATTCAGGCGCCGGTAAAGCGCACGGAAGCCGCGCCGCAGGTGGAATTTACCCGCCAGCTTTCTTCGCCGCAGGTGCGCGCGGGCGAAGCGGTAACGATTACCTATCGAATTCGAAATACCGGCAACGTGGCGCTTTCATCGCTGCGCGTGCAGGATCAATTGGGTGAATACACGGGCAGGCTGGAATATCTGGGTGTGGGGGAAACCCGCACGCTGATCAACCGCCCTGTAATTGCGGAGGATAGCGCGTCCGTCGCCCAGCTGTCCTACTGCGTTTCGGGCAACGAGCGGGATGTGCACGTACTGCCGCTGGACGATGCGGCGATTTCCGTGGCGAAGGGCGCGATCAGCGCAAGCTTCGGCGCGGAATATACCACGCTTTCCGGAACGGCGGCGAAGGCGACGCTGCAAATCATCAATAGCGGGAACACGGATTACCGCAATCTTACGGTGACGGACGATGTAAACGGCGGCGTGATCGCCGATCATATCGATCTGGCGGCGGGCGATGCGCCCGCGATCGTGGAATCGATCTGCCCGATTCGCGGCGAAATGGAGCTGCGCTGGCGCATCGCCGGAACGGATTCGACGGGCGAAAATGTGGATTTTACCACGGAAACGCTGCTGCTGACCTCGGTGCGCGTGAACGCGCCTTCGGAACTGACCGTTTCCGCACAGACGGATACGCCGCGGATTCGCAGGGACGGCGACGTGCGCATTCAGCTGGAAATTCGCAATCTGGGCAGCGCCGATATTACCGATGCAGTGCTGGTGGAGGAAAACACGGGCGAATCCCGCACGTTCGCGGTGATCCCCGGAAATGGATCGGTGCGCCGCGAAATCACCCGATATGTACAGAAGGATACGAATTTTGTCTATACGCTGACCTATACCGATTCGGATGGCTGGGAGCGCACGGCGCAATCGCAGCCGGTGCAGATCGCGATCGCGGCGGACGGCGTGCAGCCGGAGGGCGTCAAGCAATCGCTGATTGAATTTACCGGAAGATCGATCAAGGTGGGCGGAAGCGAATTGTTCGCGTGGCTGCTGATCGCGGCGGTCATCGTATTGATCACGCTGATCGTGGTGCTGGCAGCCTCTTCCCGCAAGGCGCGGATTCAGCGGGAGGTGCGCATGGCGGCGCGGCGCAAGCGGCATAAGTCGGAGGCGCGCAAAACGGAGGCGCGCAAGGCGGGATCGCGGCCGCGCGCGGAAAAGGAAAAGAAAACCAGGAAGGATCATGTATAACCGTGTTTCAGGGCTATTCCAGGGAAACCTTTGAATTCTTTATGGCGATCCGGTTCAACAACAACCGCGAATTTTTCACGGAGAATCGGGATTGGTATCTGCGCGCCGTGCGCGAGCCCAGCTATGCGCTGGCGGAGGCGCTCGCGCCCACGCTGCGCGATTTTGCGCCGGATCTGGATTATCGCCCATACCGCGTGGTATCGCGCATCAATCGGGATATTCGTTTTTCGAATGATAAATCCCCCTATCGGGATTGCCTGTGGCTGTCCTTCAAGCCTGCCGGAGAAGAAGGCAAAACCATGCCGGGCTTCTATGTGGATGTGCGCGATGAAGGGGTAAGCTACGGCATGGGCTTTTATCGGGGCAATCCGGAGATCATGTCGGCGCTGCGGCGCAGAATGGCAGCATCGCCGGAGCAGATCATTGGACTTCTGAACGATCTTACGCAGGACGGATATGAACTGTACTGCGTTTCGGGGCGGCGCCTGAAGCTGCCGGACGGCGTTCCGGAGGCGCTGCGCGGCCTGTACTGCGCGAAGGGCTTTTATCTGGAAAAATCGATCGATGATTTTGCCGTGATCCAATCGCCATCTCTGGCGGAGGAAATCGGCATGGGGTATGGCAGGCTCGCGCCGCTGTACCGCTATATTCTGGATGCGGGAAAAGAATCCGCATCGGAAAGCTAAGACAAAAGGAGGTTTTTATGAGTTCCAACCTGAATGAATGGATGAAGCTTCGCAGCGGCAGCGATATCCGCGGCAAGGCGGATCAGCTCACGGACGAATTTGCGGAAAAGATCGGCTGCGTGTTTGCGCAGTGGGTCGCCCGCCGCTATGGCACCACGCCGGATAAGATCTGTCTGGCGGTCGGCCACGATTCCCGCTTATCCGGCCCGCGCCTGAAGGAAGCCCTGATTCTGGGCATGAAGGCGGCGGACTGCGATGTGCTGGACTGCGGCCTTTGCACCACGCCCGCGATGTTTATGACCTGCGTTGATCCCGCTACCCGCGCGAACGGATCGATCATGATCACTGCCAGCCATCATCCTTCGGACAGAAACGGTTTCAAATTCATCACGCGCGATGGCGGCCTGACCTCCGCCGATGTAAAGGATCTGATCGAAGCGGCGGCGAAGGTCACGCTGCACGATCCGCTGGTAAAGCAGATCGATTTTCTGACCATCTATACCGATTCCCTGAAGGCGATGGTTCGCAAGCGTTTGAACGACGATAGCGCAAAGCCGCTGCTGGGATTGCACGTGGTCGTGGACGCGGGCAACGGCGCGGGCGGTTTTTACGCCAAGTTCTTAAATGATCTGGGCGCAAACATCGACGGAAGCCAGTTCCTGCTGCCCGACGGACGCTTTCCGAACCACATTCCCAATCCTGAAGATTCCACCGCGATGGGCTATATTTCGCAGGCGGTACTGGACAGCAAGGCGGATCTGGGCGTGATCTTTGATGCGGACTGCGATCGCGCGGCGATCGTGGATCAGAACGGCAAGGCGATCAATCGAAACCGCCTGATCGCGCTGATCGCGGCGATCCTGCTGGATGAGGAACCGGGCGGAACGTTCGTGACCGACAGCGTAACCTCCTCCGGCCTTGCGCAGTTCATCGCCGAATGGGGCGGTACGCACTATCGCTACAAGCGCGGCTATCGAAACGTGATCGACGAGGCAATCCGCCTGAATGCGGAGGGCATCAATTGCCCGCTGGCGATCGAAACCAGCGGCCATGCGGCGCTGCGCGAGAACTATTTCCTCGACGATGGCATGTATCTGGTCACGCGCCTGATCTGCGAAGCCATGCGCAGAAAGCGCGAGGGCAAAACGCTGTCCTCCCTGATCGACGATCTGCAGGAACCGGTGGAAAGCACTGAAATCCGCCTGCCGATTCTGGAGGAGGATTTCCGCACCGCGGGGCAGGATGTGATCGAACGCATTCTTTCGCATACGCTGGATAATCCCGAATGGAACCTTGCGCCGGACAATCGCGAGGGCGTGCGCATTACCTTCAATCTGGAGGGTGGCGTGAACAACGCATGGTTCCTGCTGCGCCTGTCCGTACATGATCCGGTGATGCCGCTGAACGCGGAAAGCGATGCGCCCGGCGGCGTGAAATACATGCTGGGGCAGCTTTTGAACCTGATCGGCGATGAAAAGGCGCTGGATATCGAACCGCTGCGCAGGGCGGTCGAGGGCTGAACCTGCGACTGTTGAAAAGATTTGCAATTTGCGATAAATTCCCGTGAAAGGTATATTCATCCGGAACGGGATATGTTATAATCTGATTACCCTGATAACCTATGAATATGATAACAGGAGATGTATGCACATGAATAAGGAACAAATGGTTGTAAACGCAATCCGAATCCTTTCCGCGGAAGCGGTACAGAAGGCGAATTCCGGCCATCCCGGAATGCCCATGGGCGCGGCGCCCGCCGCATACGCGGTATGGGGCAAGCAGATGAAGCACAATCCCGCCGATCCCAAGTGGATCAATCGCGATCGCTTCGTTCTGTCCTCCGGTCATGGCTCCATGCTGATGTACAGCCTGCTGCACCTGTTCGGATACGGCCTGACGATCGAAGATCTGAAGCAGTTCCGTCAGTTCGGCTCCAAGACCCCTGGCCATCCGGAATACCATCACACCGTCGGCGTAGAAACCACCACCGGCCCTCTGGGTCAGGGCATTGCGAATGCGGTCGGTATGGCGATGGCGGAAAAGCATCTGGCGGCGAAGTTCAACCGCGAGGGCTTTAACGTAGTGGATCATTACACCTATTGCATTCTGGGCGACGGCTGCATGATGGAAGGCATTTCCCACGAGGCGTGCTCTCTGGCGGGCACCCTGAAGCTGAATAAGCTGATCGCGCTGTACGATGATAATGAAATCTCCATCGAGGGTGATACCGATATCGCCTTCCGCGAGGATGTACCCGCGCGCTTCCGCGCCTACGGCTGGAACGTAATCGATGTGAAGGAAGGCAATTGCTGGAAGCAGATCGATTCTGCACTCACCATCGCGAAGAAGTCCGATAAGCCCACCCTGGTCGTGTGCCACACCGCCATCGGCTTCGGCTCCCCGAAGCAGGGCATGGCGTCCTCCCACGGCGAACCGCTCGGCGAGGAAAACCTGGCGCTGACCAAGAAGGCGCTGGAATGGCCGTGCGAAGAACCCTTCGGCGTTCCGCAGCAGGTATACGATACCACCGCGGAAACCATCAAGGCGGGCGCGGCAGCGCAGCAGGCGTGGAATGAACTGGTTGAAAAGTACGCTGAAGCGTATCTGGATCTGAAGGCGGAAATGGATAAGTGGTTCAGCGATGAACTGCCGGATCTGACCAAGTGCGATGATCTGTTCGCGTTCGATAAAGGCATGGCGACCCGCGCCTCCAGCGGCGAGGTGCTCAATCGCCTGACCAAGTACGTGCCGAACTTCTTCGGCGGCTCTGCTGACCTTGCGCCCTCCAACAAGAGCAATATGAAGGGCAAGGGCGATTTCTCCGCCGAAACGCCTGAGGGCGATAACATTCACTTCGGCGTTCGCGAACACGCCATGGCGGCGATCTGCAACGGCATTCGCCTGCACGGCGGTCTGCGCCCCTACGCGGCGACCTTCTTCGTATTCTCCGATTACATGAAGAATGCGATGCGCATGTCCTCCATCATGGATCTGAACGTGCCCTACATCCTGACCCACGATTCCATCGGCGTTGGCGAGGACGGCCCCACCCATCAGCCCATCGAGCATCTGGCGGGTCTGCGCGCGGTGCCCGGCCTGATCGTGTTCCGTCCCGCGGATTCGAAGGAAACCGCCGCCGGCTGGATCGCGGCGCTGACCGAAAAGCACCCCGTGGCGCTGGTACTCACCCGTCAGAATCTGCCCCTGTACGAAAACAGCGGCGTAGAAGCGCTGAAGGGCGGCTACATCATTTCCGATTCCAAGAAGGAAACGCCGGATATGCTGCTGATGGCCTCCGGTTCCGAAGTGGAACAGTGCGTGGGTGCACAGGCGATTCTGGCGGAGCAGGGCATCGATGCGCGCGTCATCTCCATGCCGTCGTTTGAACTGTTCGATGCACAGTCCGATGAATATAAGGAATCCGTAATGCCCAAGGCGGTTCGCAAGCGCGTCGCCGTGGAAGCGGCGGCAAGCTTCGGCTGGCACAAGTACGTCGGTCTGGACGGCGAAACCGTTACGCTGGATCACTTCGGCGCATCCGCACCGGCGAAGCTGCTCTTCAAGGAATACGGCTTCACCAACGAAAACGTCGCGGCGGTCGCCAAGCGCGTGTTCGACAAGTAATTCATTCCCATACCAAAAACCTCGTCGTTCGAATGAACGGCGGGGAGGATGTTGACAAAGTCAACATCCTGCCAGACGCTGAAAAACGCTGCAAGACAAGGAAACGCGGGCTGCAAATGAGGGCGCATACACAGACGTATGTAACCGATTTTGCAGCCCGCGTTGACGCAGTAAGTGGAAATTTTCACTTCGCAAGAAGTATTTCAGAAAATTTCTGCGGTTGCGGGGTTTGTCAGCGGTCTGCCCCGTCGTTCGAATGAACGGCGGGGTTTAAATATATAACGAAATAAATTACAGAATCAAAAGCTCCAGAACGTATACGGTCACGCAGCACGCGATGGCGACCTTCAGCAGGCTCGCGCCCTTCCATGCGAGCGCCATACCCACGATCAGCGCCGCCAGTCCCGACCATCTGCTGCCGGTGGCTTCGATGATGGCGGGGAAGGTCATCACCGTCAGCGTCACATAGGGAACGTAGTACAGGAATGAACGGATATACACGCTCCTGATCTTTTTGCGCACCAGCGTCAGCGGCAGCACGCGAATCAGATACGTCACCAGAAACATGATGGCGATGTAGATATAAGTGCTATGCATCGTCATCCTCCTTTTCCAGCCGCAGCGGCGCGAGGGAAGCCGCGGCCGCGGAAATCAGCACGGTCAGCAGAATCGTGCGCAGACCGGAGGACAGATCGCGAATTCCGGGCAGCGCGGAACAGGCGTAGCTTGCGATCATGCAGATCGCAACCAGCCGCAGAATCACGCGGGAATGCTTCGCCGGCGGCACGAATATGGCGATGAACATGCCGTATAAACCTACGGACAGCGCGCGCACGATGGCGTCCGGCAGGATGTTGCCCATGATCACGCCCAGACAGGTGCCGATTGCCCAGCCGGGGCACGCCAGCGCGATCGCGCCGTAGGTGTAATAGGGGCAAAGATAGCCCTTCACGCCGACGGACACGCCGAACACCTCGTCCGTTACATACCAGCCGATCAGCAGCCTGTGCCCAAGACCCGTTTTCGGATCCAGCTTCTGACTCAGCGCAAACGACATCAGCATGTAGCGCGCGTTGGCGACCAGCTCCATCAGCGCCATTTCAATATAGCTCGCCCCCGCCTGAATCAGGGTAAAGCCCACGAATTCACCGGCGGATGCATTGCACAGCAGGCTGGCGATCGTCGCCTGAAACGCGGTCAGCCCCGCGTTGCGCGCGGTGATGCCCAGTGTGAACGCCACAGCCAGATAGCCAAGGCCGATCGGAATCCCGGCCTTCATCCCGCGCAGGAACCATTGCCTGCGGGTAAGCTGCTCAGCGGAAGGTTGCATGGGAGATTTCCTTTCATTCCATAGGAATTATGAGAGAAGTTTTGCGAATCTATGCCGCGGTTACGCCGTCGTCGCGTACCTTTGAAATCAGATTGCGGTTCAGCTTGCGGAACAGCAGCGTGCTTACGATCAGCGATCCGATTTCGGCGATGGGGAAGGACAGCCATACCAGATTATCGTTGCCGCTGGCAAAGCCGATGCGCGCCAGCACGAACGCTACGGGCAGCAGGATTGCCAGCTGGCGGCAGATGGATGTGATCATCGCATATTTGCCCTTGCCCAGCGCCTGGAATACGGCGTTGAAGGATATGCTGATCGCGGCAAATACGAAGTGGCTGCATATGATGCGCAGGGCGGGCTTGCCGATCTTCATCAGAATATCGATCTCATCCGCGGTCGCGTTGGTGATAAAGATACTCAGCAGCTTATCCGGAATCAACAAAAACAGCGCAGTGCCGACCACCATAATGCCCGCCGCGATGGAAATGCTGATCTTCATCGCTTCCATCATGCGGCTGCGCTTCTGCGCGCCGTAATTGTAGGCGATGATCGGAACGAGACCATTGTTCATGCCGAAGATGGGCATGAAGATCAGGCTGTTCAGCTTGAAATAAATGCCGAATACATTCTGCGTATAGGTGGTTCCCGTGGTGAAGTTAAACAGAATGATGTTGAACAGATACGTCATTACCGAACCGACCGCTACCATGATGATGGAGGGAACGCCGATGGAACAGATATTGCCGAGAATCGCACCCTCGGGGCGGAAGCCCTTCAGGTTCAGCTTCAGCTCGGGATTCTTTTTGATGTTGAAAATCAGCGCTACGATGCACGCCACGATCTGACCCAATACGGTCGCCCATGCCGCGCCCGCTACGCCCATATCGAATACAAAGATAAAGATCGGGTCGAAAATGATGTTGATGACCGCGCCGATGCCCTGCGAAATCATGGTGTAGATCGTGCGCCCCGTGGAGGTCAGCAGGCGTTCCAGCATCACTTCGCCGAAAATGCCGAAGGAAACGCCGCATACGATCGTCAGATAGCTGGTGCCGTATTGAATGACTTCCGCATCGGTGGTCTGAAGCCGGAAGAACAGATTCGCGCCGAACAGACCGAACAGCAGGAAAATCGCATAGCAGCACAGCGAAATGAATACGCCGTTCGCCGCCACGCGGTTGGCGTATTTTTCATCCTTTGCGCCCAGCGCGCGCGAAACCAGCGCGTTTACGCCCACAGCGCTGCCCGTCGCGAATCCGATCATCAGATTCTGCGCGGGAAACGCCAGCGATACCGCGTTCAGCGCCTTCTGCGATACCATGCTGACGAAAACGCTGTCCACCAGATTGTACAGCGCTTGCACCAGCATCGATATTACGATGGGCAGCGACATCGATATAACCAATTGCCTTACGGGCATTACGCCCATCTTGTTTTCCTGCATTTTCTGTTTTTCCATGTTTTGCTTTCCTCGCGCTTCCTATTATAAATAAATCAATAATGAGTGACAACCGAACCATTCTAACGCACGGAACACATTGTTTCAAGTGTGGTTATGTTAGCGCTGTGATAATAAGCCGCGCCATAAAAATATACCGGTATCGGAAAAGCAGGGCGCAGGAAAGCGATATGAACCGTCTAAAAATTAGAATCCTCCGGTTTTGCATATACAGCATAACCGGAGGATTTTAAAGTATTCGTTTGAAAACTAATCCTGCAAACTGATATTTCTGAATGGAGAGGGCAAATCAATGTAGCTGTTGGTAATCTTAATTTGTTGAATTCACACAGATTCAGTATACTTCGATTTAAACCCAACATGTGACAGCTAAAATTTAGCACATTTAATGAAATCCTAACAATTAAGGTAATACGCAAATCGTTCCGCTAACGTCGGCTCATAATACGTGTTTCAACATTCTTATATCCGAGTATGTCAGCAAAGAGAACAGACATGAACCATGCAATCGGTCTCCACCACCAGCCAATCAGTAGCCACCAAACAATACCGTGTTTATACAGCGTACGAACCCATGTTCCTTTTCTGCGTGCCATAATTACTCTCCAATCTCATTGCCCAAGATTACTGCTATTTCTAGACTTTCTGGACATTGGTCAAGTCCTCAAATGCCTGTTTGGCTACAAATTCAGATTTGTCAACTTTTTAACAAATGGCATAGCCGTTTTTTGAATTTCAGTCCGATGGGTGCATGGCAAGCGAAAAGCCGGTCATGACCTATATATCCTTTTCAAACAGCGCGCGCATCAGCTGAACGCATGCTTCGCCGCCGGAGGATTCGATTTCTGTTTTGCCATCCGCGGTATTATCGGTCAGGCAGCCGTATTCGGCCAGCTTGCGGGCGAGCTGGCGCACCGTGCCCTCGCGCCCGTCGAATATTTTCGCATCGGGAAAGAAGGATTCGATCTGGCGGCGCAGGAACGGATAATGTGTGCAGCCCAGCACGATGCCGTCGATCTTATCCTGCAAATAGGGCGCAAACAGCGCTTGCAGCGCGTCGCGCGCCTTTTCGCTATCGGCTTCGCCGCGCTCCACGATTTCCACAAGCCCCTTGCCCTCAAGAGGAATTACGCCTTCGCCGTACAGCTTCATCAGCGTTGAAAACTTTTCCAGATTCAGCGTCGCGCGGGTGGCGAGCGCCAGAATGTGTCCGTCGCTGCGCGCAAGGCTGGCGGGCTTTACGGCGGGCTCCATGCCGATTACGGGAATAGATACCTCACGGCGGAGCTGTTCCGCGTAAGCCGAGGTAATCGTATTGCACGCGATCACAAGCGCCTTGATATCTTTATTCACCAGGCAGGCGCACGCCTCGCGGGACAGGCGACGGATTTCTTCGATGCCGCGCGGCCCGTAGGGGGCGTTTTTGTTATCGCCGAAGTAGATGAAGTTTTCGTGGGGGAGCATTCGTCTCGCGGTGCAAAGCACGCTGACGCCGCCCACGCCGGAATCCATGATGCCGATTAAATCTTTCATGGCAGCCTCTCAATTGATCATATTCTATCTCTATTATAATTCCGCGGCGGGGAAAAATCAACCCCGCCGCGGCGGCATGACTTTGATCAAATTGGATTGAAAATATTGAATTGTGCGGCGGGATATGGTAATATGATGGTGTGAAAAGTCTGTCAGGGGGGGATTGGGCTTGACGCTGGATCAGCTTGCGCCCGGAAAGGACGCGGTTATACATGAGGTGCGCTGCGAAGAAAAGGCGCTTCGCAAGCACATACTGGATATGGGGCTTACGCCCGGTACGGAAGTTACGATGATCAAGGCGGCGCCGCTGGGCGATCCGCTGGAGATTCGCACGCGCGGCTACGAGCTTACGCTGCGCAAGGCGGACGCGGCGAAGATCGAATTGAAGGATATTCATGAGGCGCATGAATTCCGCCGCCGCGAATGCCGCGCCGTGATCATTCCGCATCCCGGCGTGGCGGAACGGGGCATCAAATACAATACGCGCAGGGCGGAAGTGATTCCGGCGGGCGAACCGATTACGTTCGCGCTGGCGGGCAATCAGAACTGCGGAAAAACCACGCTGTTTAACCAGTTGACGGGATCCAATCAGCACGTGGGCAATTTCCCGGGCGTGACGGTGGATCGCAAGGATGGTACGATTCGCGCGCACAGCGAAGCGACGGTGACGGATCTGCCCGGCATTTATTCGCTCTCGCCCTACACCAGCGAGGAAATCGTGACGCGCGAATTTTTGCTGAAGCAGCGCCCGAACGGCATCATCAACATACTGGACGCTTCGAACATCGAACGCAACCTGTATCTGACCATTCAGCTGATCGAGTTGAATATGCCGATGGTGCTGGCGCTGAACATGATGGACGAAGTGCGCGAAAACGGCGGCACGATCAATGTAAACGCGCTGGAACAGGCGCTGGGCGTTCCGGTGGTGCCGATTTCCGCGGTGAAGAACGAGGGCATCGATGAACTGATCAACCATGCCATCAACGCCGTGCGATACGATGATCGTCCGCGCAGAATGGATTTCTGCGAAGAAGAGGGCGAGGACGGCGGCGCGGTGCATCGCGCGATTCACGCCGTGATGCATCTGATCGAAGATCACGCCCGAAAGCGCAGAATTCCCACGCGCTTTGCCGCCACCAAGCTGATCGAGGGCGATGAACTGATCCTGAATCAGCTGGATCTGGAAGAAAACGAAGTGGAAATGCTGGAACATATCGTAACCCAGATGGAGGAGGAAAGCGGGCAGGATCGCATGGCGGCGCTGGCGGATATGCGGTTCCGGTTCATCAGCGAGCTGTGCGAACAGACCGTGGTGCATCCGGGCGAAAGCAAGGAACGCCTGCGCAGCAAGCGAATCGATAAGGTATTGACCGGCAAATACACCGCGATTCCGGCGTTCGTGCTGATCATGGCGCTGGTATTCTATCTGACCTTCGGCGTGATCGGTTCGGCGCTTTCGGATCTGATGGCGATGGGCATCGATGCGCTGACTGCGCTCGTAGATCGCGCGTTGACCGCCTACGGCATCAATCCGGTGGTGCATTCGTTGATCATCGACGGCGTATTTGCGGGCGTCGGCAGCGTGCTGAGCTTTTTGCCCATCATCGTGGTGCTGTTCTTCTTCCTTTCCATATTGGAAGATACCGGCTATATGGCGCGCGTGGCGTTCGTGATGGATAAGCTGCTGCGCAAAATCGGTCTGTCCGGCCGCAGCTTCGTGCCGATGCTGATCGGGTTCGGCTGTTCCGTACCCGCGATTATGGCGACGCGCACATTGCCGTCCGACCGAGATCGAAAGATGACCATATTGCTGACGCCGTTTATGTCGTGCAGCGCGAAACTGCCGATTTATGCGCTGTTCACGGCGGCGTTTTTTCCGAAATACGGAACGCTGGTGATGATCGGCCTGTATTTTACGGGCATCATCGTGGGCATACTCTACGCGCTGCTGCTGCGCAGGAGCGCGTTTAAGGGCGAACCCGTGCCCTTCGTGATGGAGCTTCCGAATTATCGCTTTCCCGCGCCGCGCAACGTATTGCAGCTGATCGGCGAAAAGGCGAAGGATTTCGCCACCAAGGCGTTTACCGTAATCTTCGTCGCTTCGGTTGTCATCTGGTTTCTGCAAACCTTCGATACGCGGCTCAACGTGGTCACCGATTCGGCGGACAGCCTGCTTGCGCTGCTGGGCGGCCTGATCGCGCCGGTGTTCAAGCCGCTGGGGCTGGGCGACTGGCGCGTTTCCACGGCGCTGATCACTGGATTTACCGCGAAGGAAAGCGTGGTCAGCACGCTTACCGTGCTGTTGGGCGGGAATGAAACCAACATTGCCATGCTGTTTACGCCGCTTACCGCGCTGGTATTTCTGGTGTTTTCGCTGTTGTACACGCCATGCGTCGCCGCCGTCGCGGCGGTAAAGCGCGAATTGGGCAGAAAATGGTCGCTGATCGTGGTGCTTTCGCAATGCGGCGTGGCATGGCTGATCGCGCTGCTGGCGGCGCTGGTCGGGCGTGCGCTGGGGGTGTAGCATGAACGCGCTTTCGATCATATTGCTTGTTTTGATCGCTGCATGGTTCGTCTGCGCGCTGATTCGCACGGTGCGCACAAAGGGCTGCGGCTGCGGCGGCTGTACCGGAGATTGTGCGCATTGCGGCTGCCCATCGTGCAAAAAGAAAAAGAGCTGATTTCGCGTCAGCTCTTTTTTGTCAGATAATTTGTGAAACGATGGAAGCAGCTGCCACTGTGATTATGCCCGCAACTACGATGGAAAGGCTGCTCATAGCGCCTTCGATTTCGCCCAGCTCCAGCGCGCGGCTGGTGCCCACGGCGTGCGATGAAGTGCCGATGGCGACGCCTTTCGCCACGGGATCGGTCACGCGAATCAGCTTCAAAAAGCCGGAAGCGGCAAGGTTCCCTACAACGCCAGTCAGGATTACCACGATCGCCGTGATCGCGGCGTTTCCGCCCAGCATTTCCGATAGCGGCATGCTGATGGCGGTGGATACGGATTTCGGCATCAGCGTGACGAATTCCGCGTGGTTCAGCCCGCAGATCAATGCAAGTACCGCGACGCTGCCGATGCTGGCGATCGCGCCCGCGGCGATGCCCAGCAGGATCGCCCATAGATTGCGCTGCAGCAGATGCAATTGTTCATACAGCGGAATGGCGAGACATACCGTGGCAGGGGTCAGCAGATAACTGAGCATCTTCGCGGAGGCATAATAGGTTTGATATTCGATGCCCGTCAGCAGCAGAACACCGATGACCAGCGCAATGGAAATCAGAATCGGGTTGAAAATAGCTCTGTTCGTGCGCTTTTTCAAATACCACGCAAGTATGTAAGCGCCCAGACTCAATACCACGCCGAAGTAGGAAGAATGGTTCAGCATATCCGTCATTTGTTTTCGCCTCGCTTCTGATTCTGCGCGCGGATCAGCGCCTGTGTGGTTCTGCCGGATACCGCCATTACAATGAGCGTTACCGGCACCAGCGCGATGCAGCAGGGCAAAAGCATCGATTTCAGCGCGTCCCAGCTGTCCAATAGCCCAACCGCGGCGGGGATGAACATCACCGGCATGATTTCAATCAAAAACATGCCCACCGTGCGCACGCTTTCCAGGCGCACAATGCCGGTGCAGAGCGATACGAACATCAGGATCATGCCGTAAATACCCGCTGGAACCGGCAGCGGAATGATCGCGTGCAAAATTTCGCCGATCAGCGAAATCAATAGAATGATGGACAGCCGAAACAGATGCTTCATAATGAACCTCCAAATGGTAAATCGTCAATTCATTTTACCATGAAAGGCAGAGGCGTTCAAGATGAAAACAGTTACGACCTGTGAGGCTGAGAAGTGAATTAGTCAGCACGGTAATTCGATGCTGTGAGCGTTAGAAGAAAAGGAGCCGCGAAGGAACGATCCGATCGTTCTTTCACAGCTCCTCTTATGGACGGTTGATCGCAGCTGGGTCACTTGATGTCGGAATCTAAGGGACGCAGCAGCGCCGAATGCAGCGATGTGCGGGGTATCCTTGTGGGTGAACGTGGACTTCTGCATATGATTCGCAACGCGGCTGCGGATCATGCGATGCAGCTTATTCACGGCGTCTGCTATTTCCGTAGCGATCCGCATTATAGGATCGACCGCGTGCATAGCGATCCGCATCATTGGATCGATTGTTCGCGTAACGATCTGCATCATTGGATCGATTGCTCGGAACACGCAGTTTGTTGTTGATGGAGATCACATTTTTCACGAGAAGGAGCGCCAACATTACGCATTCGAAGATCAGACGCACGATGAATGGACCGAAGAACATGAGCAGGAGACCGTAACCACCCATCCAGTGCGAGTTGCCGAAGTAGTCGGTGTAAGAGCAAAACAACATGAAGAAACCGCAGATGATTACAAAGGCGGTGTAGAATATATACAGACCCTGATAGATTTTTTCGGTGATAAGAGACCGGAAGTTGAAAATGTTATGCATGATGCGCCCTGCGCGATTCAGCTTCGCCTGCTTTTTCTCGGGGATGATGAAGATGAAAGCCGCGATGACAGCCACAAAGGACAGTACACATGCGATCACCGAAAATGTTTCCGTTGAACTGGGTGGAATAAAACCTGAAGAGCCCTGAAGAATAAAAACAGAAACAAAAAGCGCGATCATTGTAAGCATGATATTTCTCCCTTCCAATTATGTGAGATTATTCGCTTTTATTATAGCATAGTATTTTTTTTTTTTTTTTTTTTTTTTGATTGTATGAATTGTTTATGAATTATATGTGCAAATTCGGAAAGATAATGCGATATATTGACAAGAAGTGTAAGGTTAGGCAAAAGAAACGATTAAGACGTTACACAACAAAGCAAGGAAATCAGCGCTTCAAGCACTTGAAAAGGCCCACAACGTGAAAGAAGTTGCTGAAGACTTTTTGTGAATCGAAGTACCATTGTCTTAAAGCAGCTTCCCGAATCCAAGAGTGCATCCCGTAATTTGATGCCGCGATCGTGCGAAAACGGTTTACAGGTGTTGAAAATGGAATTTGTTTGTGATATAATGGAATTAACAAACAATGTATGTACAGGAGTGAAATTATGGGCAAGGGCATTTGCGTAGCGGGAAATATGATCGTTGATATTCTCTATCCCACCAACGGTTGGCCGAATCAGGGGCAGCTGGTGCACGTACTGGACGGCATCGAGCGCGCCACCGGCGGCGCGGTTTGCAATACCATCATCGATCTGGCGAAGCTGGATCCGGATATGCCGCTGTACGCCATGGGCAAAATCGGCAAGGACGCCGAGGGCGAACTGATTCTGCAAAAGCTGGGCGAATATAAGAATATCAATCTGGATAACGTGATCAGCGAGGGCATTTCCGCCTTTACGCTGGTGATGAGCGATGTGATTTCCAAGGAACGCACATTCTTTACCTATCTGGGCGCGAATGGAAAATTCGATGAAAATGATATCGACTGGAATAAGCTGGACTGCGATATTCTGCACATCGGCTATATCCTGCTGCTGAACGCGCTGGATCAGGATGACCCCGAATACGGAAGTAAAATGGCGCGTCTTCTGCACGATGCGCAGCAGCGCGGCATTAAAACATCCATCGATGTGGTTTCCGAAGCCAGCGATCGCTTCCGCAAGCTGGTGCCGATGGCGCTCAAGTATACCGATTATTGCATCATCAACGAAATCGAAGCGTCGGAATCCACCGGCATTGAACTGCGCACCGCGGATGATCAGCTGATTTATGAAAACATCCCGAAGGCGCTGCGCCGCATGAAGGAATTGGGCGTAACCACCTGGGCGGTGATCCATTGCCCCGAAGGCGGATTCGGTCTGGATGAAAACGATCGCTACATCGAAAAGAAAAGCCTGAAGCTGCCCGCCGGTTACATCAAGGGCTCGGTCGGCGCGGGCGATGCGTTCTGCGCGGGCGTGCTGTGCGGCGCGGAGCATAAGGAAAGTCTGGAGGATTCGATTCTGCTGGGCATCGCATCCGCGGCCTGTTCGCTGAGCGAAGCCAATGCGACCGACGGCCTGCGCACCCGCGAGGCCGCCATGCAGCTCTATAAGGAGCTTCGCTGATCGAACCGCAGGGGTTATTTATGACCGTCCGTATTCTGTACGGGCGGTCATATGCGCCTTACGGGGCGGGAACGGCGGGCGATCGATAGAACCGCCGTCAGCAACAGCGCGCAGCTGCAGATCAGATAGGGGATCGATCGCGTGATCAAGTGCATCATCATCATGGAAAGTGCGATGGTGATGCAGCGCGGCGCGTTTTTGCGGTTGAAAATGGCGGAGCGCAGCCGGTACAGGCGCAGGCGAAGGCGAAGCGGCGGCGTTTGCGCCGCTTCGGGGCAAAGATCGGGATGCGCAGCGAGCAGATCGGTGACTGCGTCGCCATCAAACAGAATAAGGCGCGGCACGGTCAGCCCTGCCGCCATCGCCCGACAGGCTTCGCTCATGCGGCAGGTTGCCAGCACGGCGATTTTCTCCTCACCCGTATGCGATTTCCAAAGATCGAACAGAATATCCTCGGAAATGGTCGCGGAAGGATGCTTTTGCAGCATGCATGCCGTGCAGTCCGCATGATAGGCGCGTTGAATCAGCGATTCGGCGATCGCATCGGCTTCGGCTTTCGGAAGCGTGGCGATGCGCATCAGCACGCCCTTCGATTGCCTGCGAAATCGGCGCGCCTGCATCCAACGCGTGCGGCGAATCAGTTCAAAGATTTTATGCAAAAGACTTCGGCATACCGCGCAGGAAAGCAGGGCGAGCGCGATGCACAGCGCGGGACTTTTGAACGTACCGTGATAAAAGAAGTAAAACCCGATTGCGAGCAATGACGAAAAAATGATTTTATCAAATATTTTTCCCATAACGACCTCCGATGCAGGGTTTTTGCTTAGTCTTGACGAAATAGAAAAAGATATACATCCGATGAAGGGAGCGTGATTCAATTGCGCGTGGGCATTATGGGCGGAACGCTGGATCCGGTGCACATGGGGCACATTCAGATCGCGGAAACCGCGCTGCGCGAAATGAAACTGGATCGGATCATGCTTCTGCCCGCGGGCGATCCGCCGCACAAGGCGCATCCCACCCCGAAGGCGGATCGATGGCGCATGGCGCAGCTGGCGGCGGAAACCGTATCGGGCATGTTTGCGTGCGGCGTTGAAATCGGCAGAACGGGAACCACCTACACGGTGGATACTCTGCGCGATCTGCATACGTTCAATCCAGACACGCAATGGTATTATCTGATCGGCGCGGATACGTTGGATGTGCTGGATTCGTGGCGCAGCTTTGATCAGGTGGCGAAAATGTGCACCTTCGTGGTCGCAGGGCGCGGCGATGAACCGGCGAGCACGGAACGGATGGCGTACCTCGCGGATCGCTACGGCGCGCGATTCGAGGTATTATCCGTATCGGGGCCGGAAATTTCCTCATCGGATATTCGATCCCGAACGGCAAGCGGGCAGGATATTTGCGGACTGGTACCGGAGAACGTGCGGATGTACATTGAAGATCATGGATTGTACCTGTGCGCCTGCTCCATCGAACAGATCATGGATATGCTGCGGGCGCAGCTGAAGCCGAGTCGCTACCGGCATACGCTGGGCGTTGCGGAAACCGCGCGCCGTCTGGCGGCAGGATGCGGCGTATCGCCCGCGCGGGCGTACCTTGCGGGGCTTTTGCACGATTGCGCCAAATACATGGATGCGGATGCGATGCGCGCGATGATCCGCCGGAGTGATATTCAGACGGATGATGCGGAAATGGCCGCCGATTCCGTGCTGCACGCGCCAGTGGGCGCGCTGCTGGCGCGGGATACCTACGGTGTGCGCGATCCGCAGATTCTATCCGCGATTCGGAAGCATACGATCGGCGATGCGGAAATGTCGCCGATGGACGCGCTGATTTACACAGCGGATTTCATCGAACCGAACCGCAAGCCCTTCGCGGGGCTGGAGGAAGCGCGTGCGCTGGCGGATGTGGATGTTTACGCCGCCATGCGCCGGTGCGCGCAGCTTACATGCGAATATGTGCGCGCAGGCGGGGCGCAGCCCCATCCCAAAACGCTGAAAATGATTCAAAGCTATCAGACAGATTCGAAATGACAATAAAGGAGGAAACTATCATGACGGAATCCAGAGAACTTGCCCTGAAGGCCGCCAGAATTTTGGACGAAAAGGGCGCGAACCACATCGTTGTGCTGGACGTAGGGCATCTTACTTCCATTACCGATTATTTTGTGATCGCCAACGGCCGCAATGTGCAATCCGTACATACGCTGGCGGAGGATCTGGAGGAAAAGCTTGCCGAGCTGGGCGAAGAACCGCGCCGCAAGGAGGGCTATCGCGAAGCAAAATGGATCGTGCTGGACTATGCGCATGTGATCGTGCATATCTTCCATCCCGAAGAGCGCGAATTCTATAATATCGAACGCCTTTGGCAGGATGGCACCAATCAGGTGGAGTTCATTCCGCTGGATGAACAGCCGAAATAACCAAAATACGGGCAAAAATATAAAAACAAACCGAAGTCGGCATGTTTTATAAATTACAATCGATCGAGGTACCAATATGGGCAACAGAGAACACATCATATACAACCCTGAAATGGAATGCATGAGCCGCGATGAATTGATGGCGCTGCAGGGGCAGCGCCTGCGGGAAACCGTGCGGCACGAATACGATCATGTGCCGGTGTACCGCGCGCGCATGGACGCGGCGGGCGTACATCCGGAGGACATTCGCACCGTGGAGGACATTTGCTTATTGCCCTTTATGGAAAAGACGGATCTGCGCGATCAGTTTCCCTACGGGCTGATGGCGGTGCCGAAGCGCGAAATCGTGCGCGTACACGGCTCCTCCGGCACCACGGGCAAGCCGATCGTATCGACCGATACGCGCGGCGATGTGGAGGTATGGTCGGAAATGATGGCGCGCACGCTGACTGCGGCGGGCTGCACCGCGGATGATATCGTGCAGGTCGCCTACGGCTTCGGCCTGTTCACCGGCGGCTTCGGCGCGTATCAGGGCGCAGATCGCATCGGCGCGATGGTGCTGCCGATGTCCAGCGGCAATACGCAGCGGCAGATCATGATGATGCAGGATATGGGCACCACGATCCTGTGCTGCACGCCGTCCTACGCCGTATATCTGGGCGAAACGATCCGTGAAATGGGTTTGGATCCGAAGAAGGATCTGAAGATCAAGGCGGGCTGCTTTGGCGCGGAGCCGTGGTCGGAAGCCATGCGCGATAAGATCGAAAGCCTGTTCTGCGCGGACGCATGCAATATTTACGGGCTTACCGAAATTGCCGGCCCCGGCGTGGCGTATGAATGTCTGGAAAAGAAGGGCATGCATATCAACGAAGATCATGTGATCGCGGAAATTATCAATCCCGCCACCGGCGAACAGGTGCCCTATGGCGAAGAGGGCGAACTGGTGTTTACCACGATCACGAAGCGCGGCATGCCGATGATTCGCTATCGCACGCACGATCTTTGTTCGCTGGATATCACGCCCTGCGATTGCGGGCGCACGTTTGCGCGCATGGGCAGAATCACCGGCCGTACCGATGATATGCTGATCATTCGCGGCGTAAACGTATTCCCCAGCCAGATCGAATCCGTGCTGGTCAAGACGCGCGGCGTGGCTCCGCACTATATGCTCTACGCCGACCGTGAAAATTCCTCGGATATTCTGGAAATCCAGGTGGAAATGACGGAGGATATGTTCTCCGATACCGTATCCGAGGTCGAAAACATCCGCAAGACGATTGTGGAAAACATCAAATCCGTGGTGGGCATTGCTACCAAAGTGAAGCTCGTCGCGCCCAAATCGATTCCGCGCTTTGAAGGCAAGGCCAAGCACGTGGTCGATCGCAGAAAGCTGTAATCAAACGGCATAGAGAGGGGAAAGATATATGCAGATTCAGCAGATTTCCGTTTTTCTGGAAAACAGACCGGGCACGCTGCGCGAGCTTACCGCGCTGCTCGGCTCCGGCAACATCGATATCCGCGAACTTTCCGTTGCGGATACGCAGTCGTTCGGCATTGTGCGCATGATCGTGAAAAGCGATGCGATCGATCGCACGATGGCGCTTTTGAAGGGCGCGGGCTATACGGCGCGGATCAATCATGTGTTCGCCGCCGTGGTGGATGATCATCCCAATGGGCTTTGCAACCTGCTGACCATCATCGAAAATGAACATCTGTCGGTGGAATATCTGTATTCCTGCCGCAGAACGAAGGATGGTCACGCGCTGATGGTGCTGCGCCTGTCCGAAAAGGAACGCGGGCTGAAGGTGCTTCAGGCGTACGGCGTGAAGCTGTTATCGCCCGAAGAAATGGATGAACAATAAAAAAAACTGGAGGATACGAAATTGGCACAGAACAGACGGGATATGAATCCCGAATATATGTGGAATCTCGGCGATATCTTTGCAGATAAAGCCGCGTGGGAAGACGCGATGCAGAAGGCGGAGGAACAGATTGCGCAGGTTGTTGCCGTACAGGGTACGCTCGGAAAATCCGCCGAGGATTTAAAGCGCGGTCTGGATGCGATCTATGCTGCGGCGCAGCAGGCGAATCTGGTGTATCTGTATGCGTTTTTGAACCTGATGGGGGATAATGGCGATGCGGAGGCGCAGGATATGGAAGCGCGCGCCACGCGCATGATGGTGAATTTTTCCACGGAAACGGCGTTTGTGAATCCGGAAATTCTGTCCATCGATCCTGAGAATCTGGATGCGTGGATGCAGAAGCCGGAGCTTTCCGGCTATCGCCACATGATTGATGACATCGCCCGCGCGCGCGTGCATACGCTCTCCGAGCGCGAGGAACGCCTGCTCGCCATGCTGGGCGACGCCGCGGGAACGCCGGAAAAGGCGTTCAGCATGTTCGACAGCGTGGATGTTCAGTTCCCCGATGTGGCGGAGGGCAAGCCGCTGACCCACGCGCTGTTCGGCAATTATCGCGAGGATCGCAGCGCGGCGGTGCGCAAAGATGCGTTTGAAAAGTATTTCGGCGAATACAAAAAGCACATCAATACGATTTCCGCCCTGTACGCGGGCAGCGTGAAGTTCGACAGCTATTTTGCGAAGGCACGCAATCATGCGGGCGCGCTGGAATCGGCGCTGTTTGCCAACAATGTGCCGCGCAGGCTGTATGAAAATCTGATCGAATGCATTCATGAAGCCATTCCCACGCTGGATCGCTATCTGAAGCTGCAAAAGAAGCTGCTGGGCGTGGAAACGCTCACGCTGTACGATCTGTATGTGCCGCTGGTTTCTGATGTGGATGAGGAAATGCCCTATGAAAAGGCGAAGGAACTGGTGAAGGAAGCGCTGAAGCCGATGGGCGAGGAATATCAGCGCCTGCTGGATCGCGCCTTCAATGAGCGCTGGATCGACGTATACGAAAACGCGGGCAAGCATCCCGGCGCATTCTCCTGCGGCGTGTACGGCGTGCATCCCTATGTGCTGCTGAACCACGCGAACCGACTGGACAACGCCTTTACGCTGGCGCACGAGCTGGGACATTGCATGCATTCGTGGTATTCCTCCCAAACGCAGGATTTTGCGAACCACGATTACAGCATTTTCGTCGCTGAGGTCGCATCCACGGTAAACGAAGTGCTGCTGACCCGCTATCTGCTGGCGAAGGAACAGAATCCGCGCAAGCGCGCGTACATTCTGAACCACCTGCTGGAGGGCTTTAGAACCACCGTGTTCCGCCAGACGCTGTTTGCCGAATTTGAAATGAAGGCGCATGCGCTGTACGAACAGGGACAGCCGCTCACGGCGCAGACGCTGTGCGGCATCTATCACGATCTGAATACCACCTATTATCCCGCGGCGCAGGGCAGCGAATATACCGATACCGAATGGGCGCGCATTCCGCATTTCTATACGGCGTTCTATGTATATCAGTATGCAACCGGCTTCTGCAGCGCGGTGGCGATCGCGGATCGCATTCTGAACCACGATGGCGCGAAGGATTATCTGAAATTCCTCACCACCGGCGGCAGCATGTATCCGATCGACGAACTGAAGATCGCGGGCGTGGATTTGACCGATCCGCAGCCAATCCGCAGCGCGATGCAGGTGTTTGCGGATACGGTGGATGAATTCACGAAGCTGATGAGCGAAGAATAAAGCAAAACCTAAAACAAAAACCAACACAAAGTCCGATGGCGTTTTGCCATCGGACTTTGTGTATTGCCAGCGGCTTTTTTTCACTTTTGTCTACGAATGAAACAGGCGCAATCCTTGCCTCCACCTGATGCACGGTGACAGCGTCAAATTACAAAAGTATTAAGTCAACGGCAGAAGAGAGGAAATTAAGGTCATAGGCACAGATTTTTCGTTTGCGTTTAATGGAAGCTCTCTTGGGTTCGGGAAGCTGCTTTAAGGCCGAAAGCGCAAAATGCCGAACTACTGCCAGATTTTCCGGGGCATGGTCCGTTCGGATGCGGGAATGGTCTTCGTTGAAGGATACATCCAAACAATAATGGAGACCATTCTCAATGCCCCAATGCTTTCTCCAGGCATGCGCAAAGTGCTC
>CAKUKP010000035.1 GCA_934663625.1 uncultured Clostridia bacterium
ATATAGGCATCGATGTTTTCCAGAATCGCGCTGTGCGCCACATAGCCGTTCAGCAATTCCTGCGTGCGCCTGCGAATGCGTGGGAACAGATGCATCTGATGCATCACGCCGCCGCCCAGCACGATCATCTTCGGCGAAAGCACCACGATGGTGTTGACGCACATCTGCGCCAGATATTCCGCTTCGATTTCCCATGCGATATGATCCTCCGGCAGCTCCGCTGCGGGCTTCCCCCAGCGCTTTTCGATCGCAGGGCCGTTGGCCATGCCCTCCAGACAGCCATCGTGATACGGGCAGAAGCCGTGCGGCGCGGGATCATTTTCCACGGGACGCAGCAGCATATGCCCCATTTCGGGATGCACCAGACCGTGCAGCAGCCGGTCGTTGACCACGGCGCCGCCGCCGATGCCGGTTCCGATGGTGTAATACACCAGCGAATCCACGCCCTTGCCCGCGCCGATTCTGGCTTCCGCCAGCGCGGCGCCGTTTACATCGGTATCGATGCCCACGGGCACGCCCAGCGCTTCCGCCAGATTGCGGCGCAGCGGATAATTCACCCAGCCCGCCTTCGGCGTGGTGGTGATATTTCCGTATTCAGGCGATGCGGGATCCAGATTCAAAGGGCCGAAGCTGGAAACGCCCAGCGCTTCCACGGGGTGGGCGCGGAAATATTCGATGATTTCCCGAACCGTTTCATCGCCGCCGCGCGTGGGCAGGCTGTATCGTTCGATCACATTTCCATGCTCATCGCCTATGGCGCATACCATTTTGGTTCCGCCGGCTTCCAATGCTCCAAGACGCATAAAATTATCCTCTCATCCTTATTCATCCCCGAAGATGGTTTCCTTCTTCGGATCATCCGCCGGTGCAAGCGGCAGCGTAATCAAAAATTCGGTGCCTTCGCCGAGCTTTGAATGCACTTCGATTTCGCCGCCCATCGAACGAACGATGTGCTTTACGATCGCGAGTCCCAGACCGGTGCCGCCCATCTGGCGGGATCTGCCCTTGTCCACGCGATAGAAGCGTTCGAACAGGCGCGGCAGGTTTTCCTCGGCGATGCCGATGCCGGTATCGGAAATGGCGACGTTCGCCTCCACGCCGTTGGAGAACACCTGCACCATTACGCTTCCACCTGGCTTGTTGTACTTGATTGCGTTTTCGATCAGATTGATCAGCATCTGCTCCACGCGATCAGAATTGCCGATGATGTAGATCGGTTCTTCGTTCATGCGGCAATCGATGGTCACTTCCTTTTCGGAAGCGTGAATCGAAAGCATATCCGCAACATCGTAAGCCATCTTATCCAGCCGCAGCCGTTCGGTGGTCACTTCATCGTTGCCGGATTCCAGCTTGCTGATGGAGAGAATATCGTTGATCAATCGGGTCAGGCGCTCGGTTTCCATCATGATGATCTTCAGGAACTTGCGCGCCATGGGGGGATTATCGATCGCGCCCGCTTCCAGCGTTTCCACGAAGCCGCGAATGGAGGTCAGCGGGGTTTTCAATTCATGCGATACGTTGGCGGCAAAATCCGTGCGCACCTGTTCCAGACGGCGGATTTCGGTAATATCTTCCACCATCGCCAGCGCGCCGACCACCTTGCCTTCGTTGCGCATCGGCGATACGTACAGCCGAAGCGGCCTGTGACCGCGTCCGGCAGCCGTGCGCGCCGCCACTTCATTGGTGTACACGCCGCCCTGCTGCATGGATTCGCGGAACACATCATCCAGCTTTACATCGCGGGAAGCTTCGCCGATGGGCTTGCCCTCCGGCATACCCACGATGCCCAAAAGCTTCTTGGCGACGGGCGTAACCAGAATCACGTTCAGATTATCATCCACCGCCAGAATGCCGTTCTGCATCTGGTTCATCACCACGTTCAGCGCATGGTTGCGGCTCGCCTGCCGGAACACGCGGTTCTGAATGCGGCCAATGACCGCGTTGCAGGTATCGACGTCGGCCTTGCTGCCGCTGTCGGGATCGATCCGCGCTTCAAATTTGCCATCGGCAAATTCATCCAGCGTGTGCATCACGCTATCGATCAGCCGGTTCTTGCGAACGATGACGATGATCATCGCCGCCGCATAGGCGATCAGCAGAACCGCGATGCCCGTCAGGGGAAGGAACAGATGGTTTTTCGCCATCGCTTCAAACCCGGTCAGCATTGTTTTGGAAAAAAGCAAAAAATCGCCATCTTCAAAACGATAGATGGCGTAATAAGCTTTTCTGCCCTCCGCATTCTCGCGGATATATACATCGTCAATGCCTTCGATAACCGCGCTGCGATCCTCCTCAGCAAGAGGCAAATCACTGTTTATGGTGTCGTAAAGCACGCTGCCGTCCGTATCAAACAAACCGGCAACGATGCCATCGCCGTTCCCTTCGAATACTTTAAGCGCATCCGTACGACTCTCGGAGGTTTTTCCTTCGAGAGTCGCGCTATAGGAACGGCAAACCATATTCAGTTCATCGCGTATGACCGCGTTTTGCGCGTCGGCAATGCCGATACAGCTATATACCAACAGAAAGCCAAGAGCCAACAACGTGAGCAGGGTTACAATAGATGCAACCCTTGTTTTCATAGGCGGTTCTCCTGGCGGTCGTTAAACTTATAGCCCACACCGCGAATGGTTTCGATATAATGTGCATCATCGCCCAGCTTCTGGCGAATATGGCGAATGTGCACGTCAACTGTGCGGGTTTCGCCATAAAACTCATAGCCCCAAATGCGATCGAGCAGGAAATCACGGGTGAGAACCTTGCCGCGGCTGAGCACCAGCAGCTTGAGCAGTTCAAACTCCTTCAGGGTGAGCGAAAGCTTTTCGCCGTTCCGGAAGGCCTCGTAATTGCCGACGTCAATCGTCAGGCCGCCTACATGCAGAATACCTTCTTCCTCGTTCTGGGGTGCAGCGCGGCGCAGCAGCGCCTTCACGCGCGCGATCAGCTCGCGTACAGAGAACGGCTTGGTGATGTAATCATCTGCGCCCAGTTCCAGACCCAGAATCTTATCCACCTCATCGCCCTTCGCAGTGAGCATGATGATCGGGATGTCCGCAGTTGTCGGCGCGCTCTTCAGGCGGCGGCATACTTCCATACCGTCGATGCCCGGGAGCATAATGTCGAGCAGAACCATTGCAGGACGCTCATGCGCACAAACCACCAGAGCATCCTCGCCTGTGGCTGCAGTTACAACCCGATAGCCGGAAGCCTCAAGGTTGAACGAAAGCAGTTCAAGAATATGAGCTTCATCATCTACGGCCAAGATCAGTTCGTTTGCCATGTGCGTATCCTCTTTCCTTATTGTATATATTGGTATTATCTGATGTCGCCATCAGCAGTACCCGGTTCAAAATCGGCGAGCAGCTTATTCAGTTCATCGCGGAAGGTTTGAATATCGCGGAACTGACGATATACGGATGCGAAGCGCACATAGGCGACCTCGTCCAGCCCCTTGAGCCCATCCATTACATATTCGCCCACCATCTGGCTGGTGATTTCGGCATCGGACTGATTGTACAGCTTCTGTTCGATCGAACGAACCAGCTGATCAATCTGCTCCAGCGATACCGGCCGCTTTTCGCACGCCTTGATGATGCCGGAGCGCAGCTTGTTTACATCAAACTGTTCCCGCGTCTGATCCTTCTTCACCACCATGAGGGGAACCATGTCGATGCGTTCATACGTGGTAAACCTGCGCCCGCAGCGTTCGCACTCGCGGCGGCGGCGGATGCTGGTACCATCATCGGACTGTCTGGAGTCGATCACGCGGCTTTGCAGACAATTGCAGAAAACACATCTCATATGGCTCTCACCTCATACATTAACTATTATACACAAAAGATAACCTTTCGTCTAGTCCTTTTTTAAATTAAGTTGAATTTTCTACAGCTGTATTACCAGAATCTTCCCGAACGTCCACCAGAATCACATCATCGCCGATTCGAAGCACGCATTTCCACGGGATCAGGCACCCTTCCCTGTCCTGCTTGATCAGGTTCAGAAGGCCGCCGGACGACGGAACGACGATGGCCTCCACGCACGCGCCGCCATTCAGCACAAGATCAATGGGCTTGCCCAGCTTGCGCCCGTCCGCCATATTGACGACGTCCTTGCTTTTCAGTTCCGAAAACGTCATTGAAATCCCTCCCTTTGTATTCTATGCAGCGGACAATGAAATCTTGCGTTTATCTGTGCGCAATGAAACGACAAAACTTTCGCAGTAAAATTACGACCTTTGCAATCGATTCGTCAAACAAATTCGATTCGTGTCGAAAGGCGCGTCAAACTGTGTATAACGTGCGAACGCCGCAAAACCCTGTCGAATCAGCGCGAAGAGCGCGCCAATTTTCGTGCTGCCCGCAAACATAACCCCTCAAAAAAATCGAAACGAGTTGCGCAATTAACGACATGAATTCCTTTCCGTATGCTCTGTTTTTTCATATGATTGATTCCAGATCGCGCACACATCCATCGGAGGGCTTGAATCGTGTCCATCGAACGCCTGCTGGCGGCGGACGCCGCCATGAACCTTTGCATACTCGCATGTGTACAGCTGGGTTTGGGCAGGCTGAACGCAAAAAGGATCGCCGCTGCGCTCGCGGTGCTGGAGGCAGATACCGTCATCTGCCGCATCGCGGGCGTCGCATTCCTTCGATTCTGGCTCTTTCAGGCGCTGTTCTGCGTATTCGCCGGTTTCGCGCTTACGGGACGAAACGGCGGCGCGCGGACAGGGATCGTCGCATCGTGCTGCATACTTTTGTCCACGCTGGCCGCCGCCGGAATCGCATCGCTTTCGCGCCCCTTTCGGCTGGATCTGCTGGCGGCGGGCTGCATATTGATCATCTGCGTGCTCCGTATGCGCAGGCATGATCGATCGGCGCTGCGCATACAGCTATGCGTAGAGCTGGCGGGCAGCACAGATCGCTTTACGGCGATGATCGATACCGGCAACCGCCTGACGGAACCGAAATCGCATCTGCCGGTGGTGATCGCCGAGGCGGGGTGCATTCCGCACATCGCATCGGCGGCGGCAACTTCGAAACGTGTACGCAAAATACCGTTCAGCGTGCTGGGCGGCGGCGGTGAAATGGAGTGCATCGACGCCGACCGCGTGACGGTATGCCTGCCCGACGGACGCCAAATACCGGCGCCGCCGTGCCGGATCGGGATTTTTCAGGGAAGGATTCCCGGTCTGCACCGCGCGCTTGCGCCCGCCGAATTCCTGTTTATCCAGAGTTCTTGAAGAAGGAGGTCTTCAGATGTCTATTCCTTCCATCCGACAATCCATCTACGGCCTTTTTGTGCAGCTGCGCAAGGGTTCCGTATGCTACATCGGCGGCAGCGATCGTCTGCCACCGCCGCTTACGCACGATGAGGAGGTGGACATGATCGGCCGGATTCGCGCAGGCGACAGCGAAGCGCGCAGTACGGTGATCGAACGCAACCTTCGTCTGGTGGTTTACATTGCGCGCAAGTTTGAAAATACCGGCATCTGCATCGAGGATCTGATTTCCATCGGCACGATCGGATTGATCAAGGCGGTCAATTCCTTCAATCCCGAAAAGAATATCAAGCTGGCGACCTACGCCTCGCGCTGCATCGAAAATGAGATTCTGATGGTTCTGCGCAAAACGAGCCGCCTGAAGCACGAAATATCCTTCGATGAACCGTTGAACGTGGACTGGGACGGAAACGAACTGCTCCTGTCCGACGTGCTGGGCACGGAATCCGATCTGGTATCGAAGAATCTCGATAATTCCATCGAACGCGAAATGCTCTACAGCGCGATCAAATCATTGAACCCGCGCGAGAAGAATATCGTAAGCCTGCGCTACGGTCTGGGCGATCAGAAGGAACATACCCAGAAGGAAGTGGCGGATATGATGGGCATATCGCAGAGCTACATATCCCGCCTGGAAAAGCGCATCATCGATAAACTGAAGGAGCGCATGCGCAAGATGGCGTAAGTGATTTCTCCAAAATCTCACGATTTTGTCGAATGAGATGAGGGCTGCGGATTCCTGAAACCCTACGGGTTTCCGAGCGGAATCCTGACCGGCTGTAAGTTTTTCATCAGAGATGAAAAACCAAATTCACCGCGCATGTCGCTGAATTTGATTGAACAGGCTGTTCTGCGGAAGCTTTTACCTCTAATGTGGTGGTAAATTGATAGATGATAATCAAAACTGCCGGAGCGCTTATGTCGCTCCGGCAGTTTTGATATGCTTTCGTCAGAACCGGTCCAGATGGTATACGATGTTCGCATCGGCGATCCATCCTTCCACCGTGGTATTGTATTTTACGTTCTTCTTTTCCTCCAGGCAGCCGTCCATCAGCTGATCGCGCACCTGTTCGTAGGGCACTTCGCCCTCCGGCACATCGGACGCATAGCGCAGGATGTAAATGCCGGTATCCATGCGCACCAGATCGGAAATATCGCCGATCTTTTCAAGCGCCATCGCCGCATCGATAAACGCCTTGCTGTAGCTGACGCTCTGTGCGGAAACATAATAGCCCGTGCTGCGCATCGGCTCGCGCTTCAGCGTTTCATCGGCGCTGTATTCATCCATCAGCGCGGCAAAATCCTCGCCCGCGCGGGCGCGATTCAGCGCTTCCTGCGCCGTGGGCAAAATCTGATCGTACAGCGCGTCCATTTCCGCCTGCTTGGATGTATCGCCCGCTTCGATCTGCGCCTGCAGCGTTAAATAGGTGGTGATCTGATCATTGCTGAACGGAATCAGAATGCCCTGCACCGTGCGCACGCCCGCCGGATTGTACACCACCGCACCGCCGTATTCGCGATCGCTTTCGTACATGCCGAAATCCGCCGCGTAGCTGATCTTCGCCGTTTCCACCTGCTTCTGATAGTATTCCTGTACGTCGCTTTCTTCCACGGTCACATCCGCGGTGATGTAATCGCGCAGGTTATCGCGCCAGATGTTCGCCGCCGCCGTTTTGTACAGATCATCGACCGACATGCCGTTTCCATTCAGATAATCAATGGTGTTCTGGCGCAGCTGTTCATCGGTCTGGCTATCGTCAAAGCGGAACGCCATATAATATTCCACCTGCGCATCGAAGTTCGCCTGAACCTCCTGTTCCAGTTCCGCCTTCTGTTCATCGGTCAGATCGTACACGCCGTATTCCTTCGCCTTGGCTTCCAGAATCTGATCCTCTACCAGATTATCGATGGTTTCGCGCTTGGCGTCCTCGGCGTAATCCGCGGGGTTCGCGCCCAGCATTTCATAATACGCCGCCGTGGTGGAATAGGCGTCGGAAGCTTCCTGTACGGTGATCACGCCGCCGTTATATTCCGCCGCCGCGTCCGTGGGCGCATATGCGCTTGCCGTCGCCTGCGGCTGCTGTTCCGCGGGGAATGCGGGCGTGAGCTGCGCGATCTGTTCCTTCAGATCCGCGATGGTTCGATTGTCTGCCGCCTTGATCAGAATCGCGGATGCGATTCCGGCAACGATCGCTGCCGCCAATAGAATCGCCAGCAGCTTCGTTGTTGAAATGCGCCGCTGCACGGGCAGCTTGCTCGTCTTTCTCATAACTTCACTTCGCCTCCTTAAAGGTTCGGATTGGAATCGTATATATCCATAATAAAAGTATAGCACAGAATTGCTTCCATGCCATACCTATCATTGTAATATCACGTTTTTGTCGGATTCCGGACGCACGATCACGCCATTTTTTCGCCCACCAGCATACAAAGATACGCCGCCGCCGCATCATAGCGCGCATCGTGCGGATGATCGCCGCCGCCATACCACTTTTTGCACTTCGCGGCGATGAAGTCCTGCGAAAGCCCGAAATGCACGCACAGCTCCTCCAGCTTCGGGGGCTTCAATACGTTCGGGTTCTGCTTCAGCGGAATATTGGCCTCTTTCGTATAGTGCTTCAGCGTGCAGAAGATCGGATAATCCGGAAATTTCACGCCGATGCGGGCAAATTCGCTGCGGATGTAGCGCAGATCGCCGCCCACATCATGGCCGATGACCAGCTTGCAATCCTGAAAATCGCGGAATACATCGTCCGCATGATAGGCGAATACATCGCCGCCGGACAGCTTTTTCAGCTGATACACGCCCAGGCCATGCACCTTGCGCGCATAGCGGTTGATGGATTTCGAAGCGAAATAGAAATTCTTGCCGCGCACCCTGCGCCCCTGTATGATCAGATAGGAAAGCTGGATGATCCGGCTGGGACGGTTTCCGTCCAGCTCCACATCCACGGCAATCCATTTATCCGGCTTCTGAAACAGTTTTTTGAAGTAATTGATCACAGGCCCATACCCCGCACCATGTTTTCGATGTTTTCCAGCGTTTTCTGTACCTTTGCGCGCTGCGTCGCCAGATTCAGGCGGAACCAGCCCGCGCCCTCTTCGCCGTAATCCGTGCCATCGTTCAGCCCAACGCCCGCATCGAACACCAGCTTATGCTGGATTTCCGTATGCGTGCCGCCCAGCGCGCGCAGATCCAGCCACATCAGATACGTGGCGCTCTGCTTATCGCAATGAATCGCGGGAATCCGCGTGCGGATGAAATCATAGGCGTAATCGCGGTTTTCACGGATGTATTCCACCACCGCGTCCATCCATGCATCGCCGCAGGTATAGGCGGTCTGCTGTGCGATCGCGCCGAAGATATTCGGCGTGCCCGCGTGCGCGCGTTCGCGCTCGGCGTAAATCTTCGCGCGCAGTTCATCGTTCCTTACGATGACGGACGACTGACGCAGTCCCGCCAGATTGAACGATTTCGTAGCGGAGGTGAGCATCACGCAGTTTTCGCTTCCCTCCAGCGACAGAATGCGCGTGTGCGGGATTTCGCCGAAATTGAAATCGGCATGAATTTCATCGCAGACGATGATCACATGATATTGATTCGCCAGATCGACAAGGCGCTGCAGCTCCTCCCTGCGCCATACGCGGCCCACGGGATTGTGCGGGTTACACAGGATCATCATGCGCACGCCGCCCGCAAACCGGCGCTCCAGATCGTCAAAATCCATCTGCCAGCCATCCTGCGTATGCACGAGCGGATTTTTCACCAGCGTGCAATCGAAGGTTTGCACGGCGCGGAAGAACGGGCCGTACACCGGCGGCTGAATCAGAATCCGGTCGCCCGGCTTCGTCAGTGCACGCACGCAAAAGAACAGGCTGTCGATCACGCCGGGGCTGTACAGAATCCAATCGGGCTGCACATCCATCTGATAGCGGCGCTTCAGCCAGCCGATTTCCGCCTGCTTTTCCGCCGCCAGATTATCGGTATAGCCGTAAATCGGATGCATGGCGCGGTTCACCAGCGCATCGCGCACGGCGGGCACGGTGGGAAAATCCATATCCGCAACCCACATCGGGATCACGTCCGCCCGACCGAAAACACTTTCGCAGGCGTCCCACTTTTCGCAATGGGTGCCGCTGCGATCCACAAAAGTATCCAGATATGTACGATAGAATTGATCCATACCGCGCCTCCAATTTATGAAATAGCAAACTTTGCCGCATACAACCGCAGTTTATACTTTTTATATTATAACGCTATTTTTTTGCAGATGCAAGCAAAATCCGGCATTTTGGCGCGCATCCGGAAATAAAGCAAATTTTCCGCGAAGAATCGCCGCGCGGCATTGCATTTCCCCGAAAGAACTGCTATACTGAATGCGAACAAGGGGAGTAGCGAGCGTTCTGATTCCACTTTGAACAGATACGCAGCCCGATGCGTCAATACGGCGAAATATCGCCCGCACAGGCTTGAAAACGCAAGACCTTGGCAGTGTTTTTGTGCTGCCGAGGTCTTGCGTTTTTTTGTACTTCCCACGAAATCAAAGGAGGATGCAATATGGAGGGTCTTCTTTCGGGCGTGCGGGCGATCACATGGCAGATGCCGGTGATGTGGCTGATCGGCGGGATTTTAATCTATCTCGCGATTCGGCGGGATATGGAGCCCACGCTGCTTCTGCCGATGGGCTTCGGCGCGATTCTGGTAAATCTGCCCATCTCCAGCGCCACGCCGGTGCTGGAAACGCTGTTTAACGCGGGCATCGCCAACGAACTGTTTCCATTGCTTCTGTTCATCGGCATCGGCGCGATGATCGATTTCGGGCCGCTTCTGTCCAATCCCCGCCTGCTGCTGTTCGGCGCAGCGGCGCAGTTCGGCATTTTCTTTACGCTGATCATCGCCAGCCTGTGCGGCTTTGATCTGCGGGACGCGGGCGCGATCGCCATCATCGGCGCGGCGGACGGCCCCACATCCATTCTGGTGGCAAACGTATTCGGCAGCAAATATCTGGGCGCGATCACCGTGGCGGCATATTCGTATATGGCGCTGGTGCCCATCGTACAGCCGCCCTGCATTCGGCTGATCACCACGAAAAAAGAGCGCATGATCCGCATGGAATACGATCCGCAGAACGTATCGAAAACCACGCGCATTCTGTTCCCGATCATCGTAACCGCCATCGCGGGCGTCGCCGCGCCGCAATCGGCGGTGCTGGTGGGCTTTCTGATGTTCGGCAATCTGCTTCGGGAATGCGGCGTGCTGGATAACCTTTCCGATGCGGCGCAGAACATTCTGGCAAAGCTGATTACGCTGGTGCTGGGGCTTACGGTGGCGGCGCGGATGCAGGCGGCGGAATTTCTGACGGTGGAAACGCTGATGATTCTGGGGCTTGGACTGATCGCCTTCGTATTCGATACCTTCGGCGGCGTTTTCTTCGCCAAAGTCCTGAATCTGTTCCTGAAAAAGAAGGTCAATCCCATGATCGGCGCAGCGGGCATATCCGCCTTCCCCATGGCTTCCCGCGTGGTGCATAAGATGGGATTGAAGGAAGATCGCCAGAACTTTTTGCTGATGCATGCGGCGGGCGCAAACGTGGCGGGACAGATCGCTTCGGTCATCGCCGGCGGCATGATTCTATCCCTGATCGCCCATTGATGAAAGGTGTGAATGAAATGAGTGCAAATCTGATGGAGGCCCTGCGGGTTACGCTGTTTGGCATGCTGGGCATTTTCGCGGTTATGATCGTGATTTATCTGGTGATCGCGATATTGAATAAGATTACGAAGTAAAACAGAATGCAATACAGCGGGGCATTTCTTCGATCGAAACAGAATCGAAGAAATGCCCCGCTAATAATTGGGAAAGGTCTTGCAGAAAAGCACTTACGACAGCGACGTTTTCCGACCTTTCGATTACGCGATTTCCAGCGCGATTTCCATCATCTTGGTGAAGGTATTCTGGCGATCCTCGGCGGGCAGCGCTTCGCCGGTAATCAGGCTATCGGAAATGGTGAGCAGCGCCAGCGCGTTCTTGCCCGCCGCAGCGGCGTTCAGATACAGCGCGTAGGCTTCCATTTCCACGCACAGCACGCCCAGCTTCATCGCCTTGGAGGCCGCGCTCGGCAGGCCGCCCTGCTCATAGAACGCATCGGAGGACAGCACCGGCCCCGGAACCACGTTCTGCCCAATCCTTTTGCCTGCTTCCACCGCGCGCGTGAGCAGATCATAGCTGCAGCAGGGTGCGAGCATACCATCAAAGCCGAACTGATAGCCGTAATTGGATGTGCTGTAGGCGCTCATGCCCGCCACCACATCGCGCAGCTGCAATTTATCGGTCATCGCACCCGCGGAGCCGACGCGGATGATGTTATCCACCTCGTAGTAGTTGAACAGTTCATAGGAATAAATGCCGATGGACGGCATACCCATGCCCGAAGCCATCACGGAAACGCGCTTGCCTTTATAATCGCCGGTATAGCCGTTTACGCCGCGCACATTGTTGACCAGCTTCGCGTCCTTCAGATAATGATCCGCAATGTACTTCGCGCGCAGCGGATCGCCCGGCATCAGAACCGTCTTTGCAAAATCATCGATGCCCGCATTGATATGGGGCGTTGGGATACAGCCAGGATTGCGTGCCATGTTATGTCCTCCGTTTTATCTTTTGATTGTTTTATTGTCCTGCAAACGTGCCCTGCAGAAAGCCGCCCATGGCTTCGAAGAATCCGGCGTCAGTTTCGCGCATTCTCAGAATCGTGCCCGCGATGATCAGAAGGATGATCGCCGTCAGCGCGATGATCAACCGAATCAGGGTCTGTCTTGCCGTTCTTCTTCGCATGAGCTGCATCTTTCCTTTGTTTTTCGATTTTCGCCGTGTGTATGCCCTGTAGTGAAGCGCTGGCTTCATTCGCCGCGTGATCGGTTTCCAGCGCGGGCATCAGTCCGGTGCATTCCGTCGCGCTGGCGGCGTTTTCAAGCGCGTCAAAGGTCTTATCCGTCATATTTATCGCCTCCCCACGCAGGATAACCCGCACGGGGCGGAATTATTCCGTCAGCCCACGTTCAGCCGTTCATCGCCGGTTCGGCTGTAGCCGTCCCGCACGATTTCGGTAATCTCCCACGGGCGCGAAGCCGCGTCGGGATACAATACCAGCATTTCCTGATACGGCTCCACTTCGTTCGGGCGCATGGCGATGCATTTTTTCAGCATGGCGGCGGCCTTTTCGATCTCGCCGGATTCATAATACGCCACCATGGAGCTGTGGGCGTATTCGTAATTATCACTTTCGCGGGCGAACGCCTTTTCATAATACTGCGCCGCTTCCAGCTTGGATCCCGCCTTGTACGCCTGATCCGCCAGCGTGGAATATACATCCGCCTTCCACGCCAGATTCATCTGCGCCAGCGTGGTCTGCCCCGCGTTGCTCAGCGACCACAAAAGCAGCACCACGATGACCACCGCCAGCAGAATCAGCGCCACGATGCCGCGCACATGGCGCGCGAAAAAGCCGCCCTCTTCCTCCTCGACGTACTGATACGATTTGCCGCCGAAGCTGGAATCATAATCATCGTCCAGATCGTAATCATCGTTATCGTATTCATCTTCATCCATGAACAGATCATCCATATCCACATCCTTCGGCGGGATATAGGCGCCCGCCGGCCGGCGATCCTGCGGCTTGGGACCGACGCTGTTCCGGCTGCGCCGCTTCGGAGCGGGTTCTTCCGGAATATCTTCGATCACGGGGCGATCGCGCGGCGGTTCGGGCGCATCCGTGCGCTCCGGCTCCGGCGAATTCGGCTGCGCGTCCTCCGCGGGCGCGTCAAAATCGAAGGACAGCGGCACAAATTCCTCGATGGGATCCGCGTCCTCCGCCCGCGGTTCTGCCTCCGGTTCATCGGAAAACAGGCTGCGCGGCGATGTGGCTTCCGTCTTTGGCGTTTCCTGCACATCTTCCGACTGCACATCTTCCGGTTCCGACTGCCGATTTTCCTGTTCCAGCGGCGCATCCGCCGCTTTCGGCGGCACAGCTTCGCCATTGTGCTGCGGCGCATTTCCATCCTGATCCGGAATCACGATGGGCGATCCGCAGAATGGACAGAATAGCATGTTTTCCATCACGCGTTTTCCGCATTGTCCGCAAAACATCCTGTTTTCCCTCCTTGATTGCATATTTTCGTCGCTTGGCTATTCCTGCAGATTCCGCAGCGCTTCATAATCGGGATCGCCGTAGAAGGTGCGCTCCTCGCCCGCATCACCGCCCAGCGATTCCACCGCATCGCGCAGCGCAAGATAATCAAAATAGGTCAGATCGAACAGCGTAAGCATCTGCTTCAGCGGTTCAATGGCGCGTTCATCGCCCAGCTTTTCCAGAAGCGCCGCGTTCATCGCGCGCTGCTCCGGATCGTTGCGCAGCTTTTGTACCAGATAGGTAAATATACGCTCGTCGCCCGGCGCATTCACGCAGATATCCAGTATCATGTTCTGCGCGATCGCCGGCGCATCGGGATAGGCGCTCAGAAGCGCATCCGCCACATCACAAGCGCGGTCGGATAGTATATCCGCCGCCATATCGGCAAGCTCGCCCGTTTCTTCGCAGGTTACCACCATGCGGATCAGCGCATCGTCCGCCGCGCGGCTGTTCATATCGCGCAGCATGCCCAGCGCCTCGGCGCGCAGCACTTCCTTTTTCGTATCATCCGCCGCGATCGCCGCGAGCTGTTGATCGCACTGCTCGCCCATCGATACGATGCGCGCGTACAGCGGCTCGGGCAGGTTGATGTTTTGATCGGCATAGCCGCAGATCAGATCGATCAATTCCGCCGGATCGGTCACCGCATCGAAGTAATGCTCCGGCGCTGCGCCGTCCAGCCAGTCGGCGCTCCGGCTCACCCATTCGCGCATCATCACATTATAGCTTTCATCGATCTGCTGTTCCGTAAGCCCCGGATGCGCCGCGACCCACTTCGCCGCATACTCATAAAAATGCCTGTCAAAATCAATGATCTTCATTCGTACCCACCTCAAAATCCGAAAGCACCGCCGCCATTCGCCGTGCGTAGAAGGTCAGGCGGCGAATCCTGCAGCCGAACTGTTCCGCCAATGTTCCCGGATTCGGATATTTTCCGTGCCGCATCAGATAATTCCACGCCAGCGCGCCCGCCGCTTCCTCCGTGCAGATCAGCACATCGTTCCACGCGCGCACGCGTTCGCGGTACACGCGCCACATCAGCGAAATCGCCGCTTCCGCGGAAACATCGTATTCCGCATCCAGAATATCCGCCGCCAGCCGCACCAGCTGCCGTTCGCCCACCGGCATTTCCTTCAGCAGCGAATCCGCTTCGGGCAAAAGCCCGTCCCGCGCATCCGCGTCCGGCGGGAGCAGCCCCGCGGTTTCCGCGCCGCGCAGCCGCAAAAACAGAAGCGCGTGCAGCTTTGCCTCCACCGGCACGCCGCCCCGATACATGATTTCGCGCAGCGCGCTCACCGCATCCGCATCGCCCGCCGAGGCGATCAAAATCATCGCCGCGCGACAGCAGCTTACGTTTCCGGTGGAAACCGCCCAGATCAGCGTATTCCGAAACGCGCGATCCTGCCGCCAGCGTTCGGCGATCCCCTCCGTGCCCCCCGCCAGCGCTTCCGCGATCACGGAAAGCCGCCGCCGGTATTCCGCATCGGGCACTTCATAGGTGTATTCGGGTTCATTTTGGGAAAGCGTTCCCGCCGCCGCGGCATCCGCGTAAAACTGCGCCACCGTATCATCCGGATCGATGCGCAGTATGCGCTTCCAGAATGCCGCCGCCTGCGCATCCGGCGCGCCGCAGCGATGCAGCGCCACCGCGCGCATGTGCATAAGCTCGCGGCTGTGCGGAAACGCCTGCAGATACAGGCGCAGCTTTTCCGCCGCATCGCGATCCATGCGCAGCTCGCCCATCATTAAAATCAGCAGCTGAAATTCATTTTCATCGCATTCCATCTCCGCCGCGCGCCGGATGATCTCTGCCGCGCGATCCGCCATGCCGCACATATTGAACGCCTGCGCCGCCGTACACAGCGCGCGCACGCTGGCATCGCCACCCAAACACATCTGTGCGTTTTTCAGCGCGCCTTCGCCATCCCCCGCCAGCTTTAACGCCACCGCGTACATCGCGCGCATCTCCGGCTGATCGGAATCCAGCGAAAGACTTCGTTCAAACAGGCGCACGGCGCGGTCGGGACGTTCCTCGCGCACCGCCTGACAGGCTTTGCCCGCGATCTTTATGGCCCGCAGGCGCTTACGATCGCAGGTACGATTGAAATCTTCGAAAAAATCGATCTCGTTTTGCAGATTGATCGCGTCTTCCATGTATTCACTGTCGCCGTTGCGCAGCTGATACATGCGCAGGGCGCGCCGCGCCGCATCCAATTCATTCAGACCCAGCTGATTCAGCGCCAGCCCGTAATAGCATTCGGACGGCGCGTTCGGGCGCGACAGGCGATCCAGCAATATCCGCATCGACTGCGCATGGCAGCCCATTTCGCAGTACAGCTCCGCCAGATCCAGCAGATAATCATCGTTCTCCGGCGATTGCTCCACCGCATGGCGCATCAGCTCCAGCGCGTCCACCAGATTGTTGTCCCTCCGATTTTTCATCGCGCGATGATGCACATACGCCGCGCTGCGTTCAAAGGATACTACCTTGGGATTTGTTTTCATCGATCCTCCCGAATCTTCGCGGCCTCCAGCAGCACCGCGAGATCGTCCGCGCTGAATTTATAGCGCTTCAGGCAGAAGTGACAATCCACCTGCGCGCCGTGCTGGGTATCGATCATATCCTGAATTTCATCCGCACCCAGCGTGACCAGCATGCGTTCAATGCGTTCGCGGCTGCAATCGCACCGGTAGTGCGGCACGCGCTTTTCAAGCACCTTCGGCTGCAAATGCATCAAAAGCTGATCCACCGCGCCCTCCAAATGATATTCGCGCATGGTTTCGGAAATATCCATGAACATGCCCGCGCTGTTTTCGATGGATGCGATCGCCGCCTCCGTGGCGTTCGGCATCATTTGAATAATCAGCCCGCCCGCGGACACCACATGCGTATCGTCCACCAGCACGCCCAGCGAAACCAGCGAAGGCGTCTGTTCGGACGCGGTAAAATACATGGCAAAATCCTCGGCGATTTCGCCGGACACCAGATTCACCTGCCCCACATAGGGTTCGCGCAGGTTCATATCCTTAATCACGGTAAGCCGTCCGTTTTTGCCGACCGCCGCGCCCACGGGCAGTTTTTTGCCGGTGCGCGGCAGATCCACATCCGGATTATCCACATAGCCCTTCACATCCAGATTGCCGTGCGCCACCGCCAGCACCGTGCCGATGGGGCCGCCGCCCTTGATCTGCACGCTTACGGATTCGCGGTCGTTCTTCAGCATGCTGCCCAGCGCCGCCGTCGCCGTCAGGGTGCGCCCCAGCGCCGCCGCAGCGATGCGGGACAGATGATGGGTATCCATCGCCTTCTGCACCAGATTCGTGCTTTCAATCAAAATTGCGCGCGCCTGCCCTTCCAGCAGTTCTATATCATAAATGCCATCGCGATTTTCAAATTCCATTTTGGTTCTCCTCACAAAAGATTATTCCCGATTTGCGCAAAAGTGTATTCGCATTTCGTCCGCGCGCGGCGCATCGAAGGTTCGATCGCCGAATACGCGGATGTTCGTAAAGCTCGCCGCCGAAAGCAATTCGCAGATGCGATCCGGCGTTTGTATGCGCTGGCGGTGGTTTTCCGCCACGCGGCGGTACAGATCGCCGCGATCGCGGATAAAGAACGTGATATCCATGTTGACAACATCGCCGCGCAGACTGTTCTGCCAGATGTACGCCGCTTCATCGCGTTCCTCGGCAAAGAATCCATCGCCCAGCACATCGCGCAGCTTATGCGGCGACGATACATCGAACGCGATCGCGCCGCCGGAACGAATCGCATCGTGCGCGGCGCGGAAGAACGCCTCCACGCGCTTATCGGTCAGCAGATAGTTTACGCCGTCGCAGGCGCAGACCAGCGCGTCCACGGGGCGAATAAGGCGCAGCGCGCACATATCCTGGCAGATGAAACGAATCTGTCTGCCCGCGGCGCGCGCCTTATCGGCGGCGTATCGGAGCATTTCCGGCGAAATATCCGCGCCGGTGACCTCGACGCCATGCTTTGCAAATTCAACGGACATGCTGCCCGTACCGCAGGCGCAATCGCAGATCGCGCGCGGCGATATGCCCGCATCCGAAAGCATCTTCAAATAGTAATCCGCCCACGCCGGATAATCAAAATCATCCATCAGCAGATCATATATTCCCGCAAAGCCCGCATATGCTTCCATCGCTTCATTGCTCCGTTTTCATAAATACATCCATTCTACCATTATGTATTTTATCACATTTCAGATCCGTTTACAAGCGAAAATCAATCCGATAAAACAAATCCTGCATTGCGTATCGAAGCCGATTGGTTGACAGAAATTGTACTGTCGTACCGTAATACGAAATGCAAAATATGAAAAATGCGTCTTTTGATATATTGCATTTTTGTCCTGCTTCCATATAATTTGTTATATAAAAAGCTTCATTTAGTGCCATCTGTCCTTTTTTCATGCTGCAGGGCATGATATTATATAGATACATTCAACAGGATTGTTGATGGGAGTTGAATATGAAAAAGGATTCGCCTCAACCGATCACCAGAATTCAGATGCCCGAAATTCCGGAGCAATACGCAAAGGATTGCCTGACGATCCATGTACCGCGCGGAAAGTGCTTTATGCAGCGAAACGATGAAGCGCTGTATGTTTACATCGTCAGAACCGGCATGGTAAACGTATATGGCCTGCAGGAAGACGGCAGCGAATGCATGCTTGCGCCCATCGAAGATGGCGGCATCATCGGCGAAATGGAAATCATCAGCGAAATCGCGCGATATTCCTATTCCGCAATCGCGATTCGGGATTCGATCATGATCCGAATGCCCGCACTTTCGTTTCTCCGATGGCTGCGAAGCGATGCGGATTTCTGCTGGACGATCACGCGCATGCTTTCCAACAAGCTGCTGGTATCCTCCTCGCGGACATGGAATCAGAACCGCTTCAAAACCACACAGCGGCTTCTTCGCCATTTAAGCACGCTGGGCGAAGGACGACTTACGTTCACCCGGCAGGAGCTGGCGGACGCCTGTTCAATGAGCCTGCGTTCCATGCAAAGGTGCGTGCGGGAATTAAAGGATCAGAATCTGATCGGTACAAATCACGGTAAAATCGAGATTTCACATGCGCAGTCGATCAAAATCAAAGAACTGACAGAAATGGACTAAAGGGGGATATTGGTATGTTTAACGTTATTATGGATTGCGATCCCGGTCATGATGACGCCATCGCTTTAATGCTGGCATCGCGCGCAGACAACATTCGCATTCTGGGCGTAACGACGGTAGCGGGCAACAGCTACGTCGAAAACGTTACCCGCAACGCCCGAAAAGTACTGGATTATGCGGATGTGACCGACGTCGACGTATATCAGGGCGCGGGTAAGCCGATGCTGCACGATCTCTATCGCCTGACGGGCGCGATCATTCACGGCGAGGACGGCCTGGGCGGCCCGAAAATTCCCGACGCCGTAACGCCCGTTCGCAGCGAGCACGCAGTGGAATTCATCATTCGCACGCTGCGCGAATCGAGGGAAAAGGTAACGCTGATTCCCACCGGACCGCTGACCAACATCGCGCTGGTGTTGACGCAGGCGCCCGATGTAAAGGAAAAGATCGATCGCATCATCATCATGGGCGGCGCGATCTACGATCCGGGCAACGTAACCTCCGCGGCGGAATTTAATATCTATCAGGATCCTGAAGCGGCGCGCATCGTAATGCAGAGCGGCTGCACGATCTATCTAAACACGCTGGATATTTCCATGAAGGCCGTATTCTATGAGGAGGACAAGGAGCGCATTCGCGCGAAGGGCGGCAAGATCCCGACCTTCGTCGCCGAACTTCTGGACTTCTTCGGCGCGACGCATGTGGAACACTTTGGATTCTTTGCCTGCCCCATTCACGATGCGCTGTGCGTGGGCGCGCTGATCGATGAAAACCTGATCGAATATCAGCACACCTACGTGGATATTTCCTGCGCGGAGGAATTGACCCGCGGCGAAACCGTAGCCGATCTGTGGAATGTTACCGGACACGCGCCGAACTGCTACATTTCCACCAAGGTCAACCGCGAACTGTTTGTGGATATGATTACGGAGCACATGTGCAAGCCGTATGTATCCAAGGGCAGAATGTAAGAGCTAAAACGCCGGCACGACCGGTGATAGCAAATGTAAAGGAGGATTTCCCATGAAAAAAGCTTTGACGATTCTTCTCGCGCTGGCATTGGCACTGAGCATGCTGACCATGACGGCAATCGCAGAAGAGGACACGCTGAAGGTCATCTGCCTGCTGAACGGCACGCTGGGCGACAAATCATTCTTTGATTCCGCCGCGAACGGCGTTAAGCTGATCAACGAAAACATCGCAAACGTAGAAGCCACCTATGTTGAGATGGGCTATGATTCTTCCGTGTGGGCAACCACGCTCGCCGATGTATCCGATGGTGATTATGATATCATCATCGTGGGCACCTATCAGATGCAGGATGCGCTGCAGGAGCTGGCACCGCAGTATCCCGATAACAAGTACATCATCTTCGATTCCAACGTGAATTACGAAGCGGGCGACTGCGACAACGTATATTCCATCTCCTTCAAGCAGAACGAAGCTTCCTACCTGGCGGGTGCGCTGGCGGCGATGCTCGCTGAAAAGGAAGGTAAGAACACCATCTCCGCTGTTGGCGCGATGGAAATCCCGGTCATCAACGATTTCATCGTCGGCTACATTCAGGGCGCGACCGATTACAATCCGGAAATCAAGGTGATCACTTCCTACGTTGGCAATTTCAACGATACCGCAATTGCGAAGGAACTGGCGGAAATCCAGATCAATAACGGCTCCAGCGTATGCTTCAACGTAGCTTCTCAGGCGGGTCTGGGCATGCTGGAAGCGGCTGCCGAGAGCGGCGTATACGCTATCGGCGTTGACGCTGATCAGGCGGAAGCGCTGGCGGGCGACGGCAAGACCGAAATCGCGGAACACATCGTATCTTCCGTTATGAAGAACATCGATCAGGTTCTGCTGTATTCCGTGCAGCGCCATGTAGAAGGCACGCTGCCCTACGGCACCGAGGAACCGCTCGGCATGATCGAATCTGCGGTTGGTCTGGCGGACGCCAATGATTACTACAAGGGCATGACCACGGAAGAAATGCGCGCCCACATCGAAGATTGCAAGGCGAAGATCAATAACGGCGAAATCGATGTGCTCTCCGCATTCGATGCGGACTTCGACGCCGCGGCATATATCGCTGCCGTCGCCCCGTAATTTGATTCTGCTGCATCTGGGGGGAGTATAATGCTTCCCCCCTTTTTAAGTTAATCGAGGTTTTGCGGGTCGGCGGATTCGCAAAAAGGGCGACATCGACGATTTTGCAAAACGGAAAGGGTGTTTGATTGTGTCAACCATTTTGGAAATGAGGGGAATCTGCAAAATATACAACAACGGCGTATATGCGAACAGAAACATCAATTTTTCTGTTGATAAGGGCGAGATTCACGCATTGGTTGGCGAAAACGGCGCTGGCAAGAGTACCCTGATGAAAATCATTTACGGTCTTGAATCCCCCTCCATGGGCGAAATACTGGTAAACGGCAAAAAGGTTGTGTTTTCATCGCCGCAGGATGCAATGGCGCAATCCATCGGCATGGTGCATCAGCACTTTATGCTGGTGGAATCGCTGACGATAACGGAGAATGTCGCGCTGGGCTATGAACCTTCAAGGCTCGGCTTTATCAATAAAACCGAATCACAGAAAAAGGTTGCGGAGATCATGCGCCTGTTCGGCCTTGACGTTGATCCGAACACGCGCGTAAGCGATCTGCCGGTCGGTCTGAAACAAAAAGTGGAAATCGTAAAGGCGCTGTATCGAGGCGCAAATATTCTGATTCTGGATGAACCCACGGCGGTACTGACGCCGCAGGAAACCACGGAACTTTTCGCAAAGCTGAAGGAATTGCGTAATAAGGGCTATACGGTAATCTTCATATCGCATAAGCTGCGCGAAGTGATGGAACTGTGCGACCGCGTAAGCGTAATGCGCAAGGGGGAAATCGTCGCTACCGCAAATATCGCCGATGTTACGCAGCATCAGATTTCCGAAATGATGGTGGGTAAGAATTATTCCGAAAAACTGGATAAGACCACCGCACAGCCGCGCGAAGTTCGGCTGCGCGTTACAAACGCAAAATGCATGGATCGCTTCGGCAAATATGTGGTGGACGGCGTATCCCTCGCGGTGCGCGCGGGCGAAATATTGGGCGTTGCCGGCGTTGAAGGCAACGGCCAGAACGAAATGGTTGAAATGATCTTCGGTCTGCGTCCGCCGATGGAAGGAAGCATTGAAATCCTCGGCAGGGATACAAAGGGGATATCGATCCGACAGCTGCGCGATATGGGCGTCGCCTATATTCCGGCGGACAGAATGACGTTGGGACTCGCAAAGACCATGACGATCGAAGACAACATCATCGCCACAAAGCTGGAGGATAAATCGCTGTTCCGCGCGGGGCTTTTGAATCTGAAAAAGATCCACAGCCTCTCCGAAGGGCTGGTAAAGGATTTCCGCGTGAAATGCGAATCCGCGCAGACGGAGGTTGATATGCTCTCTGGCGGCAATATGCAGAAGGTCGTCGCCGCGCGCGAATTTTCGGACGGTGTTCAGGTTTTCATTGTGGAACAGCCCTCGCGCGGCATCGATGTGGGCGCGGCGAAATTTCTGCATGAAAAGCTGGTGGAAATGCGCGATGCGGGCTGCGCGATTCTGCTGGTATCCGCCGATCTGGACGAACTGTTCAAGCTTTCTGACAGTCTGGTTGTCATGTACGAAGGCAAAATCCGCGCCTATTTCCCGGATATGGCGCAGATCGACGAAAACGAAATCGGCCATTACATGCTGGGCGTAAAACAGCAGACGCCGGAAGAAATCAGGAGGGTTTGCCATGAGTGAAAAAGAGAATCGCAGAAATACCCTATCGACATTTCTGTTTTCGCGTCATCGAACGGCGACGTTGAACGCAATCACCACCGCGCTGGCAATCATCATCGCTCTGCTGCTTGCGTTTATACTGATTTTTGCGGTCAGCGCCGATCCTGGCGAAGCGATCTACCAGTTTCTGATCAGTCCGTTCAGTTCCAAGCGGCAGCTGGGCAATATCCTGACCACGGCGACCACGATCAGCTTTACGGGCATCGCGGTATGCATCATGTTTCAGGCGAACATGTTCAACATGGCGGCGGAGGGTGCAAATTTCATCGGCGCAATGGCGGCCGCGGTCGTCGCTTCCTCGCTGAAGCTGCCGCCTGTGCTGTGCCTCGTTCTGCCGATGCTGGCGGGCATTATCATCGGCGGCATCATCGGTTTGATTCCGGGCGTTCTGAAAGCCAGATTAAACGCCAACGAAATGGTATCATCGCTGATGCTGAATTACGTACTGCTGTACTTCGGCCTGTACATTTTGAAAAACTTCTTTATTGATCGAACGGCCGGGCAGGTGGCGACGGCTGCGCTCCCTTCGGGCAGCAGATTGCCCAAGATCATCAAGGGAACCGGCGTACATTCGGGCGTAATCATCGTGGTTTTTGTCATCATACTGGCGTACATCTACTTATACAGAACCCGGCGCGGACATGAGCTGCGCGTTTACGGCCAGAACCCAAGCTTTGCCAGATACACAGGTTACGGCGTAGGCGGCATTATCATATCTTCGCAGGTAATCGGCGGCGCAATCGCCGGATTGGGCGGTGCGGTAGAAGTAATGGGCATGTATCAGCGCTTCCAGTGGACGGCGCTGCCCGGCTATGGCTGGGACGGCATCATCATCGCAATTCTCGCCCGAAACAAGCCCCAGTTTGTGCCGCTTGCTTCGCTGTTCATCGCCTATCTGCGCACGGGCGCAAACTGTATGAACACCTATGCGGATGTTCCGAAGGAGCTGATCACGGTGATCCAATCGATCATGATGATTCTTGTAACGGCGGCGGCGCTTACCGGCGGATTGAAGCAGAAGATGGCGGAAAAGGAGGCTTTGCGCAATGACAGGTAACTTTTTCGCGGATCTCTGGGCAGGTCTTCTGCCGATTCTTCAGGTAATCGGTTCCAGCACATTCCTGTATTCCGTACTTCGCCTGACCACCCCGATTCTGTTCGCCACGATGGCAGCGCTGGTCTCCGATCGCGCGGGCGTTACGAACATCAGCATCGAAGGCGCCATGCTGTTCGCCGCATTGATGGGCGTGGTCGGCAGCGCCTACGCGCAAAGCTGCTGGGTGGGTCTGCTGGTTGCAATTGCGGCGGGCGTTGTGTTTTCACTGCTGCTCGCATTTTTCCATCTGTGGCTGAAAACCAATCTGGTGCTGACCTGTATCGCCCTGAACAGCCTGTCCAGCGGGCTTACGATCTTCATTCTGTACATGCTGACCGGCGACCGCGGCGTTTCCACCGCGCTTCATTCGATCAACATGCCAAAGGTAAATATCCCGCTTTTGAAGGATATACCATTCCTGGGTGAGGTTCTTTCCGGGCACAACGTGCTGACCTATATGGCGGTCGTCGTTGTCGTTCTGGTTGCGATTCTGCTGTATAAAACGAAGCTGGGCATCTATATCCGCGCGGTCGGCGAAAGTCCGAAGGCCATCGAAACGGCGGGCTTTTCTTCCCGCAGGATTCGCCTGTACGCGCTGATCATCTCCGGTGTGATCGCAGGCATGGGCGGCGCCTTCATGTCGATGGCGTATGTATCCGGTTTTACAAAGGATATGATATCCGGGCGCGGCTTTATCGCGCTGGCGGCGGAGGCGATGGGCTGCGGAAAGCCGCTGCTGTCTTCGCTGGCGGCACTGCTGTTCGGCTTTACCGATTCTCTGGCGAACAATCTGCAGGTGCTTGGATTGTCCAGCGATCTCGCCCGAATGTTCCCGTATGTGATCACGATCGTGGCGCTATCGATCTACGCGAGTAAGACCGCGCGCGGCATTCGCAAAACGAAAAAGCGGCACGCCGCAAAATAAAACGGTTGAAATGCCAGAGTCCGAGGATTTGCTTCTGAAGCAGCTCCTCCCCTACCTGAAAAAGCGAGTGTGAACTGCGCGACAGCGGTAAAGCGCTCGCTTTTTCGCATCCGCGTGTTTTGTAACGCTTTCTCCAATCGTTTCCGCGCGCGGCATAACCGAAATCTAACCCGCGCATCCTGCCGTGCAAAACATTGGCGCGCTATAATGCCTGTATCAAACGAAAGGGACGATTCCTATGAAATACAAGGCTGTTATCTTCGATCTGGACGGCACGGTGCTGGATACGATCCGCGATCTGGCTTCCGCGGCGAATTACGCGCTCGCGCAGCACGGCTATCCCACGCACAGCGTGGACGGCATTCGCCGGCGCGTGGGCAACGGCGTCGCCAATCTGATCCGCCGCGCCGCGCCTGAGGGCACATCCGAAGAAGAACTTGCGCAGATTCTTTCGGAATTCAAGGCGTACTATCGCGATCACATCGATGATACCACGAAGCCCTACGAAGGCATTCCGGAGCTGATGCGCGATCTGCGCGCGGCGGGAATCTATGTGGGCATCAATTCCAACAAATTCGATGCGGCGCTGCAGGCGCTTTGCCGCATTCATTTTCCGAACCTGTACGATTACGCCGTGGGCGAATCGGAACAGACCCCGCGCAAGCCCGATCCCACGGCGGCGGAGCGCATCATCGCCGCGGCGAACGTAGGCAAGGGCGACGCGATCTACATCGGCGACAGCAGCGTAGATATCGAAACCGCGAAGAACGCGGGCGTGGATGCAGGCTGGGTTTCCTGGGGCTTCCGCACGCGCGATGAAATGGCGCATATCGATATTCCGCACACGTTCGATCGCGTAGACGATCTGCGCGCGTTCCTGCTGGGCGAATAATCGCCGACGATTTTCTGATTTCCTTCTCCGTGATTTGGACGCGGAGGAGGATTTTTTTGCCATTTTCATCATTTTTTTCCAAACGTCGATCAACAGAAATTGGCTTGCAAAAATATCGATCGCGGCGCGCAAACTATGCCTGTCGAATCAAACGCACGGAGGCCAATATGCGAAAGCTGCGAAACCTGATCGGGATGCCCGTCATCTGTGAAAAGCAAAAGATCGGAACCGTTATCGGCGCGGATCTTTCCGATGATCTGCGCCAGCTGGAGGGCGTCTGGATGGATTGCGGCCTGCCGGGCACGCGATACATCCCCAGCGATCTGCTGGTGATGATCGGCAGCGTGGCGGTAATGACCGACGCGCGCGGCCAGCGAAGGCGGATGCATTCCAAAAAGCTGCTCTACCGCGCCATATCCACGGATGGACGGCGCATCGGCGCGATCACGGGCGCAGAAATCGATGAAATCAGCTTCCTGGTCACGGCGCTGGAGCTCGCCCGCGGACTTTGGGATGATCTGATTTCCGGCAGGGATCGCGTGACGGATTATTCCGTATCCCCCGATGCGCTGGAGGTCATCGTGATCGATTCGACAAAGACCGATGATAAGGAGGATGAATTCTCATGAAGCGAGGAACGATGCGCGGCATGATCGCCGGTACGCTGATCGGCGGCGCCGCCGCAACCGTATTCGGCATTGTGAACTGGCAAACCCATCGCAGGCTGAATCAGCAGATGAAGCGCGGCGGCCGATGGCTGTCCGAAAAGACCGAAGAACTGATGAAGAAAATCTGACGATGCATTCCCGGAGGCTGAACATGGAAGGACATGGCGTTTTCGATAACCGGATCATCCATCTGATCGCGGTACTTTGCGGAATCGCGGCGATCGTGATCTTTTTCGGCGATCTGGTTGCCGACGCCATCGCCATCCTGTTCGGCGCGGGCGTAATCTGCTTTCTGGCGTCGCCGCTGGATGCATGCATTTCCCGCCGCGTTCCCCAGCCGTACAGCGCGATTCTATCGCTCGCCGCAATCGGCGTCATCGTAATCGGCGTGTTCGCGGCGGCGGTTCTCATGGTCGCCGGTCAGATTTCTGACGGCGCGATTGCGCGCGCGGCGGATCGAATCACGGAAATGGCGGAATCGATTCAAAATATCCTGCAATCGAGGCTTCCCTCCGTTCAGCTTCCCGATCTTTCCCAAATTGGCGGTAATTTTTCGCAATTTGCGAAGAACGCGGTGGATTATATCGGCGAATTTTCGGACAAAATCTATAAGGTGCTGCTGATGATCGCCCTGAGCTACTTTTTTCTGGCGGATCGTCAGCGTTCGCTGATCCGTCTTGAATTGATGGTGCCCGCAAGAATTCGCCGTTATGCGGTTCGGTTCGGCAGATCGCTGATGCACGAACTGCGGCTGTACCTGCGCGGGCAGGCCACCATCGCGCTGGCGGTGGGCGCGCTCGCCTGGATCGGGCTTTGGATCATCGGCATCGCGGGCGCGCCGCTGCTCGGTCTGATCGTGGGCATATTCAACGTAATTCCCTACTTCGGGCCGGTGCTGGGCGGCATTCCCGCCGTGCTGATGGCGTTCGGCATCAGCTGGCAGCGCGCGCTGATCACCATCGGCGTGCTGTTTCTGGTGCAGCAGATCGATGGGCTGGTGATTTCGCCGCGCGTCATGGGCAGCGTGACCGGTTTTTCCCCCGGCACGGTGCTGCTGGCGCTGTACTTCGGATCGAAGCTGGGCGGCATCGGCGGATTGCTGCTGGCGGTACCCGCGCTCACCGCGATTCGAACGTTATATAGAGTTTTTGTACAAAGGTACGAAAAGAATTGAAATTGCGCGAGAACTGTGCTATAATCCATATGTGTATGTATTTAGGAAAGGCGGTGCGCTATGAACAACAAACTGGGGGAAACGCAGAATTTCCGTTTGCCCGAGAATACGCCGGAATCCGCCGCAGAAATCATCGAGGTTGTGTATCAGGCGCTGAAGGCGAAGGGACACGACCCCATTCTTCAGATGGTCGGATACCTGATATCGGGCGATCCCACCTACATAACGAGCTATAACAACGCCCGTTCGCTGATCCGTCGTCTGGAACGCGATGAACTGCTGGAAGAATTCATTCGTTTTTACGTCACCGAGCACGATAAAGGCTAATGCGAATCGTAAAACTGGGCAAATCGGGGCTGAACGTATCCAGGCTGTGCTTTGGTACGCTCACCATGTCGCCCCTGCAACAGAATATGTCGCCTCGCGAAGGGGCAAGGCTGTTGATCCACGCGTATGAACGGGGCATCCGTTTTCTGGATACCGCGGATCTGTATGATAATTATCCCCACATTCGCGAGGCGCTGAAATCCGCGCCCGATTATGTGATCAGCACGAAGGCATATTGCTGGGATCAGGAAACCGCGCAGGCGGCGCTGGAGCGCGCCTATCGCGGGCTGGGCAGGGATTATATCGACCTCTTTATGCTGCACGAGCAGGAATCGCTGTACACGCTGCGCGGTCATGAGGAGGCGCTTGTTTTTTTGGAACGTCAGCGTGAGCTGGGCAGAATTGGCGCGGTTGGCGTCAGCACGCATTTTTCGGGATGTGTGCACGCCGCGCCCCGTTTTCCTCAAATTCAGGTGATCCACCCGCTGATCAATGCGGGCGGCATCGGCATTCAGGATGGCACGCGCGCCGATATGGAAGCCGCCATCGCGCACGCGCGCGAATTCGGCATCGGCATCTTCGCCATGAAGCCGCTGGGCGGCGGGCATCTGATTTCATCCAGCCGCGAAGCGATGGAATACGCGCTGAACAATCCCCTGATCGACAGCGTCGCCGTGGGGATGCAATCCATCGAAGAAATCGATGCAAATGTGGCGCTGGAGGCGGGCGATCCCACGGCATGGGATCAGCTGGAACGGCTGCGCCACCGCGCGCGGCGCATGATGGTGCATGATTACTGCGAAGGCTGCGGCCGGTGCGCCGAGCGCTGCCGCCAGCACGCAATCGCCATCGTGAACGGAAAATGTACGATCGATCCGGCGAAATGCGTGTTCTGCGGATACTGCGCGCGCGTTTGCCCGCAATTCTGCATAAAGGTGGTGTGATCGAATGCGCGTAATCTGTCTGGACGTCGGCGACCGCCGCATCGGCGTGGCGGTATCGGATCCGCTGGATATCACCGCGCAGGGCGTGGAAACGATCTTCACCAGGGGCGCAAAGAAGGACGCGGAGCGCGTAGATCAGCTTTGCAGGCAATATGAAACCACACATATCCTGTGCGGGCTTCCGCTGAACATGGACGGCAGCGAGGGCTTTCAGGCGCAGCATGCGCGCGCGATGGCGCAGACGCTGGCCGATATGGGCTATGAAATCCGATTTCAGGATGAACGGCTGACCACGAAGCTGGCGACCGGCGTGCTGCTGCAGGGCGATGTGCGGCGCGATAAGCGCAAGCTGGTGGTGGATAAACTGGCGGCGACCTTTATTCTGCAATCCTTTCTGGACGCGGGCGGCTGGAAGGATCCGGTTTGCGATCCGGAAACACATAAAAAAGTATTTCAAAGCGAGGTTTGGCACATGAGCGATAATCAGAATTTCGACATGGAGATGGATCCGGAAAACATCGTGGAACTGGTGGACGACGAGGGCAACGAGGTAAAATTCGAACATTTGATGACGCTGGAGCACAAGGGCGGCATTTACATCTGCCTTGCGCCCGCGGAGCCGATGGAGGATGTGGAGGACGATGAACTGGTGATCATGCGCATCCAGCAGGACGCGGACGGCAACGATTTCTATTCCACCATCGAATCCGAAGCAGAGCTGAACGAAGTATTCGAAAAATACTGCGAACTGGCGGAAGCGGACGACGAGGAATAATTCTGCAAAATCTCACGATTAAGGTCTGAGAAGAATGCGGCTATTTCCCTGGATCCACCTGATGGGGGAGCTGGCAGTACGCAGCACTGACTGAGGGAGAGAACCTCTTTCGCAGAATCAGCAGACCTACTTTAATCCGATAGGTACGTTATCTCTCCTTCCGTCAGCGGCAAATGCCGCTGGCACCTTCCTCGTCAGAGGAAGGCAAGGGGTACGACCGTTCCTGGCTCCACCACAGTCCGTCCGAAAACACAGTTTTCGGACGGATATTTTATATCATTCATACAAAAGCCACCCATTCA
>CAKUKP010000036.1 GCA_934663625.1 uncultured Clostridia bacterium
GCGCCCGCGCAGCTGATGCAGCTGCGCAAGCCCAAATCGTTCCGCGTTTTCGATCACCATTACCGTGGCGTTGGGCACATTCACGCCCACCTCGATCACGGTGGTGGAAACCAGCACATCCGCATCGCCGCGCCGGAAGGTTTCCAATACCTGATCCTTATCCGCCGCCTTCATGCGCCCGTGCACCAGTTTAACGCGCAGATCGGCGAGATCGCGCGTGCGCAGATCCTCGTACACCTGCTCGGCAGGGCGCGCGTCCACGGCCTCGGATTCCTCCACCAGCGGACACACCACGTACACCTGCCGCCCCTTGCGCACCTCGGATCGCAAAAAGCCGTACATGCCATTGCGCTTGTCCTCCGGCACGATGCGCGTGCGCACCGCCTTGCGCCCCGGCGGCAGTTCATCCAGAATCGATATATCCAGATCGCCGTACAGAATCAGCGAAAGCGTTCGCGGAATCGGCGTGGCGGACATCACCAGCACGTTGACCGCTTCGCCTTTCTGCCCCAGCAGCGTGCGCTGGCGCACGCCGAAGCGATGCTGTTCATCCGTCACGGCAAGCCCCAGCCGCTGATAGTTTACGCCCTCGGTAATCAGCGCATGCGTGCCGACCGCCACATCCCATTCGCCGTCCTCGATCGCCTGATGCGCGATTTTATGCTGCTTCGCGGTCAGACTGCCGGTCAGCAGCCCTACCTTCAGACCCAGCGGCGCGAGGATCGCCCGCGCGGCTTCGTAATGCTGGCGCGCCAGCACCTCGGTGGGCGCCATCAGCGCCGCCTGATAGCCCGCGCGGCAGCACATATAGATCGCGCCGAACGCCACCGCCGTTTTGCCGCTGCCCACATCTCCCTGCACCATGCGCGCCATCGCGCGATCGCTCGCCAGATCGCGGCGAATCTCCTCCAGCACGCGCACCTGCGCACCGGTGGGCGCAAACGGAAGATGATCGATAAATTCCGAAAGCGCCGCCGCGCCGGGATCGATGCGCAGCCCGCGCCCGCCCGTTTTGCGCAGAAGCGCCACGCCCAGCTGATACAGAAGCAGCTGTTCAAACGCGATGCGCGTTCTGGCGGTTTCCAGCGCTTCGGCGCTGACCGGGAAATGCGCGTTGCGCATGGCGAAATTGCGCTCGCACAGGCCGTATTTGCGGCGCAGCGCCTCCGGAAGCTCATCCGGCCATTGCCCATCCTGCGCCTGAAGCGCGGATTCGATGCTCTGGCGAATCATCTTCTGCGGAATACCCTGTATCGCGCGATACACCGGCACGATGCCCGATTCCTGTTCGAATGTCGGGCTGGTCAATTGCAGCGATCCGCCGCGCGCTTCGCACTTGCCGTACAATAGCATTTCGCGCCCCTGCACAAGCTGCTTTTGCAGCCACGGCTGGTTGTACCATACGGCGCAGATCGTTTCCGTGCCATCGGTGACGAACGCGCGGGTAATGGTCAGCTTTTTCACGCGCCGCTGCACGGCTTCGCCCGCCACGCGCACATGCACCGTCGCGGTATCGCCCGCCTTCAGATCGCAAAGGGCGGTAAACTGCGTAAGATCGCGGTAATCCTTCGGGAGGAACATAACAAGATCGCGCACCGTGCGTATGCCCGCGGCTTCAAACGCGCGGCAGCGCGCGGGGCCAATCCCGCGAATGTCCTTCAGCGCGATATCCATTGTGCGCACCTCCCTGATAAAAAATCCGGCTTCTTCAGCCGGATTTATATTGCCAGTCCAACAAACCTTCCATTTTCCAGAGAAATAAACTCAACCGTATTTCACTCTCTTGCCTCCCTCTGAGGAGGGAGGTGGCAAAACCGCAGGTTTTGACGGAAGGAGAGATAACGGGCAAACCGAATTTCGCTGGTTTTCAGGTTCTGCGTACGGATTCTCTCCCTCAGTCATCGCTACGCGATGCCAGCTCCCTTCAGCAGTCGCGTAAGGCGGCAAACCTGATGGTTTGCCGGTCGGCTTTTAGCCGACTGCCGACGGCTCAATCAAAGATTGAGGCGCGGCACCGCTGCTTGCAGCCCGCGACCAGTCGGTGCGAATCCTACGGATTCCAGCCCGAAGGCGGCAAACCTAAAAGGTTTGCCGGTCTGCCTTTAGGCAGACTGCCGACGGCTCAATCGAAGATTGAGGCGCGGCACCGTTGCTGCCGAAACCCTGCGCTGCAGGGTCTTCGGTGCGTACCATCAGAGGGAGCCGAAGAACGAGCGTATCCCTTACCCCGTCGATATACCGCGTTATTCCACCGCGATCAGATAGTAGTAGAGCGGCTGTCCGCCGTACTGCAATTCCACATCGCAATCGGAATATTTTTTCTCAAGCGCATCGGTAAGCTTCTGCGCGTCCGCCTCGGTCACATCGCTTCCGTAGTACACGGTAATCAGCGATGCATCCTCGCCGACCATCTTTTCCGCGATATCCATGCCCACCTGATGTACATCCTTGCCGATCACGCTGAGCTTATTATTGATCATGCCCATGATATCGCCGATGTGGATTTCATGATCATCATAATTGGTATCGCGCACGGCGAATGTGATGGAACCGGTGTTTACATTTTCCGCCGCTTCATTCATCGCATCGATGTTGGTTTCCACATCCGCATCCGGATCGAACGCCAGCGCCGCGGAAATGCCCATCGGCACGGATTTCGTGGGCAGAACGATCACGTTCTTATCCGTAAGCTCCGCCGCCTGCTGCGCCGCCAGAATGATGTTGGTATTGTTCGGCAGGATGAACACATTCTTGGCGTTCGTGCGATCCACCGCCTGCGCCAGATCATCGATGCTGGGGTTCATCGTCTGTCCGCCGTCCACGATCTGATCGATGTTCAACTCCTTCAGAATCGTGGCGAATCCATCGCCCAGCGCCACCGCCACCATGCCATATTCCTTCAGCTTCGCGCGCTCCGCTTCCAGCGCCGCCGCCTTTTTGGCTTCGCGCTCGCGGTGCTCCTCAAACATGTTGTCCACCTTGATGGCGTCCAATTCGCCCAGCTCCAGCGCGTACTGCATCGCCTTGCCGGGATCATTGGTATGCACATGCACCTTGACCACGGAAAGATCGGAAATGACCAGCACGCAATCGCCGATTTTTTCCAGACGCTTGCGCAGTCGCACCACTTCGCTGTCCTTCAAATCGGGGCGCGGATGAGAAACGATGAATTCCGTACAGTAACCGAAGGTAATTTCATCCAGCGCTTCATGATCATCCACAAATTCGCCGGGCATCGGCTGAACGCTGGATGCGCTCGCGCCATCCTCCAGTTCGATGGTTTCGCCGGTCAGCGCCGAATACATGCCGCGCAGCACTACCATCAGGCCCATTCCGCCGCTGTCTACCACGCCCGCCTGCTTCAGTACCGGCAGCATATCGGGCGTGCGCTTCAGAATCGCATCGCCGCTGGAAATGATCATCTTAAACAGTTCCTGCATATCGTCGATGCGGGATCCGTTCTTGGAAATATCCTCCGCGATTACGCGGATTACGGTCAGAATCGTGCCCTCCTTGGGCTTCATCACGGCCTTGTAGGCGGTATTCGCCGCCTCGCGGAACGCCTGACGCAGAACGGCGCAGTCGATATCCTCGCAGCCCGCCATGCCCTTCGCCAGTCCGCGCAGAATCTGGCTCAGAATTACGCCGGAATTGCCGCGCGCGCCCTTCAGCGCGCCGCGCGCCACCGCATCGGCAATATCCGATACGCTGGTCAGGCGCTTGGAATTCATTTCCTTCACCGCAGATGTGATCGTCTGCGACATATTTGAACCCGTATCGCCATCCGGCACCGGGAATACGTTCAAAGCATCCACGCTGTCGCGGTTCTGCACCAGCAGCGCCGCACCGGAGGAAAACATCTCCTTGAGCATGATGCCGTCAATTTTTGTTATCGCCATGTATGCCTCCAAAGTAATGCGCGCCCTCGCATCAGACGCGAATATCCTCCACGCAGACGTTTACGCGCCCAACGGGCACGCCCGCGAAACGTTCTACCTTATATTTTACCGTTTCAATGATAGAAGCCGCAACCGCGCTGATCGAAATACCATATTCAACGATGATAAACAGATCGATATCCACCTTGTCGCCGGACGTGCGAATCTTTACGCCGCGGCCGATGTTTTCCCTGCCCATCAGCTGAACGATGCCATCGGTAGAACGCTTGGAAGCCATGCCCACGATGCCGTAGCAATCCAGCGCGGCATAGCCTGCAACGCGCACAAGCACATCATCATCGACGGTTACCAGGCCAAGATCGGTAGCAAACTTGCAATCCATGCCAAAACCTCCGTTCGATTTTATCTGATCGGTTGAATCCGATTTAAACAGGCAGAATATATTCCCACCTATAATTCAGTATAACTGTTTTCTGTGAATTATGCAAGTATCGCGCGAAAAAACAACCCCTGCGCCGCCATAAAATAACCCAAAAATGGGAATCCGCGAAAAAATCGCACATATTGCAGAAGTTTTACATGTATACCCCTTGCGTTTTCCCGCAATCAATGCTATAATCTCAATGTTTTGATGTGACATACCCTTGAAGGAGGTGTGATAGAGTATGAGAAAGTTTTGTGAGGTTTGCGGTAAGGGCGTAGTCTATGGCAACAATGTCAGCCACTCCAACCGTAAAACGCGCCGCACTTGGGCTCCGAACACGCAGAAGGTCAAAGTTCTCGTGAACGGTGTTCCGAAGAGCATGTCTGTTTGCACGCGTTGTCTGCGCAGCAACAAGGTAGAGCGCGCTCTGTAATCTATACCATATGAACCGGCGGATGAAATCAAATGCATGCATGATTTCATCCGCCGGTTTTTGCGCGCGCAAACGCGCCGCGGCGCCCGCGCTCCGCTTCATCCGAACCGCCACAGCAGAAATCCGATGCTGATGAGCAGTATCGAAAGTACCGACGTCCACACCCAATACGGTACGAACAGCAACAGTACCAGAACGCCCAGCGCCATCAATACGATCGCGGCGATTTTGGTGCCGGACGTTCCGCCGCCCCCGCAAAATTTCGTCATGCCATCGCCCCCTGCTGCATTGTATGCGGCGCGGGCTTTTTTTGTGCGCAGAATTGTAAGCGGCGATCGAATGTGTTATAATGAAGATGGATTTATATAGTTTACGGAGGCTTCCATGGAAAAAACCAAAACCATCATCCGCATTGCGGGCAAGGAATTCGCCATCACAGGCACCGATTCCGAGGAACATATGCAGACCGTCGCGGCATGGGTGGATCGCAGAATGCACGAATTGTATGAAATGAGCCGCCTGCCCGGCGCGCAGCTGGCGATCCTGACCGCCGTGAACGCCGCCGATGATATGATGAAATCCCGCGATGAAATCCTGCGGCTGAAGCGGCAGATCGCCGAATTGCAGGCGGAAATTGAATCGCTGAAGAACGGAGAACAAGCATGATTCTGCCCGAACTTCTCTCCCCCGCCGGAAGCGCCCCCGCGATGGTCGCCGCCGTGCAGTGCGGCGCGGACGCGGTGTATCTGGGCGCGAATGATTTCAACGCCCGCCGCAGCGCCGATAATTTCGGAGGCGAGCTGGACGCCGCCGTGGGCTATTGCCACGCGCGCGGCGCAAAGGCGTACATCACCTTAAATACCATGGTACGCGAGGATGAATACGCGCGATTGGAAAAAACGATCGATGAAATCAGCCGCGCGGGCGCGGACGGCGTGATCGTGCAGGATATCGGCGTGGCGCGCGCGCTTCGGCAGATGAACGGCGATCTGGCGCTGCACGCCAGCACGCAGATGGCGGTACACAATCCGCAGGGCGTGGAATTTCTGGTAAAGCAGGGCTTCCGCCGCGTGGTGCTGGCGCGCGAAATGACCTATGATGAAATCCGCCGCTGCGCCGATCTCGGCGCGGAGCTGGAGGTATTCGTCCACGGCGCGCTGTGCGTTTCCTGTTCCGGTCAATGCCTGATGTCCAGCATGATCGGCGGGCGCAGCGGCAACCGCGGCATGTGCGCCCAGCCGTGCCGGATGCGCTATCGCGCCGGCGATCGCGAGGGGTATTTTCTGTCCACGAAGGATTTATGCGGGCTGGACGGGCTGAAATATCTGATCGACGCGGGCGTGCGCAGCCTGAAAATCGAAGGCCGATTGAAGCGCCCCGAATACGTGGGCGAGGTCACGCACATCTACCGCGATGCGCTGACGGCGATCTCCGCCGGCGCGCCCTTCGATCCGGACGCGGCAAAGCGCGATCTCAAACAGATGTTCAACCGCGGCGGCTTTACGAAGGGCTACGGCTTCGGCGTGGAGGATGCCGAATTGATGTATGCCAAACGCCCCAACCATCTGGGCGTGGAAATCGGCGTCTGCCGGAAAAACGGGATCGTCATCCCCGATGTGCCGACAGACAGCCGCGATGCGCTGGTTCTGCGGCGCGGGGATCAGGATATTCCGGTGCGCGGCGGCGATTTTTCGGCGGCAAAGCGCGGCGATCGGCTGGTTCGGCTGGTTTCGCAGGCCCAAATGCAATCTGTACAGGCGCGTTTCAGCGGCGAACACAGGAAATTTTCGATCCATGGCGAAATCGATCTGCGCATCGGCGAACGCGCGCGCCTTACATTGACGGACGGCGTATACACCGCGCGCGCCGAGGGCGATTCCGTGCAGCCCGCCACCGGTAGACCCGCCGACCCCGACCGTATCCGCGCGCAGATCGCCCGTCTGGGCGATACGCCGTTTGTGCTGGGCGAGCTTACGATCAATGCGGATGCAAACGCGTTCGCGCCCGCGTCGATGCTGAACGCGCTCCGGCGCGAAGCCGCCGAACGGCTGTTTGCGCAGCGCATGGGCGCGGGGCATCCCGCGCAGGCGCTTGCGCCCGTTCAGATTCCGGATGTACACTGCGCCGGCGTGCCCAGAATACTTTTGCAGAGCGCGGACGCTTCCGTATTGCGGGCGGCGCTGATTTCCGGCGCGGACGGCGCAATCTACGCGCCGCTCGATGTGCGCGCGCCCGCGCTTCAGGCGGCGGAAAGGCAGCTGCCCGATACGTTTGCGCTGGCGCTTCCGCCGGTGCTGCCCGAAGGCGCGCTGAACCGGTTAAACGAATGGGCGATGGGATTATCCGATCGAATTTCCGAAACCTATATTACGAACATCGGCCAGATGCAGCTCGCCTGGCCGGGCGAAAGCATCGCCGATTATCCGATGAACATCGCGAGCCGCGAATCGATCGCGCAGCTCGCCGAATGGCATATCGATACCTACGTGCCTTCGATCGAACTGACCGCCGCGCAGATCGCAAATCTTCCCGAAAACCGGCAGCTGATCGTGCACGGGCGGATTCCGCTGATGTATCTGCGGCACTGCCCCTACCGCGCGATTCACGGTCTTTCGGGAAAGCACGCATCCTGCCGAAGGTGCGATACCTGCGCCATTGGCGACCGCGCGGAGGATCTATCGCTTACCGACCGCACGGGCGCGGCGTTTTCGCTTTCGCGCATCGCAACGGACGATGGCTGCATCCTGCGGCTGATGAACTGCGTGCCGCTTTCGCTGCTGCGCAAATCGCGCGGCCTGCCCGCGGCTTCGGCGTGGCGAATCCTGACGGACGATCCAGCGGAAGCGCCCTCGCTGATTCGCCTGTACCGCGCGGCGGCGACCGGCAAAAATCCGAAGGACGATCCCGAATGGGCAAAAATCGAATCCATGTCCGGCACGACCGGACATTACTTCCGAGGAGTGGAATGATATGAACGAGCGCAATCTGCGCGTATTGGAATATCCCAAAATACTGGAACGCATGGCGAACCTGACCGTCACGCCCATGGGGCGCGAGCGCGCCCTGCAATTGACCCCGTCGGGCGATGCATCCATCGTAAACCGCCGCCAGGCGGAAACGGAGGAAGCGGGCACGGTGCTGGCGTACAATGGATCGAACCCCATCGCCTATTTTACCGATGTGCGCGAATTTCTGAAACTGGCGAAGATCGGATCCACGCTTTCCGCCAAGGCGCTGCTGCAGGTGGGCGATGCGATGAAGGCTTCGCGGCAGGTGCGCAGCGCGCTGGTTACCGATCGCGAAGATACGCCGATCCTGCGCCAGATCGGTTCGCTTCTGTATACGAACCGGCGTTTGGAGGAAGATATCTTCGACGCGATCCTGTCCGAGGATGAAATCAGCGATCACGCCAGCGGCGAACTGGCGGACATCCGCCGCCACATCCGCATTCTAAACGATCGCATCCGCGATAAATTAAACGGCCTGATTCACGGCAGCGCCGCGCAGAAATATCTGATGGATGCGATCATCACCATGCGCAACGGGCGCTACGTGGTGCCGGTCAAGGCGGAATGCCGCGGCAGCGTGCCGGGCATCGTGCACGATCAGAGCGGCACGGGCTCCACACTGTTCATCGAACCGATGGCGGTCGTAGAGGCGGGCAACGAATTAAAGCAGTGGGCGCTGAAGGAAAAGGCGGAAATCGAGCGCATACTGGCGGCGTTTTCGCAGGAAATCGCGCCGGACGCGGATCTGATCGCGGACAGTCTGACCTCGCTCGCCGAGATCGATATGATCTTCGCGCGCGCGGCGCTGGGCAGATCGATGCGCGCCGTGCCGCCCAAATTGAATACGGAAGGGCGCATCAATCTGATTCGCGCGCGCCATCCGCTGATCGATCCGGAAAAGGTGGTGCCTTCGAACCTGTGGCTGGGCACGGATTTTACCACGCTGGTAATCACCGGCCCGAATACCGGCGGCAAGACGGTCACGCTGAAAACGGCGGGGCTTCTGTGCCTGATGGCGCAATCCGGCATGCAGATTCCGGCGGCATACGGGTCGGAGCTTTCGATATTCGATGAAGTTTTCGCCGATATCGGCGATGAACAGAGCATCGAACAATCGCTCTCCACCTTTTCATCGCACATGACGAACATCGTGCGCATTCTGGATCGGGTAACGCCCGATTCGCTGGTATTGTTCGATGAACTGGGCGCGGGCACCGATCCTACCGAGGGCGCGGCGCTGGCAATGGCGATACTTACGCATCTTCTTTCGATGGGCGTGCGCACGATGGCGACCACGCATTACAGCGAACTGAAGGTATTCGCGCTCAGCACGAAGGGCGTGGAAAACGCATCGGTGGAATTCAACGTGGAAACGCTGCGCCCCACCTACCGCCTGTCCATCGGCGTGCCGGGCAAATCGAATGCGTTTGAAATATCGCGCAAGCTGGGGCTGCCGGAAAAGCTGATCGACAGCGCAAAGCAGCAGCTGACGCACGATCAGGTGCGATTCGAGGATGTAATCGCCAACGCGGAATACCATCGCCAGATCGCCGAAAAGGAGCGCAAGCTGGCGGAGGAGGCGCATATTGAAACCCAGCGTCTGCGCGATGAAGCGGAAAAACTGCGCAGCGATATCGCCGCAAAGCGCGATCAGGATATCCGCAAGGCGAAGGACGAAGCGCGCCGCATATTGCAGCGCGCGCAGCGCGAATCCGAACAGATCATCGCCGATCTGAAAAAGAAATCCGCGGGCGATCTGAAGGAGCACGAGCTGCACGCCATGCGCACGAAATTGCAGCAGTCGATCGATGATAACGCCGAAAAGATCGTGCCCCGCGTGCCGAACGAGGGCGAAACGCCCACCGAGGTGCACATCGGCGATACGGTGGAGCTTACGAATCTGGGCGCGAAGGCAACAATACTATCGCTGCCCGATTCGAAGGGCGAATGCACCGTGCAGGCGGGCGCGCTGAAATTGAAAGCAAAGCTTTCGCAGATGCGCATCGCCGCGCCGGATAAACCGGATCCCAAAAAGAAAAAGACCGGAAACCGCGTGGTGGTATCGGCGCGTCCGGTAGAAACGGAATGCGATGTGCGCGGCATGAATCTGGAGGAAGCGCTGCTGGCGGTGGATCTTTTCCTGGATGGCGCGGTGCTGAACCGAATCGGGCAGGTAAGCATCATCCACGGCAAGGGCACGGGCATCCTGCGCGCGGGCATTCACAAGCATTTGAAAACCCACCGCGCCGTGAAGGAATTCCGCCTTGGGCGCTATGGCGAAGGCGAGGACGGCGTGACCATCGTGACGATGAAATAGCATGTTTTTGAAATGGATGCAGTTTGTTCATTGCGCGTTCACAGGAAAATGCTAAAATAATCGTCGAAAAATGGGAGGGACAGGTATGTCAAATCTGAAAATATTGCTGGTGGACGATGATCCCAACATTCGCCGTCTGGTAGAATTGTATCTGAAAAAGGAAGGCTTCGAGGTTGTAACCGTGGCGCGCGGCGACGAGGCCGTGAGCGCATACAAATCCGCGAATCCGAACCTGATCCTGCTGGACATCATGCTGCCCGGCATGGATGGATGGCAGGTATGCCGCGAAATCCGCAAGGAATCCAACGTGCCGATCATCATGCTGACCGCGAAGGATGAAACCTTCGATAAGGTGCTGGGTCTGGAGCTGGGCGCGGATGATTATGTGGCGAAGCCGTTTGATATGAAGGAACTGGTGGCGCGCATCAAGGCGGTCACGCGCCGGTTCCAGAATGCGGAAGCGCCGGAGAAAAAGGAGCTTTCCTTCCCCGGACTGACGATCAACATCGGTCAGTACACGGTAAAATACATGGGCAAGGAACTGGAAATGCCGCCGAAGGAATTGGAGCTTCTGTATTTTCTGGCGGGACATCCGGGCATGGTATTCACGCGCGAACAGCTGCTGGAGCAGGTGTGGGGCTATGATTATTTCGGCGATTCCCGCACGGTGGACGTGCATGTAAAGCGCCTGCGCGAAAAGCTCACCGAGGGCGAAAAGCTGGGCTGGATGATCAAAACCGTATGGGGCGTAGGCTATAAGTTCGAGGTGAAATAAGCGCATGAGGAGCAGCTTGTTTCGGCGCACCTTTCTGGGCGTGCTGGCGGCGGTGCTGGTGGCGGTGGCGCTGTTTTCGATCATTCTGCTGACCGAGCAGCGCAGCCGCGCGCAGGAGAACTATGAAACCGAGGTGCGCATGCAGGCGCGGCAGGTGGCGGAATACATGACCGAATTCAACCGGATCAGCATATTCCGCGAAAACACCACCCTTCTGAACCTGATCAATAAAAAGATCAACTACATCTATGATACTTACAGCGCCGATATCTGGATCGTTTCCTTCGCCACGGGGCACGTACAATACGTGGATCGCACGTGGAATACATCGAAGGAGCTGTCCAGCGAAGCGGTGCTTGCGCAGCTTCAGCGCATCCAGAACGGCGAAGAAATCCGCGCGGACGGAATGTTTACCGAACTGGGCAGCCATATCGTTACCATCGGCGTGCCATGGACGTACAACGATTGCGATGTGGTGGGCGCGGTGCTGCTGCACATACCGGTCGATCAGCTGCACGTAAGCATCCGCGCGGTGCTGCCGCAGGTGCTGCTGCCGGGCGGCGCGGCGCTGCTCATCGGCGCAATTTTGGCGATGCTGATCGCGCGCAGCCAGATTTCGCCGATTCGCGAAATCGATCGCGCCGTGCAGGAATTTTCGAAGGGCGATCTTTCGCGCCGCGTAAACCTGCATTGCGGCGGTGAATTGGAACAGCTGGGCAATTCCATCAACCACATGGCGGAGGAATTATCCAATCTGGAGGATTCGCGGCGCAGCTTCGTGGCGAACGTATCGCACGAGCTTCGCTCCCCCATGACCAGCATCAAGGGCTATATTCAGGCGATGCTGGATGGCACCATCGGCGATGACGATCGCGCGACATACCTGAGCGTGGTATTGGATGAAACGAACCGGCTTACCGATCTGGTGCGCGATCTGCTGGATCTTTCGCGGCTGGAATCGGGCAAATTCCCGATGAACATCGCGCCGTTCGACGTAAATGAAATGATGCGCCGCATACTGATTCGCTTTGAACAGCGCATCGATCAAAAGCACATCGATGTGCAGATCGATTTTGCCGATGATCCGTGCTTCGCGCTGGGCGACGTGAGCCGCATCAATCAGGTGGCGAGCAATTTCATCGATAACGCCGTGAAATTCATGACCGGCGATCATAGCGTGTTGACCCTGCGCACCGCGCGCGAGGATAAGCGGATTCGCGTTACGGTGGAGGACAACGGCCCCGGCATATCGGAAGCCGATCTTCCCTACATCATGGATCGCTTCTACAAGGCGGATAAGGCGCACACGGCGGGCATGGGCACGGGGCTTGGGCTTTCGATCTGCAAAAACATACTGATGCAGCACAATTCGCAGGTGGAAGTTACTTCCGAGCCGGGGCGCACAGTATTTTCCTTCACGCTGCCCGCGACGGACGCGCCGCAGCGCACACTGCCCGAATCGACAGAGCAAAATCCGACAAAATAATGGCAATGCCCGGCCGCGGCTTTTCAACGCGTTCGGGCTATTGTATAATGACAGTAGATTTCTATGAATTGAGGTGCTGAACAGATGAAAAAGCTGCTTTGTCTTGCGCTGATCGCCGCGATGCTGCTGATGAGCTGCGCCGCCCTGGCGGAAACGGCGACATACGATGCGATCTATACATCGGATAACCCCATTCCCGATATCGCGGAACGCGTGCGCCCCGCTGTGGTGCTGGTCACGGTCTATGCGGAAAACTGGGATGCGGCCACCCGCGTATCCTCCGTAGATAAGCTGGGGCTTGGCTCCGGATGCTACATTCGCGCAGACGAGGACGGAAACGGCGGCTACATTCTGACCAACAACCACATCGTGACCAACGCGGACAGCTATACCATTCAATGGCTGGGCAGCGATGAAGAACAGGATGTAGAACTGGTCGGCACGGACGATGGCACGGATATCGCCGTGCTGCACTTTGAAGGCGCCGCGCCGGAGGGCGTTACCCCCATCCCGCTGGGCGATTCGGATGCGCTGCGCATCGGCGAACTGGCGATCTGCATCGGCAACCACGGGGTCAACGTGGATAACGATATTCTGCCGCTGCTGGGCACCGTGACCGCCGGCATCATTTCCGGCGTCAACCGCGAAAAGATCAACGCCGATAATTTCACCCGCAGCGTGAATGTAATTCAGGTGGACGCGCCGATGAATGCCGGCATTTCCGGCGGCGCGCTGCTCAATTCCAAGGGCGAACTGGTGGGCATTCCCACGCTGAAATATATGTATGGCACCGCCACCGTGCTGGAGGGACTGGGCTTCTGCATCCCGATTAACGCCGTGAAGGGCTTTATCGATCAGATCATCGAAACCGGCCGCGTGGTGCGCCCGCGCATCGGTCTGACCATCACCAATATCGATGGCCCCGATGAGCCTATGAAGCGCTTTCCGCCGATCGGCGCGCAGATCGTTTCCATCGATGATTACGGCCCGTGCGCAAACGCAGGCCTGCAGGTAAACGATATCATCACCCACGTAAACGATGTGCGCGTATACAGCTTCAGCGATGTGCTGACCCAGCTGGATAAGTGCGAAGCGGGCGATGATACCACGCTGAAGATTTACCGCTATTACGACGCCGAAGGCAACCTGACCGGTTCCTACGAAACCTTCGATGTAACCATTCAACCGGAAATCATCGATTGATTTTCAAATAAATTGCGGGTTGAGAAGAGATTTCTTCTCAGCCCGCAATATTTTTATGAAGGAAAACTCAGATCGCTTTTTTCAGATCTGCAATCAGGCTGTCCACGTCCTCCGCCTTCGTTGCCCAGCTGGTGCAGAAGCGCACGGCGCTATGCGCCTGATCGATTCGCTGCTGGTAGGAAAAGCTGTAATCCGCGCGCAGGCGATCGAGCGCCGCATCCGGCAGAATCGGGAACTGCTGATTGGTGGGACTATCCACCAGGAACGGCACGTTCAATTCCACAAACGCCGCGCGCAGGCGCATCGCCAGTTCCACCGCATGGCGCGAAAGCTGCGTGTACAGATCATCGCGGAACAGTTCGGCAAACTGAATGCCCAGCAGCCGCCCCTTCGCCAGCATACCGCCCTTCTGCTTGATCACATAGCGGAAATCCCGCTTCAGATCGGGGTTCAGAATCACCATCGCTTCGCCGAACAGCGCGCCCTGCTTCGTACCGCCGATGTAAAACGCATCCGCGATCTGCGCAAGGTCGGTAAGACCGACATCGCTGCCCGCCGCCGCCATTCCATAGCCCAGCCGCGCGCCATCGATGTACAGATACAGATCATACTGATCGCACGCCGCGCGCATCGCGCGAAGCTCAGCAAGCGAATAGAGCGTGCCCAGTTCGGTGGGCTGCGAAAGGAAGACCACCTTGGGCATCACCATATGTTCGTGCGATGCATCGGCAAAGTGCAGCGCGCAATACTGCGCCACCTGATCGGCGGTAATTTTGCCGTTTTGCTGCGGCAGCGCGATCACCTTGTGCCCGCACGCTTCCACCGCGCCGGTTTCATGCACGGCGATGTGCGCCGTTTCCGCACCGATTACGCCCTGATAGGTGCGCATGGCGGCGGAGAGCAGCGTAAAATTCGCCTGCGTGCCGCCCACCAGAAAATGTATATCGGCGTTCGGCGCATCCATGCGCGCGCGAAGCAGTTCGCGGGCTTCCGCACAGAAATCATCCTCGCCATAGCCGGGGCTTTGCACATAATTGGTATCCAGCATCCTTTGCAGGATGCGCGGATGCGCGCCCTCCTGATAATCGCTGTTGAAAAGAATCATACGTCGATCTCCTCCATCTTCAGTTTTTGAATCAGTTCGCCGATGCGGGATTCCCCGTACACCGCGATATCGTTTTTCTTCAGAATCTCCGCCGTCACACCGTCGCCGAAAACGCGCGTTCCCGTAAACGTGCCATCGTAAATTTCGCCCGATCCGCAGGATGGGCTGCGCTCCTTCAGCACGGCATAGCGCGCGCCCAGTGCATCGGCGATCTTCAGCGCTTCCCGCGCGCCGCGCGCGTACTGCGCCGTTACATCCGTTCCATCCTTCATGAAAACCCCGCCGTCCCTGCGTTCGCTGGGCTGCCTCGGCGTGGGCAGACCGCCGTAGATTTCGGGGCACACGGGAATGATCTCCGCCGCATCGATCAGCGCTCCGATTTCATCGTAGCGTTTGATTTCGCCGTTGTAGCGGCAATACGCGCCCAGCAGACAGCTGCTGACCAGCACGCGGCTTTTCCCCTGCAAGCGCCGGTACAGCCGCGCATCCTGCGCGTTAAAGCAGCACAGGATCACGCGCAGATCGTAATGTGCGTTCTCCTCCAGCCATCTGCAGATCGCGCGGTACGAAACGGACGCGGCTTCCCGCTTGGGATAGCCGTATACGCCGGTGGAAATCGCCGGAAACGCGATGCTGTGCGCATCATTTTCCCGCGCCAGCGCAAGCGAATTCCGATAGCACGCCGCCAGCAGTTCGCGATCGCGATCCGCGCCGGAATAGACCGGCCCCACGGTATGGATCACATATTTCGCGGGCAGACGGTAGCCGCGCGTGATCTTCGCCTGTCCGGTTTCGCAGCCGTGCAGATTCCGGCATTCCGAAAGCAGATCCGGCCCCGCGGCGCGATGAATCGCGCCGTCCACGCCGCCCCCGCCCAGCAGCGTGGAATTCGCGGCGTTTACGATGCAATCGCATTCAAGGCGCGTAATATCGCCCTGTACTATTTCTATTCGGTTGTGCATGTTTCCTCCATATACAGCTGTGCGTCCACCGTGAAACGGCAGACGCACAACATCAGATCATCCTGATTATTTATTTCCTTCCGCGATCGCCTTTTCAAGCGCTTCCGCATCGTAGGTGGGCGCTTCCGCCTCCACCCATGCCGCTACGGTATCATCATAATGCGCCGCCTTCATGCTCTCCAACGTCGCATCGTACAGCGCATCGTGCACATCCGCAAGCGGCACCGCGCCGGACGTTACATCGGATTCATAGCGAATGATGTGCACGCCGCTGCCGGAAACCACGGGTTCGGATACATCGCCGACGTTCTGCAGCGCCATCGCCGCCGCCGTGAAATTGGATTCCCAATTCGTGGAGGCCGCAGACACATAATAGCCGCGGGTGGCGGTGGGTTCATTCTGCATGCCGGGATCCTCGCCGTATTCCTGCATCAGGGCGATGAAATCCTCGCCCGCTGCAAGGCGCTCTTCAATCGCATCGGTCGTCGCGCGCACATCGTCCAGGCACGCCTGCTCCGCGGCCTTCACCGCCGCTTCCTGCTCGGCAAGCGCTGCTTCCGCGTCCGCAATATCCGCCCTGATTACGTCCTCTGCGCGCGCCGCGGTCGTTTCATCATCATCGGTCGCGTTCGCCAGCTCCGCCTGCAGATCATCCAGCTTTGTTTCGGCGCTCTGCTTTGCGGAAACGGCGTCCTTGTAGGCGGTCAGCACCGCGTCCTCAGGTTTTACCAGAATGTGCTTCACGGTGCGATAGCCTTCGGGGATGCTGTATACGGTGGTGGTCGTGCCCGTCATCGCGGATTCAAAGGCGGAGCTGCCGGTGGTGTAATTCTCCGCATCGGCGGCGACCTTTTCTTCATAAGCGGCCTGAAGCTGTTCATCGGTCACTTCGGTGATTTCATCGCGCAGCTTTTCCTGCACCTTATCGCCCTTCGCGTGCAGCACGGCGATTTCGGTCAGCGCTTCCTTCGTATAGCCCATCCGCGCCATTTCGGTGCGCGCCTGCGCATCCTTGGCGGCGTCGGTCTTGCCGTCCGCTTCCGCGACGAAGCTGGCGTAGCCCTCGTCGAAGGAGCTCTGCGCCTGCGTATCGCAATCCGCCAGTTCTTCCTCGGTCAGCGTCATGCCGTCCGCATCGAAATGATCCGCTATGATGTGCTCCTGCACCTGTTCGGTGAGCACATCCTGCATCAGCTGATGCGCGTCATCGTCGGTCATCTGATAGCCATAATAGTAATAGTACATATAGTACGTCTGGTTGTACGCCATGTTGAATTCCGCCATCACATCGGATGCGGTCAGCGTCTGATCGCCATAGGTGGCGACGGGCGCGGCATACGCCTTATCCAGCTTCGCAATATCTTCTTCCATCTGCTTCACGGGGTCGATCTCAATCATATTGCAGCCCGTCAGCGCAACCGCCAGCACGATCGCCAGCAGCAAAATCTTCACGACATTCGTTTTCATCGGTTTCTTCCTTTCCAAATGCATCTGATAGTATATTATACACATTTTTGTGTTTTCTGCAAGCCAAATCAGTGGAAAGATCGCGACGCCATCCATTTTCGAACCTGTGCAATCATCGCGTTCGAAACAAATACAGTTTTCCCATTCTTCAGAAAAACGCGATAACCCTGATTGAAAAGCTGCACCGATACTTTTCCCTTGGTGCTTATGGTTCGTTCGCTTCGCAATGGCGCCCTTGTAAAATCAATTTCCGGCGCATGGAGCACAAATGAATCGATATCGCAGATAAAAATGAACCATTCCTTCGTAACGCATCGCAGCCGATCGCCATCGATATCAAAGCATCGCCCGCCAAATTCATCCGCAAATCGATCCGCCGTAAGCGCAGACCGAATGGACGATAGCACCATCCAGACGGGCAGGACGGCGGGAAGCATAATCGCAAAAACAACGACGACCGATGCAGTAAGCGCCGCGCCGCTCATGCCCCCGCCCTGCCACAGAAGAATCAGGATTGCAATCAGGCATACGAACACAACGGTCAGCCAGATCAGGCGCGCGCCAACCGCATAGCGAATCAGATTTCTTCGATTCACCACGATCGTTTCGCTTCGAATGCGCTTTCCGGCAAAACGCGGCGCGCGCCCCCTGCCCCGCTGTATTGCGCGGTACAGCCAAACCGCCCCAAATATTACGCACAGCAGAAGCAGTATCTGATCACGGTCCGACATCATTCGGCTTTCTCCCTTCGTACATCGGTTTCCCAAATCCGATTCGAACCCTTTATCCTTATTTTAGCATCAATGCGCGAAATTCACAAGTGTGTCCACCGCGTACAGCCGTTTATCGGATAAATCGCCCAATTCCCAGATCTGCGCGGCGCCTGCATTCGCCACCCGCCTGCCCATGCGCTGCGCGAGCCGCCTGGCGCACCTCTCCTCCGCGCCGATTAAGAATGCCTCCGCCGCGATCAGCGATAGATTTCTTCGCGCGAACGCGCTGATGCGCCGCATTCCGGCGGGCGTATCGGAAAACGGATCCCCGCAGATCAGCAGCCTGTCCACCATCAATTGCTCCGCCGCCGCAATCGCCGCGGTGGCGGCGACGCCGTCTGCCGCGATCCACACCAGATCGCAATCCCTGCGCGCATCGGCGATCGCCTGCTGCATGCGGGATAAACAAATCCCGCCGTCATCGCTGACGGCGAGATTTATCGTTCGTATGTCGCTTCGAATTTCGGGCATCTGCGCCCGTTCCCATTGAATCAAGCCAATCTTCGGATTCATGCATCCTCCCGTTATTTCTGCGTCTGCGTCACCACCAGCATTACATCCCGATCGAACAGACGGGTGTTCTGATCGGGCAGGGCATTCACAGCATCGCCGCTGCGCACCGCCACCACATTGATTCTATGCTTCTGCCGCAGCTGCAATTCGCCCAGCGTTTTACCGATCCAATCTGCGTGCGGCTTGATTTCCATCAGGGAATAATCCGGCGAAAGTTCGATAAAATCCAGAATTCGATCCGATACCAGATTGTGCGCGATGCGCTGCCCCATATCCCGCGCCGGATAAATCACCTTATCCGCGCCCAGACGGGTTAGCATTCTGCCGTGGAATTCATTGTTCGCCTTGGCGATCACATATTTCGCGCCCATTTCCTTCAGCAGCATCGTAATCACGCTGCTGGACTGCACATCGCTGCCGATCGAAACGATCGCAACATCGAATTCCGAAACGCCGATCTGCCGCAGCACATCCTCGTCCTGCGCATCCGCCTGCATCACATCCGTCAGCCTGCCGCGCATGGCCTCCACCGCATCCATATCGCGATCCACCGCCAGTACCTCCGCGCCCTGCCGGTACAGCTCCGCCGCAAGCTCGGATCCAAATCTGCTCAGCCCAATCACCAGAAACTGCTTATTTTTCATAACGCATCCTCAGCCGATCATCACATTTTCTTCGGGATATTTGATTCCATCGGGTCGCACGGCGTACCGCCGCGCCAGCGCCAGCGCCGCCGTGAGCGGGCCGATTCGCCCCATATACATCGTAAGTATGATCAAAATTCGCGCGCCGGTGCACAGATTTGCCGATCCGAACGCGGATACGCCCACCGTGCCCATCGCCGAAGCGCATTCAAACAGCACATCGATCAAATCCAGTTCCGGCTGCATCAGCGATATTGCCACGCTGTCCACAATCCATATCGTCACCGCGAGCATCAGCACCGAAAGCGCGCGCCGAACCAGCTGCGGCGATATGCCGCGCCGGAATACATGAATCGCTTCCTCGCCGCGCACCGTCGCCAGCACCGCCAGCACCACCACCGCCGCCGTGGTCACCTTCACGCCGCCGCCCGTGGAGGCGGGCGATGCGCCGATGAGCATCAGCACGCAGTCCACCAGCTTGCCCGCGGGGCGGATCGCCGATAAATCGATCGTATTAAAGCCCGCCGTACGCAGCGTGACCGAATGAAACGCTGCCGCCAGCAGCTTTTCGCCGAGGGGCAGATTGCCGATCGTATCGGGATTGCTCCATTCCGTCAGCAGCGTAAACGCCGCGCCGAATACAAACAGCGCGCCGTAGGCGATCAATACGATCCGCGCGTTCAGTGAAAGCCGCTTTCCGCGAAAGCTGTCGCGAATGCCGCGCAGCACGCCGAAGCCCAGCCCGCCGCAGATGATCAGCGCCATCACGGCGATGTTTACAAGCAGGTCGCCGCGATAGCCTGTCAGGCTTGCGCCGCCGCCGAACAGATCAAAGCCCGCGTTGCAGAACGCCGAAACCGAATGAAAAACCGAATAAAATACGCCGCGCGCCGCGCCGTAGCGCGGAATCATGCGGATGCACAGAACCGCCGCGCCGGCAAGTTCGATGGCGAACGTGCTGCCCACCACCCATTTTACCAGCGATCCCATGCCGCCCACGCCCGATTCATTCATCGATTCGCGCAGCACCATTCGGCTGTTCAGGGACAGCTGCCTGCCCGCCAGCTGCACAATCAGCGTAGCGAACGTCATCAGCCCCAACCCGCCGATCTGAATCAGGCACATGAGCGCGATCCTGCCGAACGTTGAAAACGTCGCGCCCGTATCGCGCACCACGAGTCCGGTAACGCATACCGCCGATGTGGAGGTAAACAGCGCGTCAAAAAAGCCGATGCTCCGCCCGCTGCGCGCCGCGCACGGGAGCGACAGCAGAATCGCGCCCGCCAGAATCACAATAAGAAAGCCCCCCGCGATCAGAAGCAGCGCCCGTTCGCCGGACTTCTGCCGCAGTTTGGATAATTTGCCGATCATTTTTCAGATTTTCTCCACTTCCACGCGGGATGCATACAGATCCACCGTACGCGCATCCAGCCCCGCATCCGGCGCGGTCGCGCATCGGGCGGTCGCCGCCGCCACGCCCAGCCGGAATGCGTCCGGCACGCGCAGCCCGCGCTGCAAGCCCACGGTCAGACCGGCGATCATGGAATCGCCCGCCGCCACCGTGGATTTCACTTCGACGCGCACCGGTTTTGCGCGCCATGCCCCCTCGCGGCACACGATCAGCGCGCCTTCGCCGCCCAGCGATACCGCCGCCACGCCGATTCCATCATCCACCAGCGCCCGCGCCGCGTCCAGCAGCGCGCGTTCATCCGGCAATGCGCGCCCCACCAGCATTTCCAGTTCGTATCGATTGGGCTTGATCAGATCGGGCTTCGCCCGCAGACCCGCGCGCAGCCGTTCGCCGTCCGCGTCCAGCACCACGCGGCAGCCCTTTTCCTTCGCCAGCGCGCACATCCTCTGATAGGTATCCGCGGGGCATCCCGGCGGCAGCGAGCCGGTCAGGATCATCCAATCCGATCTCGCCGCGCGGCGCGCCGCCAGATCGAAAACCGCCTCCAGCTGCGCATCCGTCACCGGCGCGCCCAGCCCGTTCAATTCGGTAATTTCGCCGCGCGTGCGATCGAATATCTTCTGATTTACGCGCACGCTGCCTTCGCACATGACGAAGCTCGCCGCCGCGCCCCCATTACGAAAGCGTTCCCGAAACATGCCCTCGCCATCCGGATACATAAAGCCGATGCATTCCGCCTCCGCGCCCAGCGCCGCCGCCGCCAGCGCGGCGTTCGCGCCCTTGCCCGCCGCCACGTCCGTCTGGCTTTCCACGCGGTTCAGCCCGCCCGTGCAAAGCTTTTCCACGGTCAGCGTGCGATCGATGCTGGGATTTAAGGATACCGTTGTAATCATGCGCTGCTTCCCTCCGTGCGCGTATACATCGCGCGCCGCTCAATCGTAAATGTTTTCGCCGGTATAGATTTCCGCTTCGCCCTTCGCGCCCCCTGCGCTCGGCGCCGCGCCGCCATCGCCAAAACCGCCTGCGCTGCCCGCGCCGAACGTTCCGGCCGCGCCGGTTTCCAGATCCTCGATGCTGCCCCGATCCGGCTCGGCCTGCGCCGTATCTGCATCGGTAAATTCATCCATCGGATCGGCATCGCCCGTATCCTCGGGCAGGGCGACCACCACGTTCACGGTAAAGGTATCCATCGCGCCGCTCGCGTTCCACGCGGTAATCACCGCCGTGCCGTAGCCGCCGGTCAGCGTCACCACGCCGTCCGTGGAAACCTGCGCCACCTGCTGATTATCGCTGGCGAAATATACCTTCGGATCGTCCGCGTCCGCGGGATCGATCGTATAGGTCAGGCGAATCGGATCGCCGGTCTGTTCCTTCAAAAGCGTTATTTCGTGCGCGTCCAGCGTCAGCGCCTGCACCGTAACCGCCACGCGCAGCTGGCATTGCGCCGTATAGCCGTCGGAGCTTGCGGTGATGCGCGCCATGCCGCCGCGCAGCGCCGTAACATGCCCGTTCTGATCCACGCGTGCCACATCAGGATTGCTGGATTCCCAGATCACCAGATGCTTCATGTTTTCTTCCACCTGACCCGCCGCATCCAGATACAGCACCTGAATATCCATTTCCTCGCCGCGTTCGATGGTCGCCCGCGCGGGGGAAAGCTGCAAATCCCGCGGCGCTTTTTCTACGGTCACTTCCATGCCCGCAGAAACGCCGTCCTGCGTGATCAGATTGATATAGGCAACGCCCGTGCCCACGGCGTGCAGCACGTTATCCGCATCCACATAGGCGATCGAGGTATCGCTGCTGCTCCATCCGCCCACGCCGTCCGTGCTGTCCAGCGGCAGATAATGCACCCGCAGCGCCACCCGCGCGCCCACGCCGACGGTCAGATCGTTCGGCGTGATGTACGCCGCCGTGCTGTCCACCTCCACCACCACATCCGCGCTGGCGGAAGCGCCGCCGGGGGTCAATACGGAAACCGTGGTTCTGCCGCCGCCCACGCCCAGTATGCGCCCGTTCGCGCTCACCTTGGCGATGCTTTCATCCGCCGATACCCATTGCAGGCGCGTATCCGTCGCGTCCGGATCGTAAGTCACGGAAAGGCCGCTGATTTCGCCCTTCTGGATGTGCAGTTCATCGGTATTCAGCGAAAGCTGGCGCATCGGCGTGCCCGAAACGATCACCTGCGCCTGCGCCGAAGCGCCGCCCGATGCGCGCGCCGTGATCACCGCTTCGCCGGACGTAATGGCGTACACCGTGCCATCGGGATTGACGGCGGCAACGCGATCATCGCTGGTCGCATATGCGATGCTCTGATTCAGATCATCGGAGCTGAGCCCGCAGCGCACCTGATAGCTGTCCCCCGGATTCATCTTCAGTATGTCCGGCTGAATGATCAGGCTGTCCTCTTCTCCGGCGCGCATCGGCGCAAACAGCAGCGCCCCCGCCAGCAGCAAAAATGCAAACAGCGTTATTCTTCCATATGAGGTCTTCAAGCGATAACCTCCCATAATCGTTACTGGATATACTGTTATTATACATTCTTCCGCAGAACCGGTCAACGTATTTTCTATGACACTTTTTGCCCCAGCCTATTGCCAAACGCGCGGCGTTGGGGTAAACTATTGGTATCTTACTGATCTGGCGATACGGAGGAAAAAACCTATGCGGCTTCGTTTAAAGGATGAAGAACTTGCGCATCTGAAGGCATATCTGGAACAATGTCCGGACAGCGAATATCTGTCCGCGCGGGAGGTCGTTCTGGATTTATACGAAATCGAACGCCCGATTTCGATCAATTTCGTGTTCGTCAAGGGCGGCATCGGCATTGACGGCGCGGCGGAGCTGCGCTACAGCGATGAAGAGCGCGGCTATTACATGGGCGATCGCATCGAGGACGCCGAAACGATTCGCGCCGCGCTGATCGAAGCGGGCGCGCTGCCGAATTCATGAGCCACCGGCATGCCGAGGGCGCGGACAGCGCCGACCGGACGTTTGCCGCCATCGAACGGATGCTGGGCAGATGCCATCCGAAGGAGGATCCCGCCATACTGGGCAGGGCGCTGCGCGAAAGCTTTGTTTCGCCATCGGCGATGCTGGACGCAAGCCCCTACGTGCTGGAGCGCACCGGTCTGAACAGCCGCGATGCGCTGCTGGTCAGCCAGCTGCGCAGTCTGAACCGGTTCATCGAATTTGAAAAGTTCGGCAATCATCCGCAGCTCGGCCGGCTCCCGCTGGCGGCGCAGTATCTTTTGAACGTATACAGCGGCATATACGTAGAACAGTTTTATGTGCTGTGCCTGAACCTGCGCGGCAGATTGATCGACCGCGTGATGATCAACGAAGGATCGGAGGACGCGGCGATTTTCAACATGCGCAAAATGATGGAAAGCGCCGTTACGCGCAGCGCCAACGCCGTGGTGCTGGCGCACAATCATCCCGGCGGCACGCTTCGCCCCTCGCAGGCGGATATCGATTGCACGCGGGATGCGATCCACGCGCTGAAGGCGCTGGGCGTTCCGATGCTGGATCACATCATCATCGCCGATGCAAAGCCCGTCAGTCTGCGGGAAAACGGCTTTATTCCCGCGCCGGTATGGATGGCGCAATCGCCGGAAAACCGGCTGCTGAAAAACTGGCTGTCCACCGAAAACATGCCGAAGAATTCCTATCGGGACAGCTGACGGCACATATGCATGCGTAAATTAACATAATTTTGTCTTGACAGGAGCGCGTCAGCTGACTATAATTTGCCTATCGCGGCAAGGGCGTCGCACGAAACGATCTGTTTCGCATGCCCCTGCCGCTATTTTTTCTTTCGGAGGTAAGAATATGAATCATCTATCCGCTGAATTCGGCTGCAATGTGTTTAACGACAATGTGATGCGAGAGCGTCTCCCGAAAGAAACCTATAAGCGTTTGCAAAACACCATGCGCGACGGTCATCATCTGGACAGCGAAGTGGCGACCATCGTCGCCAACGCCATGAAGGATTGGGCGATTGAAAAGGGCGCGACCCACTACACCCACTGGTTCATGCCGCTCAACGGCGTTACCGCCGAAAAGCACGATGGCTTCCTTTCGCCCACCAGCGACGGCCGCGTTATCGCGGAATTCTCCGGCAAAGAACTGATTCAGGGCGAGCCGGACGCATCCTCCTTCCCGTCCGGCGGTCTGCGCGCCACGTTCGAAGCGCGCGGCTATACGGCGTGGGATCCGAACAGCTATGCTTTCATCAAGGAAGGCGTTCTGTGCATCCCCACGGCGTTCTGTTCCTTCGGCGCGGAAGCGCTGGATAAGAAAACGCCGCTGCTGCGCTCCTCCGAAGCGCTGAACCGCCAGGCGATGCGCGTGCTGCGCCTGTTCGGCAACGAAGGGGTTTCCTCGGTAAAGACCACCGTGGGCGCGGAGCAGGAATATTTCCTGATCGACGCGGCGATGTATGAAAAGCGCAAGGATCTGATTTATACCGGCCGCACGCTGTTCGGTGCGCGCCCGCCGAAGGGGCAGGAGATGGACGATCACTATTTCGGCGCGATCCAGCCCCGCGTAAAGGCGTTCATGAATGAACTGAACCACGAATTGTGGAAGCTGGGCGTACTCGCCAAGACCGAACACAACGAAGTCGCACCCGCGCAGCACGAACTCGCGCCGGTATTCACCGTGGTCAATCTCGCCACCGATCATAACCAGCTGACCATGGAACTGATGCAGCGCATCGCCAAGAAGCACAACATGATCTGCCTGCTGCACGAAAAGCCGTTCGCGGGCGTAAACGGCAGCGGCAAGCACAACAACTGGTCGATGTGCACCAATACCGGCGTAAATCTGCTGGAGCCGGGCGAAACGCCCTATGAAAACGCGCAGTTTTTGCTGCTGCTGTGCGCCGTAATCGAAGCCGTGGATGATTATCAGGATCTGCTGCGCATATCGGTCGCATCGGCGGGCAACGATCATCGTCTGGGCGCGAGCGAAGCGCCGCCGGCGATCGTTTCCATGTATCTGGGCTCCGAGCTGGTGGACATTCTGCACGCGATCGAAATCGACGCGGATTACGGCAACCATGAAAAGGAAGTGCTGAAGGTGGGTGTGCATACGCTGCCGCGCTTCCCGAAGGACACCACCGACCGCAACCGCACATCGCCGTTCGCGTTCACCGGCAACAAATTCGAATTCCGTATGCCGGGCTCCGCCGCATCGATCGCAGATTGCAACATCGTAATCAACACCGCCGTAGCGGAATCCCTGCGCAAGTTTGCGGATCGTCTGGAAGGCGCCGATGATTTCGAAAAGGAATTGCACGATGTGATTCGCGAAACGATCATCGATCACAAGCGCATCCTGTTCAACGGCAACGGCTATGAGGACGCATGGCGCGTTGAAGCCGAGGCGCGCGGGCTGCTGAATCTGAAATCCACGCCCGATTGCGTGCCGTACATTCTGGCGGATAAGAATATCGAACTGTTCACCCGCCACAAGGTATTCAGCCGCACGGAGCTGGAATCCCGCCACGAGGTCATGCTGGAGTACTACGCCAAGGCGCTGAACATCGAAGCGCTGACCATGGTGGACATGGCGCGCCGCGATATCCTGCCCGCCGTGAGCGATTACACCCGCGAACTGGCGCAGAGCGTCGCGCTGAAGAACCAGATCGGCGCATCCGCGGTATATGAATCCGAAACCGCGCATCGCCTGTCCGAACTGATGACGGACGCGTTCGCCAAGACGCAGGCGCTGGAGAACGCGCTGATCAACGCGGGCAGCCGTTCCACGCTGGATCAGGCGCGCTACTACCACGATTGCGTATTCGCCGCTATGAACGAACTGCGCGTGGTGGTGGATGAAATGGAAACCCAGACCGATGCAAAGCATTGGCCGTACCCCACCTACGGCGATATCCTGTTTTCGGTGAAAAACTGAATTTGACCTGCCTTTCAAAGCGACCGACAAAAAATCGGTCGCTTTTTTCAAAAAAACTATTGACTCTGACGCTGTGTAATCGTTTATACTGTTTTTCGTGATCAAGGGAGGAATGAAAAATGATGACTGTGAGCGAAGCGGCAAGAATTTCCGGAGTAAGCGTGCGCACGCTGCACCACTACGATTCAATCGGTCTTTTGCATCCCGCACAGATCACGGAGGCGGGCTATCGATTGTACGATGAAAACGCGCTGATTCGATTGCAGCAGATTCTGATGTATCGCGAACTGGAATTTTCGTTGAAGGACATCGGACAGATACTGGACAGTCCGAGTTACGATATCGGTCTTGCGCTGGATCAGCAGATCGAGCTTCTGCAAATGAAGCGCGCGCACATTGATGATCTGCTTTCGCTCGCCCAAAAATGCGAAACAATGGAGGTTTAAAACAAATGGATTTTGCAGTGTTCGATCAAAAAAAGATGCATGAATACGCCCGACTGGCAAAGGAACGCTGGGGCGAAACCGAAGCGTATCGGGAATTTGAACAGAGGGACGAATCGCGCGGCGATGATGATCGTCGGCAGATCAACGCGGGATTGATGGAAATCTTTACCGCTTTCGGCGCAATTTGCGACACCAATCCCGCCGATGCAGCGGCGCAGGCACAAGTACAGCGCCTGCAGCAATACATCACAAAGCATTTTTACAATTGCACGAAACCGATACTCGCATCGCTCAGCACAATGTACGCAGTGTCGGGTGAGATGCACGATAACATCGACCGCGCGGGCGGCAACGGAACGGCGCAGTTCGCCGCCGATGCGATTGCAATCTATTGCAGATAAAAATCGCGCGATTCTCAATATGGATGCTCCCACTGGGGGCATCTTTTATTTGCAAAACTTAACATTCTATTTTTACGATCGCGCACAATATTCATCGTTCCAGCTTCGTCTAATAGACGTCATGACCGGAAACAGAACGTTGTACAACGAACTTGGAGCGTGCTGCTATGAACGACAGGGATTACATGGCGCGGGTGCGCGCCATGGAGGGCAGGCTGTACCGCATCGCACAGGCCAAGCTTTGGCGGGATGCGGACTGCGCCGACGCCATTCAGGAAGCGGTATTTCGCGGCTGGATGAAAAAGGGCCAGATCAACGAACCCGCCTACTTCGAAACATGGCTGATCCGCATTCTGATCAACCAATGCAAGGATGTATTGCGCCGCCGCAGGCGCGATCCCCTGCCGCTGGATATTGAAACGGGACAGGAAGATCGCCTGTGCGAGGACGTGCATCTGCGCGCCTGTTTAAAGCGCCTGCCCGAAGAATATCGCATTCCTCTATTGCTGCACCATCTGGAGGGTTATTCCATTCGGGATGTTGCAAAAATGCTGTGCCTGCCGGAAAAGCGCGTAACCGCGCGCCTGTATCGGGCGCGCAAGGCGCTGCGGGCGCTTTTGGATGGAGGTGACGACCTGTGAAGCAGCTTACGGAATTGCATAAGGCGTTTGGAAGCACGCCGCCCGAAGTACATTGCGCGATTGAGCGCGCATTTGCGAAAGGAGAGGTTCAGATGAAAAAGAGGCATAAGCTTATGATGGTTCTGCCCATCGCCGCCTGTCTGATTGCCGCGATCGCGGTGGCGCTGGCGGCGGGAAATCATGCAAGTCCCCAGCCGGATGTGCTCGCCGCGCCGGTTCTGGAAAACACCGAAAGTCCACAGCCGGAAAAATGCGTATATTTCACCGATGAGGGATTTACCGGATTCGAAGAGAATTGTTATCACGCCGTGCAGAATTGCGGCGGCATGATCGGCGCGCGCGCAGGTACCGTGGATGAAGCGGTCGAGCTGGGCAAATTTCCCTGTCCGGTCTGCCTGGCGGACGAAATCGTTCCGGCGGATGCTGAAGTGCCCACCGTCTGGTGTACAAAGAACGGGCGATACTACCACACCGAACAATTCTGCTCCGGTATGCATAACGCCCAGTCCGAAACGCAAACGCAGGCCGAAGCCGATGGAAAGCAGCCCTGCCCCGCGTGCGTTAACGCAGCTCCCACCGTCTGGTGCACAAAGAATGGGCAATACTACCACACCGACCAATTC
>CAKUKP010000037.1 GCA_934663625.1 uncultured Clostridia bacterium
GAAATATGGATACCTGAAACGGTAACGGAGATAGACGGCATTGCTTTTTTGCATTGCGATCAATTGACTGCAAGGGTATATCCGTCCTCCTATGCCGAGGAATATTGCAGGGAAAAAGGGATCAAATATGAATATCGGTAAGTAATGGACGACGGCGATATGTGTTTTGCCATAGATTGAATGAATACAAAATGTGCGGGGGATGATCGGATGATACGGGCGATTTATTTTGATATTGATGGTACGCTGGTAAGCTGCCGCACGCATGCCGTGCCGGAGAGCGCACTGCGTGCGCTGCGGCGGGCGCGCGAAGCGGGCGTGAAGCTGATTCTCTGTACGGGCAGGAATTATGCCACTTCGAAGCCTTTGATCGATACGGGGCTGTTTGACGGCGCGATCCTGCTAAACGGGCAGTATTGCCTGCTGCACGGCGAATGCGTGTATAAAAATCCAATTGACAGGGCAGACGTCGCCGCCGCCGTGCGCGGCGTGCAGCGCGGCGATTATGCGATCGGCTTCGTGAGCGCGTATGATAATTTCATCAGCGATATTGAAGATCAATATGTGCTGGCGGCGGATCGCGCGGGCGGTATGCCCGCGTTGAAGCCGGGCGATCCGGAGGACGCGCTGCGCATGGATATTTATCAGATGCACTTCTACGGTGCGCCGGGCGCGGAGGCGCGCCTGACCGATGCGGCGCACGGGCTGGTCGCGGTGCGCTGGAGCAAAAATTTTGCCGATGTTTTTTCAAAGGGCGGCGGCAAGGAAGCGGGAATGCGCTGCATCAACCGCCGCATCGGCGCTGCGGACGATGAAACCATGGCGATCGGCGACGGCGAAAACGATGTGGGCATGATAGCGCTGGCGGGCGTGGGCGTGGCGATGGGCAACGCCAGCGATTTCGTAAAATCACGCGCCGATTATGTGACAAACGATGTGGACGAGGATGGCATTGCGAACGCGATTGCGCGGTTCGTTTTTGATTGAATCCTATGGATAATTCGGGTTCTGCGTACATTGGACTGACATATGCAAAATTTCATATACAAAGAATCCGGCTTCTAATTTTGGACGTCATAGCGTCTTTCCTGAACAGAAAATAGAGCTAAAAGCATAAATTAGGAGGTAATTAACCATGAGGAAAATGCGATCGATGGTTCTTTCATGTATCGTAATCATGATAATTGTAATTATCATCTGCCCAAACGCTCTGGCGCAGAACAGTTGTACGGATGAATGCCATTATATTGTTCCTGCTCAGTGGGAAAATTCATACGCATGGGATCAGCAATATATTTTCACAGCCCAAGGGTACTATTTCAAGGATCAGCAGGAATACTGCTATACATGGGGAACACCGCATTATCGAATCTGTCGCATAGATCGGCTTACAGGCGAGTGTACGGTGTTGATTGAGGATTATCCTTACCATGCCATTGATTTGATGTTGTTTGGGGAGGATGTCTATATCCTCAGAAAGTATAATGACGGAAACGTCGCCATGCTGAAACATATGTTGGAAGATGGAACGTATGATGTGCTCCCCGTAATTGAGGATGGAGAAAAATATGGTACATTTTATTTGGTCAAGATGGATCGATCCGGCAAGATGCTTGGAAAGACGCGTTTTGACCTCGATCAGTCAGTACTGGATCATGTGATGTGCGGGCAAAGAATGTATATGGCTTTGTCTGGCAGCATTGTGTATCTGGACATGGAAACCATGGAGATCACGCAGTTGTACACGGCTGAAACGGAGATACGCAATCAAAAAGCATACAGTCATATGATTATCGAAGATGATGTGCTGTATGTTCAGGACGGAAAAGCCATAGTCGGCGTTGATATCTATACGGGGGAAGTTCGTGCAAAGTGCGTGCTTGATCCATACATTGACTGGATGTATCCATATCGTTGCTTTGATTATGTGGTACTGGATCATCAGCTGTACTATTGGAATGAAGCAAACCGCGAAATGACAGTACTGAATTTAGAAAATGGCGAGCAAACCGTCATTTCCAGAGATCGATATTTCTTTGTTCAACCAACACGGGAAGGCATTGTCGTTGCGAGAATAAAGGAAGAATATCTGCAAACCATTTATGATCATGCGGATGATACAACATGGAAGTATACGACGGTGAATGGTGCAGATGTACCCGAATGTAGCGAGTTTATGTTTTTCGCGTTTAAAGATATTGAGCATCCAACTTTTGATCCATCTATGGATGATGCATTAACGGTAATGGATGATTTCAAATACTCCGTGGTTTTTCTGGATCAGATGCAGTATATCGATGGTGATTTGAATATCAGAATGCGCAAATCATAAGCCGTTCAGTTCAAATCATAAGGTTGCAATGCTTTTCTTAGCACGAAGAGATTAATAATTGTTCGTAACATTCGCATCTGTTCGCCTGTCTGCAAATGGCAGGCGATTCATATTTGCAAACTGGCGCGATCATGTTATAATACATACGAACATACAAAGTATGCTTGGAGGAATGATCAATGAAGCGGGCAATCGTGTATTCCGGCGGCGGATCGCGCGGCGCGTATGAATGCGGCGCGTGGCAGGCGATCGATGAACTGGGCATTCGGCTGGACGGCGCATACGGCACATCCATCGGCGCGATCAACGCCGCGCTGACGGCGCAGGGCGATTTGGATCAGGCGGTGCGCCTGTGGGATACGATTACGTTAAAGCAGGTGCTGGGCGCGGTGGACGAGGAGGATTTTTCCGTGGATCATATGATTTCGCGGAAGCGCGATATCGTGCCGTTTCTGCTGGAGAACGCGAAGAATTTCCGTATGGACGTGGGCCCGCTGATGGAGCTTTTGCACAATAACATCGATGAGAGCAAGATTCGCGCGTCGGGCAAGGCGCTGGGCATGATGCTTACGCGCGTTCCATCGCTCACGGGGCGCGATGTGCGCCTTGCGGATATTCCGCAGGGCAGATTGGCGGAATATGTGCTGGCTTCGGCTTCGTGCTTTCCGGTGTTTCCGATGTGCGTAATCGATGATGAACGCTACATCGACGGCGGCTACAGCGATAATATGCCCATCGGCATGGCGCTGGCGGACGGCGCGGAGGAGATCATCGCCGTGGACATCCATCCGCAGCCTACGCACCCCGAATTTACGCGGATGCCGTTTCTGAAATTGATTCATCCGCTGCACGAGCTGGGCAATTTTCTGGATTTCAATCCCGCGCGCCTGCGCAGAAGCCGCATGATGGGCTATTATGATGCGATGAAGGCGTATGACCGGTTTGATGGAATTCGCTATACGTTCGCGCGCGTGAACGATTTGCAGATCGCGGATGCGGCCAGGCGGTATGCCGCGCGCATTGGCGCGTTCGAAGCGGGCGCGGTGCGGCGCAACGGCGATGCGGCGCTGATTTCCGCGCTGGGTTCGGAAACGCCGCTGCGTATGCTCAGCTGGAAGGAAATGCTGCTGCGCGGGCTGGAGCTGTGCGCGCAGATCATGTGCTTCCGCGAGGATGCGATCTACGATATGGATCAGCTTACCGACCGGATATTGACCTTCGTGCGGAGCGGCGATGAGGTGGATACTTCGGATCGCGGCTTTGCCGAGGCGATGCGCGCCGACGGGCGCACGCAGATGCGCTATCTGTACCGCGCGCTGCGGGCGGACGAAGCGTTTGCCGCGGGCAATGAGCGCAAGCTTTCCGAAATGAGCGGCGCCGCCGCCGCGGCGATGTATCTGCTGGCGGTGGAAGGATAAAACAATAATCGAATGATTTGCCGGTACGTCGGATATGGCGCACCGGTTTTTTGTATATTTTGGGGAAGGCGGGGCGATACTGACAGAGAAAGACATTCGTGGAGGAAAACGGATATGAAAAGATGCTTTTGCCTGGGGCTGCTGATCGTTTTGCTGCTGGGCGTGGCGCAGGCGGAGGATATATACGATTGCGTGCGTCTGCAGGTGGTGGCGCGGGATGATTCCGAAGCGGCGCAGAATATCAAGCTGGCGCTGCGGGACGTATGCGTGCGGGGCGCGCAGGCGTGCGCGGGGGACGCGCAGAACGCGGATGATGCTTACATGCGAATTGCCGCCCGTCGGGGCGCGTTTGAAGAAGCGTGCCGAACGCGGGCGGCGGAGCTGGGCTGCATGGATGCGGTTTCGGCGGAGATCGGGGTATTTTCATTTCCGGATCGCGTATACGGGAAAATCCACCTGCCCGCCGGAGAATACCGCGCGCTGCGGATCACCATCGGCGAAGGGGCGGGGCACAACTGGTTCTGCGTATTGTATCCATCGCTGTGCGTGCTGGATGAGGATGATTACGCGGGCGATGATCTGCCCTGCTATTCGGAGGTATGGGCATGGCTGAGCAAGCGGATTGGAGGCGCGGCATGAAACGGATGATCTGTATTGCGTTCGCGCTGGCACTGGTGGTTTCTACGGCGCTGGCGGCGCAGGTGTTGGAGGTAGGTTCCAGCGGGAGCGATGTAAAAAAGGTGCAGCAGCGCCTGATTCGCTACGGCTATCTTTCCGGAGAGGCGGACGGCAGATACGGCGAAAAGACGCGCGATGCGGTGATCTGGTTTCAGAAGAAGAACGGGCTGACCGCGGACGGGCGCGTGGGCGCAAAGACCGCGGCGGCGCTGGGCGTTACGCTGAGCGGCGCTTCCAGTTCGTCTAAGGCAGCGTCCTCGTCGACCAGCTATGTATCCAGCGATCACCGGCTGCTTTCCAAGCTGGTGTACGCCGAGGCGCGCGGGGAAACCTATAAGGGACAGGTGGCGGTGGCGGCGGTGGTTCTAAACCGCGTATCCAGCGCGTCCTTTCCCAATACGGTGTCCGGCGTGATCTATCAATCCGGCGCGTTTTCCTGCGTCAGCAATGGATCGATCAATGCCACGCCCGATGCATCCTGCATCCGCGCGGCGCTGGACGCGCTGAACGGCTGGGATCCCACCGGCGGCTGTCTGTACTATTACAACGCCAAGACCGCCAAGGATAGCTGGATCTTTTCGCGCACGGTGCAGACGGTGATCGGAAATCATTCCTTTGCGATTTGAGGTGGCGCGCATGACGGATAAACAGGGAAGGCGGATCAAGACCGCCATCGCCGCGCTGGCGGCGCTCGCGGCTGCGTTCGCGGCGGTGAGCATCGCCCGTTCGGAACAGCTGAATCGGGCGAACGCGCAGATCAGCGCGATGTACCAGAAGGCGTTTTATGAAACCTGCGAACTGATGGAGGGCATATCGTCCAATTGCCGAAAGCTGCTGGTGGCGGGCGATCAGGCGCAGCAGCAGGCGTTGATTGCGCGCATCAGCCGCGATGCGCAGGGCGTTTCCAGCGATCTGGCGCTGCTGCCGGTGGGGCAGGAAACCATCTCCGCTACGATCAAGTTTATCAACCAGTTGGAGGATTTCGTAGATACGCTTTCGCAGAAGGCGGCGGAGGGTACGGGCATATCGGCGCGCGATTACGCCACGTTATCCGAGCTTTCCGATTCGGCGGCGCAGTTTTCGCTGTCCATCGGCGGGCTGCTTTCGCGTTTTGAAAACGGGCAGGCGGCGTTCGATGCGGACAGCTTCGCGCCGGAGCAGGCGGATTCGCTGCATCCGCTTTCCTCCGTAGCGAGCGATTATCCGGTGCTCCTGTACGATGGGCCGTTTTCCGATGGCGAAACGTCCGGCGAATATGAATATTTGTCCGGCATGGATGAATTTACCGTGCATCAGGCGGAGGAAAGCCTGAAATCCTATATCGATGTGGATCGCGTCGCCTATCAGGGCGAAAGCCATCCCGAAGTGGACGCATACGAATTTTCGGTGCGCAGCGGCGATTATACGATTTCCGCGATTGTGACGAAGCGCGGCGGGCAGATCCTGTATCTGATGCCGGAAAACACGTTCGATGAAGAATCGGTAGATACGGAAACGCTTTTGAATACGGCGCGCGCATTTTTGATCTCGCGCGGCTATGGCAATATGCACATGAGCTATTACAGCGCCTTCGGCGGCGTGCTGACGGTAAACTTCGCCGCGATGGAGGGCGATACGATATTGTATCCCGATCTGGTGAAGCTGCAGCTTTCGATGCGCGATGGGCGCGTAATCGGCGCGGATGCGAAGGGCTATCTGAAAAATCATCGGGCGCGTGCGATCGGCGATATTGCGCTGAACGCCCAGCAGGCGATGGAGCGCGTCGGCAGCCGCCTGACCGCCGAATCCGCCAGATTGTGCGTGATCCCGAAGAACAAAAAGGAATACCTGTGCTATGAAATATCCGCCACGGATGGCGAGGATCAGTTTTTGTCCTATATCGACGCGCGCACCGGCGTGGAGCGCGATCTGATGCGCGTTTTGAATGAAGATAACGGCAGGTTGGTGATGTAGCATGGATGTGCGCGGAAATACACATGATGCGCCGGATCGGCATAGAATGCATCAGACCATCTATATGGAGCGTGATCCGATGATACAGCGCGGCGATTTGTATTCCGCCTGTCTGGATCCGGTGGTCGGATCGGAACAGGGCGGCATTCGTCCCGTGCTGATCGTACAGAACGATGTTGGAAACCGATACAGCCCTACGGTGATCGTGCTGGCGGTAACGGGCAGATTGAATAAATCGCGCCTGCCCACGCATGTGCCCATCGATGCGGGCGATACCGGACTTCAACGGGACAGCGTGGTGCTGGCGGAACAGATTCGCACGCTGGATAAGCGCAGGCTGCGCGAACGGATCGGTTCGCTGCGGCCGGAGGTGATGGATCAGGTCAGTCAGGCGATGCGCATTTCGCTGGGCTTCGGCGCGAATTGAATAAAAAACTGTGCGGCCGCACGGGGGAGGGTCATTTTCCGGTTTCGGGAAATGACCCTTTAAAGTATGGAAATTCGCAAAGCCTGTGATTATTGTATTTTTTGTCGTTTTATGATATGATAATTACACCGATAATGGAGAGGTATGCTTATGGCTTTTTGCGCGTTTTCCAGAGATGGCGCGATGTATGATTCCACGCCCATCGAAAATATGTTTTTGCTGGAGTATCTGCCCACGGCGCCGGATGGTTTTCTGCGCGTATATCTGTATGCGCGGATGCTGTGTACGCATCCGGAGCTGGGCGAAAGTCTGGAAGATATGGCGCGCGCGCTGCGCATGGATGAAGATCAGGTGTTTACCGCAATGGCGTATTGGGAACAGCAGGGGCTGGCGGAGCGCATCAGCGATCGTCCGCCCACGTATGCGCTGCTGCCGCTGCGCTCCGGCCTGTGCGAAGGCGTTGGCGCGGACCGGGATTATTATACCTATCGCGAATACAATTCATCGCTGCAGGCGATCTTCGGCGCGAATGATCTGCTGGCTCCGAAGCAATACAAAATCGCCAACGACTGGCTGAACGTGCTGGGCTTTACGCAGGAAGCGGCGCTGTGTTTGCTGGAATATGAAAAGAGCCTGCCGGGCGGAAAAAAGCCCGCGAGCGTGTTCAAACGCGCGGACAAACAGGCGATCGAATGGGCGGAGTGCGGCGTGAAAACGCTGGAACAGGTGCAGACCGCCATTGCGGATCATGAAATCGTGGAAGGTTTGTGCAGGCGCGTGCTGGAACGGCTGGGCATTCGCCGCGCGCCCACCGAGGAGGAGCGCGCATGCGTGCGCCGCTGGGTAAACGATTGGAAATTGACCGAACAGACCGTGATCGCCGCCTGCGAAGAAACCACGAAATCCCGTCAGCCGTCGATCGGTTATCTGGATGCGATTTTGAAAAAGCGCGTGGAAAACGGCGCGGATCGATATTTCAAGGCGGTTCAGCAGCTTCTGCGCGAAATGGGCGTGCCGAACGCCCAGCCCACGCCGGAGCAGCTGCAAAGGTACGATGCGCTGATCGCGGGCGGCGCGGAACCGGATACGATCGCGCTGGCGGCGGCGCAGTGCGGGCGGCGCGGCAAGCGCACGTTCGATGATCTGGAATGGATGATCGGAAAATGGAGCGAAATGGGCGTGCATAGCCGGAGCGATGCGGAAAAATACATCGCAGATATGCAGAAAACCACCGCGGAGGTGCGCGGCATACTGGAGCGCACCGGCCTTACCCGCAGACCGAACATGGATGATATCGCACGGTACGAGGGCTGGAAGCGAACCGCCGCGCCGGAGCTGATTCAATACGCGGCGGAGCTGGCGGCGGGAACGCGCAATCCGATGATCTACATCGGCAAACTGGTTTCCGAATGGGAAAAATCCGGCGTGCGCGATGTTTCTACTGCCCGCGCCGAGCATGAACGCCGCGGCGCGCAGAAATACGCGCCCGCGCAGAACGTACATAATTATCAGCAGCACACCTATACCGAGGCGGATTTCGGGCCGGATTTCTTCTACGATCCGACGCGCGATAATCCAATGGAGGATACGCAGAAATGACCAGAGCGGATATGATACGCGATTTGCAGGCACAGTATCAGCAGCTTCGGCTGCGCCACGAGGCGGAACTGGACGCGCGCGTGGAGGAAGCCGCGCGGATCGACCCCGAAATTACGCGCCTGCGCGCGGAAAACCGTGATCTGGCGCTTTCTACGCTGCGCCGCGTGATGGCGGAGGGCGATCCCGAACAGAAGCGCGCCGCTGCGGAGCAGATGAAAGCGCGCGGGCGGTTTAACAATCAGGAGATTCGCCGCCGCCTTGCGCGCGCGGGGCTTCCGGAGGATTATCTGCAAATGCGCTATGATTGCGCCGCGTGCCGCGATACCGGCATGGTGGGTGATGCGCCTTCCCGATTCTGCGATTGCTTTGAAGCGCGGCTCCGCGCGATGCAATATGAGGATGGCACCATGGCGGGCACGGATCAGCAATGCTTTGAAAAGTTCGATCTTTCGCGCTTCCCGGAGGACGGCGGACAGCGCGCACAGATGGCGGCGGTGCGCAGAACATGTGAAAAATACGCCGATACATTCCCGCACACCGATTTTGCCAATCTGGTGCTGACCGGCAGCGGAGGGCTGGGCAAGACATTTTTGCTGAACTGCATCTATGAACGGGCGGTGCGGCGCGGCGCGGCGGCGGTGCGGCTTACCGCGTTCCGCATGTTTGAAATCATGCGTAGGCAGCACATGGATGGATCGGCGGAGGATATGAGCTTTGAACAGCTTCTGAACGTGCCGCTTCTGTTGATCGATGATCTGGGAACGGAACCGCTGATGCGCAACATCACGGTGGAATATCTGTTTACGCTGCTGAACGAACGCATGGCGATGAACCGCCATACGGTGATCGCTACGAATCTATCGCCGATGCAGGTGCAGGAGCGGTACGGCGAACGCGTGATGTCCCGTATGTTCGATCGCAGCCGCGGCGCAACGATACAGCTTACCGGAAAGGATCTGCGCAGACTTTGATGAACGCAGCTGAACAGGTGTACGCCTATTTGAATTCGATCGGGATCGCATACGAAAGCGCGCGGCATCCGGCGGTGCAGACCATCGCGGACTGCGCGCCGATCGACCGGAAGCTGAACGCGGTCACGGCGAAGAATTATTTCCTGTGCACGAAGAATCAGAAGCATTTCTATCTGTGCATCGTGCGCCCGAACGCGCGTTTTCACACGGCGGATATTTCCAAACAGGTGAATTCATCCCGCCTGAGCTTTGCGGGCGCGGAATATCTGGAACGATATCTGCGCGTATATCCCGGCGCGGTCAGCCCGATGGGGCTGATCTTCGATGCGGAACATGTGGTGCGGCTGATTCTGGATCGCGGGCTTACAGAATGCGAACGGATCGCGTTTCATCCCTGCGATAATACGCGGACGATCGCCATGCGCACGGATGATTTTCTGCATGTTTTCCTTCCGTCGCTCGGCGTGGAACCGCTGTTTGCGGAGATTCATGATTTTGAAACAAGTGAATGAACTTTGCAACAATATTGAAAGGCAACCGCAATTGACATGCGCCCGATCGCGTACTAAAATAGATACACTTTGTTGCAATGTGGGAGATGTTCGACGATGCAGAATTACATGCGAAAGATTTGCCTTGCGGTGTTGGCGGCGCTGATGATCGCGCTTGCCGGACAGGCGGCGCTGGCGGCGACCTATTCCGCGAAGGTGCTTACCTCCTCGATGGACGTATATCTATCGCCGAGCTCCGCAGCCGTGCCGGCGGGCAGCCTTCCGCAGGGCACTTCCTTCAGCGTACACGCCATCAGCGGCGAATGGGCGTATATTTCCTATCGTGGAAATACCGGCTATGCGGAAATGAAGAACATCATGTTCGATGATGCGATCTCCGGCTACACCGTGCGCGACACCGGCATTCTGTTCATCACGCGCGAATCCTACAGCCGCCGCGTATCCTATCGCGCCAAGCTGGCGGCGGGCACGCGCATCTATGTGCGCGGCGTGAGCCACGGGTTGCTGCTGGTGACCAACGCCAACGGAACGATATTGGGATTTGTATCGCAGGCGGACTGCGTGCGCGGTTAATACGCGCGGAAAAAAGGGTTGCGAGGGATTGCAAATGTAATCTTTCGTGGCCCTTTTTCTGTTTCTGCGAAAATCGCTTGACGGACGCGAATTTGTGTGGTATCGTTGTCAGAAGAATAGGGGTGTACCTATGTAAAGGGGGGAGTGGCGGATGCGTTTTTCCGAGGACCTGTTCTCGGACGGCATACGTTCCGTAAGCGGAAGCGCGATCCGAGATATATTCAAGCTGCTGGGCAGGCAAGGCATGATTTCATTCGCGGGCGGGAACCCGTCCATGCGGGCGCTGGAGCCGGATGTGGCGCGGGAATTGTCCTGTCGGGCGATCGATCGCTACGGTGCTTCGATTCTGCAATACGGCGGAACGGAAGGCTTGCCCGCGCTGCGCGAGCAAACCGCGAAATACCTGTCCGAAACGGCGCAGGTACGCTGCACAGCGGGAAATATTCTGCCGGTGCAGGGTTCATCGCAGGCGTTTGATCTGCTTCTGAAGGCGCTGATCAACCCCGGCGATGTGGTTTTGATCGAAAGCCCCACCTTTCTGGGCGCGATTCAGGCGCTGCGCATCTACGGCGCGAAGCTGATTGATATGCCGATGGATGAAGAAGGCGTGATCGTGGATCGGGTGGAGGCGCTGGTGAAGCAGTATCGCCCGAAGCTGATGTACATCATTCCCACCTTCCAGAATCCCACCGGACGCACGCTTTCACTGGAGCGCAGGCGCGCGCTCGCGCAGATGGCGGCGCGGTACGGCTTCGTGATCGCGGAGGATGATCCCTATCGCGATCTGCGCTATGCGGGCGATCCGCTACCCTCGATTTCATCATTCGATGAAGAGGATTGGGTGGTGTATCTTTCCAGCTTTTCCAAGTACATTTCGCCCGGTCTGCGCGTGGGCGCGGCGGCGGTGCCGAATGAAAAGCTGCTGCGCAAGATGGTGATCGGCAAGCAATCCACCGATGTGCATTCCCCGCTGCTGACGCAGGCGATCGTCAGCCTGTATCTGGAGGAGGAGCGGCTGCCCAAACATTTGACGCGCATCTGCGATCTGTACAGAAAGCAGCTGGACGCGATGCTGGATGGTTTTTCCGCGCTTCCGGCGGGCACGCGGCACACGCTGCCGCAGGGCGGATTGTTCATCTGGGCGGCGCTGCCGGAGGGCATGGATGCGCAGGCGCTGCTGGCGGGCGCGGTTGAAAAGGGCGTTGCCTACGTGCCCGGAACGCATTTCTATGCGGACGGCGAACATGCAAATACGCTGCGGCTGAATTTTTCGATGTGCGAACCTGAAGCGATTTGCGAGGGCATGCACCGGCTGGCTGCGGCGCTGAAATAAGCATACAATAAATTTTAAATACAATACAGTTTGGAGCGAGAAACATGAATGCATTGGATCTTTTGAAGGAACGCGGCTTTGTAAAACAGATTACGTTTGAAGATGATCTGTACAAGGCGTTTGACAATGAAATGGTGCCGTTCTACGTCGGCTTCGATCCCACGGCGGACAGCCTGCACATCGGCCATTACATTCCGATTATGGCGATGGCGCATCTGCAGAAGGCCGGCCACAAGCCGTTCGCGCTGATGGGCGGCGGCACGGGCATGATCGGCGATCCCTCCGGCAAGAGCGATCTGCGCAAGGTATTGACCGTAGAGGATATCGATAACAACGTAGCGCACATCAAAAAGCAGATGGAAAACTTCCTCGATTTCGATGAAAGCCGCGAAAACTGCGCCGTGATCGTGAACAACGCCGATTGGCTGCGCACGCTGAACTACATCGATTTCCTGCGCGATGTGGGCGCGCTGTTCTCCGTAAACCGTATGCTGACGGCGGAATGCTACAAGCAGCGCCTGGAGCGCGGCCTTACGTTCCTGGAGTTCAACTACATGCTGATGCAGAGCTATGATTTTTTGGAGCTGAACCACCGCTACGGCGTAAAGCTGCAGTGCGGCGGCGATGATCAGTGGTCGAATATGCTCTCCGGCGCGGATTTGATTCGCCGCAAGGATCAGAAGGATGCGTTCGCGCTGACCTTCCAGCTGCTGCTGACCCACGACGGCCGCAAGATGGGCAAAACCGAAAAGGGCGCGCTGTGGCTGGATCCCGAAAAGTGCAGCCCCTATGATTTTTATCAGTACTGGCGCAACGTGGATGATGCGGACGTTGAAAAATGTCTGGGTCTGCTGACCTTCCTGCCGATGGACGAGGTGCGCCGTCTGGGCGCGCTGGAGGGCAGCAAGATCAACGAAGCCAAGCGCGTGCTGGCGTATGAAGTGACCAAGAACGTACACGGCGAAGCGGAAGCGATGAAGGCGCAGCAGGCGGCGGAAGCGCTGTTCGGCGGCGGCGCGCTGGCGGGCAGCGTGCCCACCACGACGCTCACCGCGGATGATCTGGCGGCGGATAACCGCCTGATCGCGCTGGTAGTAAAGGCGGGTCTGTGCAAATCCAACGGCGAAGCGCGCAAAACCGTGCAGGCGGGCGGCTTGTACATCGGCGATGAAAAGGTGGCCGATCCCGATTTCCGCGTGACCATGGAAATGCTGGACGGCGAAGGCCTGCTGGTTCGCAAGGGCAAGAAGAGCTACCATCGTTTCGTGAAATAATCCTTGACAATCGTATGGTTTTATGGGAAGTGAGATTTTTTTCTCGCTTCCCATTTTGTTTGAACATTTTGGCTGTTTTTGCCGTCATATATAGTGAAATCAAAAAAATGCGGAGGTGGACGACATGAAAAAGAGCCTGATTGCACTTATCCTGATCTGCGCGCTGCTGCTGTGCGGCGTTTGCATGGCGGAGGCGGAACGCACGCGGCTGGATGCGGCGGACTGCATCGTGTATCGCATTACGAACGGGAAATATCGCATCCTGGATATGGATGGCAAGTTCATCGGCGATGATTATGACGCCTTCCCGTCCGACCAGCTTGGCGAATGCGCGGCGTACATGGAAAACGGACGATTCGGCTACATCGCGAAGGATGGAACGATTCTGGTTGAACCGGATTATCTGGAACTGCCGGTATTTACAAACGGATTTGCCGTTGTAAAAAAGGAGAATGTGGACGCGGAGAAGATGGACGATCTGAGCGGCGGAAGCCTGTTCCCCACGATTATGGGCGTGATCGACGCTTACGGCGATATCGTTGTGCCGATCGAATATAGCGGCGTGCGCGTCACCAGCGACGGACATTACGCCATCATCAGCGTGCGGGATAACGACAACAATACAAAAGACGGGCTTTTCGATCTGGAGCAGGGCAAGGTGGCGATCGAGCCGCAGTACAGCAATATTTTTGATGAACCGCACGATGGAACGCTGATTGCGAGCATTACGGAAAAGAAGGAAGAAACGAAGGATGATGTCGGCTCGGACAGCAGCGAATATCAGAGCTGGTGCGGCGTGGTCAGCGTGCAGGGCGAAGAGCTGATTCCGTTCGAATATGATCGGATTGAATACAACACGGGCTTTAACGCCTACACCTGCTACAAGGATGAGCAAATCGTGAAGATTTACGAAATCCAAAACGGCACTGTAATCGAGAAGAAGGATTGATTGCGGAGGTGAACGCTTTGCACAGAAGATGGACGGCGCTTATCCTGATCATCTGCATGCTGCTGCCCTGCGTTTGCACGGCGGAGGATGCGCGCCCGCGATTGGACGCGGCGCAATACATCGTATACCGCATTTCGGATGGAAAATACCGCGTTATGGATTTTGAAGGCCGATTTGTCGGCGAGGATACGGAGGCTTTCCCTTCGGAAAAGATCGGCGAAGCGGCGTTTTACATGGAGCACGGCGAATTCGGCTTTGTTGCGAATGATGGTACGATTGTGGTGGAACCGCAGTATTATGATGTGCCAGAATTTGAAAAGGGCTATGGCATCGTATGCAAGATGGATATCGATGGTGAAGCGAGAGATTTCAGCGGAGGCATCGGAACGCCGATGTTTGGCAGAGTGTACGGCGTGATCAACGCCTATGGCGATGTGATCGTTCCGGCGGAATACGAAAGCGTGCATGATATATATACGGGCGACAAAGTAGATTATGCGATCGTCAATGTTTCCGGTGGGAACCATAAGCTCGAAGGATTATTTAATCTGACGGATGGCAGGGTGGCGATTGCGCCGAAGTATTTTTCCCTTGAGGTGGCAAACGATGATTTCCTGATTGCGGGTCAGGCAACCTTAAACTGCGATCCGGAGGATGTGAACGAAAGCGCGAGCGGCAGCGAATACGATTATGAATACGGCGTGATTGATTTGCAGGAGGATGTGCTGATCCCGCTGGAATACGATATGATCACGTTCAGCGCGAAGAAGGGCGTTTTCAATTGCCTGATGGATAATCAGATCGTGAAGGTTTACGAAATCCGGAACGGCGCGGTGGTTGAAAAGGCGGAATCGCCGCATATCATGATGGAGCGGCAAAATAAAGGAGGTATGAAACGATGAAAACGAAACTGATTGCACTTACCCTGATCTGCGCGCTGCTGCTGGGCGGCGGTTGCCTGGCGGAGGAGGAACGCCCGCGTCTGGATACGGCGGACCGCATCGTATACCGGATCACGAACGGAAAATACCGCGTGATGGATCTGGACGGCAATTTCTATGGCGAGGATAGCGATACATTCCCCTCGGATCAAATCGGGGAAACCGCAATCTATATGGCGCACGGCCGCTACGGCTATGTGGCGAAGGACGGAACAGTATTGGTCGAGCCGAATTATCTGGATCTGCCGACGTTTGAGGGCGGCTATGCCGAGGTGCGCTGGGAGGATATCGATGCGACGGAGCGAAACGAATACGCGGGCATTCCCGGATTTCCCACGTATTACGGCGTGATCGACGCGTACGGCGATCTGGTTGTGCCGACGAAATACGATTTTGTGCGCATCAGCCGCGGCGGCGAATACGCCGTGGTCAGCGTGAGCGGAAATGATTTTTATCTGGAAGGCCTGTTTGATCTGAAGCAGAAAAAGCTGATGATCGAGCCGAAGTATTATTCCCTCCTTGATCCGCACGATGGAACGGCGATCGCCTGCGAATGCACGATAAACCGCAATCCGGGAAAAATAAGCAGCGATGAATACATCTACCAATATGGCATTATCAGCGTGCAGGATGAAGTGCTGATCCCGTTTGATTACGATCGAATCGATTATAACGAGGGCTTCAATGCCTATACCTGCTATGCCAATAATGAAATCGCGGCGATCTATGAAATCCATGACGGCGCGCTGACCGAACGGGCGAAATCGTAAATATCGGCGTTTTTCAAAATGCGCATGCTTGACGCGTGCGCATTTGTTTTTTATAATGATAACTGGATTATGATTACGAGGTGGCTGTGCATGGCGCTTATATCCTATAAAACGCTGATCGAAAAGAACGAGGACAGCTTTATCATCAATAAATCGCGGTTCATCGGCCACGGCTGTCCCTGCGAAACGGAGGAGGAGGCGCTCGCCTTTCTGGCTTCCGTGCGCGCGGATCACAAGGACGCCACGCACAATTGCTATGCCTATATCATCGGCGCGAACATGGGCGTGATGCGCTACAGCGATGATGGCGAACCCGGCGGCACGGCGGGAATGCCGATCATCGAAGTGATGAAGGCGCGCGGGGTTACGAACTGCTGCGTGGTGGTCACACGCTATTTCGGCGGCGTGCTGTTGGGCGCGGGCGGGCTGGTGCGCGCCTATTCGCAGGGCGCAGCGGCGGCGATCAACGCCTGCGGCGTGGGCGTGATGCATCCCACGGCGCGGTATCTGATGGAAATTCCCTATCCGATGCTGAACCGGATGGATTATTTTCTGAAGGGCGAACCCGTGATCGTGGAGGATAAGGCGTACACCGATGTGATCACCTATACATTGATTTTGAAATTTACAGATGAGGAAGGCTTCCTTGCGCGGCTTACGAATATGTCCGAGGGCAGGATCGAGCCCCTGCGCGCGGAGGAAATGATGCTGGCGTGGCCGGAGGCGGAAGCATGATTCGGCATATCGTACCGGCGGGCGTGCAGGAAAATCTGGGGCGGTATCTGCGCCGCGCATGGCCGATGCTGCCGAAATTCATATACAACGATATTCTGAAAAAGCGCGATGTGCGCATCAACGGCGAAAAATCCGGCAGGGATGCGCCGGTGCGCGGCGGCGATGTGCTGGATATTTACGCAGGCGATCAATACCTGCGCCCCGAAGCGGAAGTGCTGTTCGACGATGGACGATTGATGGCGGCAATCAAGCCGCAGGGGCTGCCCTCGCTTCCGGATGCGGACGGCGTGGGCGCGGATACGATGGAAGCGCGATTGCAGCGCGTGCATCCGGAGGCGCGGCTGTGCCACCGGCTGGACGCGGGCACGGGCGGCGTGATGCTGGCGGCGATCACGGAAGATATATATCAGCGCGCGTTCATCGCGTTTAAGGAGCACGCGATTCAGAAGCGCTATCGCGCCGCGCTGCTGGGCAGGCCGAAGCGCGATGAAATGGAGCTGTGCGCCTATTTATCCAAGGATGCGGGCGCGGCGCGGGTTCGAATCACCGATCACAAGGTCAATGGATCAAAGGAGATCATTACGCGCGTGAATGTATTGTCCTTCGATAACGGAATTTCGAATGTGGAGCTATCGCCCGTTACCGGACGCACGCATCAGCTGCGCGCGCATATGGCGCATATCGGATGCCCGATTCTGGGCGACGACAAATATGGAAATCGAGAAGCCAACAAGCGCATGGGCACGGTCAACCGGCTGTGCCTGTGGTGCGAACGAATGGAAATACCGGCGGGAAGCCCGCTTGCGGATTATACAGGGCGGACGTTTTACGCGCCCGCGCCGGATTGGAAGCTGAAATGAGTGCAACGGAGAATAGGAAAATCAAAGATATTAGGATGCTCGCGCTGGATATCGATGGCACGCTGATGAACGCGGAAAAGCAGTTTCCCGAAATCAACTGCCGCGCATTGCAGGAATGCGCCGCGCGGGGAATTTATGTGGCGCTGGTCAGCGGGCGCAGCTTTGAACTGATGCGCGGCTTTGCACACGATCTGGGCGTGGATGCGATTCTGGCGGCATGCAACGGAACGCGGATCGAAGCGGGTTCGAACGGCCCTTTGCTGTTTGAACGCACGTTCACGCGCGCGCAGGCGGAGCGCATTCTGCGCACGCTGGAGGAAAGCGATATGTATTTTACCGCGTATTCGCGCGGCAAATGCTATATGGGCAATCCGCACATCCGGCCTTCGCTGGGTCCCAGATACGCGCACCACATTCCGGGGATTACGGGCGATGCGGATTATCCCTATGAAACCGTGTGCGACCGCGAACGGTTGTGGACGGAATCGGTGGACGGCTTTTACAAATTCGTGGTGATGGGCGCGCCGTATGATGCGGGCTTTCAGAAGATTCGCGACCGGCTCGCCGATATGCATTTATCCAATTCCAGCGCGTCGCGCCGGAACTGCGAATTCATGCCTGCCGGCATCGATAAGGGCAGCGCCGTGCGCTTCCTGTGTGAAAAATATGCGGTAGCGCTCGAACAGGTGATGGCGTTCGGCGATCAGACGAACGATCTGCCGATGCTGAACGCCGCCGGCTGGCCGGTGGCGATGGGCAACGCCGAACCCATCGTGAAGGAATCGGCGCGCATCATCGCGCCGGATCACAATCTGGGCGGCGTGGGACTGGTATTGAACCAATACGTGCTGGGAGATGAATGAAAATGCTGCACATCGTGCTTGTGAACCCCGAAATTCCGCAGAATACGGGCAATATCGCCCGCACCTGCGCCGCGACCGGCGCAAAGCTGCATCTGATTCGCCCGCTGGGCTTTGAATTATCCGATAAATATTTAAAGCGCGCGGGGCTGGATTACTGGCACATGATGACGCTGGAAATCCACGATAGCTGGCAGGATTTTTTAAACGCCTACCCGAACGCGAATCTGTATTATGCCACGACGAAAGCGCCGCACGACCATTGCGGCGTGCGGTATGCGGATGAGGATTTTCTGGTGTTCGGCCGTGAAACGAAGGGATTGGATGAAGATCTGCTCGCGCACAATTACGATCGCTGTATCCGCATCCCCATGCGGGCGGAGGCGCGCAGCCTGAATCTTTCCAATTCCGTGGCGATCGTCTTATACGAAGCCCTGCGCCAGCTTTCCTTCCCCGGCTTATCCGATCACGGGCATCTGCATCATACGCAGCCGGAGGGCACGGAATGGGTAGACTATGTATAATCAGCCTTTATTTCGAATCAGCCTGCTCCGCCGCAGGCAGATTGGATGATGTTCGGATCGAATCCATCAGCACGGTGACTTCGGCGCTGGTCAGCTCGCGCCACTGGCCGGGCTGCAGATCGCCGATGCGGATATTGTTGATGCGGATTCGGCGCAGCTTCGTTACCGTGTAGCCCAGCGCTTCGCACATGCGGCGAATCTGGCGGTTCAGCCCCTGCACCAGAATCAGGTTGAACGATCGATTGCCGGTGCGGCGCAGGCGGCAGGGCAGCGTGACCGTATCCAGAATCGGCACGCCGCACATCATATGATCCATGAATTCGCGGGTCAGCGGATGATCCACTTCGACCTCGTATTCCTTTTCATGGCCGCCCGCCGCGCGCAGCAGGCGGTTTACGATTTCGCCGTCGCTGGTCAGCAGCAGCAGACCTTCGCTGTCCTTATCCAGCCGCCCCACCGGAAAGATGCGAATCGGATAGGCGATGTAATCGACCACGTTCATCGGTTCGCGCGGATCGGCGGTGCATACGATGCCGCGCGGCTTATTTAAAATGATGTACACGCGTTCGCCCCGTCCGGAGAGCGGATGACCGTCTACGATTACGGTCATGCCGTCCAGCACGCGGTCACCCAGCAATCCCGTGTGCCCGTCCACCTGCACGCGGCCTTCCTCGATCAATCGATCCGCTTCGCGGCGGGAACAATAGCCGCTGTCGGCGATGAATTTGTTCAGGCGCTTGCCCATATTTTCCTGCATGGAGCCCATCCCCCTGAAATATGTCGATTCGAAAGGTTCAATAATAATATTGTACCACAAAGGCGTTTGATGGACAAGTTTACATTCGTGGTATAAACTTAAAATCATTACAGATTTGGAGGCAGAGCATGGCAACGGTACAGCTTCGCAAAACCCGTGAAACCCGCGTTCGCGGCGGTCATCCGTGGATTTATTCTTCCGAAATTGAAAATGTCGATGGCGCGTTTGAAAACGGCGATATCGTGGATGTACAGGATTTCCGCGGAAAATTTATCGGCCGCGGCTTTTACAATCCCACTTCGCAGATTTCCCTGCGCATATTGACCCGCAATGATGAACCGTGCGACCGCGCGTTTTTCGCAAAGCGCATTCGCGATGCGTGGGAATACCGCAAGCTGATGTGCGATCCGGACAGCTGCCGCCTGATCTATTCCGAAGGCGATTTTCTGCCCGGCCTTGTGGTGGATAAATACAATGATGTGCTGGTGCTGCAATCGCTCTCGCTGGGCATCGAACGGATCAAGGATATGATCGCCGATCTGCTGATGGAAATCGTGCAGCCGCGCGGCATCTGGGAGCGCAGCGATGTGCCGGTGCGCCGTCTGGAGGGCATGGAACAGACCACGGGCCTGCTTCGCGGCGAAGTGCCCGATCTGGTGGAAATGAAGGAAAACGGCATCATTTTCTGCGTGGATGTGAAGAACGGACAGAAAACCGGCTTCTTCCTGGATCAGAAGCAGAATCGCGCCGCGATGAAGCCCTTCTGCGAGGATGCGAAGGTGCTGGATTGCTTCTGCCACAATGGATCATTTTCGCTGCATGCGGCGAAATTCGGTGCAAAGAGCGTGCTCGGCGTGGATATTTCCGAAGAAGCGCTGGAGGTCGCCCGCGAAAATGCGCGCCGCAACGGGCTGACCAACGTAACCTTCGAAGCGCACAACTGCTTCGATCTGCTGCATGAATTGACGGACAAAAATGAAAAGTTCGATGTAGTGATTCTGGATCCTCCTGCCTTTACCAAAAACAAGGCGGCGCTGCAAAGTGCGATCCGCGGTTACAAGGAAATCAACCTGCGCGGCCTGAAGCTGGTGCGCGACGGCGGTTTTCTGGTAACCTGTTCGTGCAGCCAGCACGTCGTGACCGAAATGTTTCAGGATATCATCAATCAGGCGGCGCGCGATGCGAAAAAGCGCATTCGTCTGGTGGAATACCGCACACAGGGCTATGATCATCCGATCCTGCCGCAGAGCATTGAAACCAAGTATTTAAAGTGCATGATCCTTCAGGTGATGGAGTAACGCACGGAACAATATACGATCGAGAAAAGAAAGGAATCCGCCATGAAAAAGCTGCTGATCGGCAATGCCGCCGTCGCGCGGGGCGCGTATGAGGCGGGCGTTCGGCTCGTTTCCTCCTATCCCGGAACGCCCAGCACGGAAATTACGGAAAGCATGGTTGCCTATCCGGATGTATATGTGGAATGGGCGCCCAATGAAAAGGTGGCGGCGGAAACGGCGTTCGGCGCGTCCATCGTCGGCGCGCGCGCCATGACCTGCTGCAAGCATGTCGGTCTGAACGTGATGGCGGATCTGGTGTTTACTGCCAGCTACATCGGCGCGAAGGGCGGCATGGTGATCTGCGTGGCGGATGATCCCGGAATGCATTCTTCCCAGAATGAACAGGATTCCCGCCATTACGCCCGCGCCGCCAAGCTGGCGATGGTCGAACCATCGGATTCGGAGGAATGCCTCGCCTATACCCGCGCGGCGTTCGATCTTTCTGAAAAATTCGATGTGCCGATGATCGTGCGCCTGTCCACGCGCGTATCGCATTCGCAGAGCCTTGTAGAATTGCACGATCGCGCGGATCGGGAACTGATTCCCTATGAGAAAAATGTCGCGCGCAATGTGATGATGCCCGCCTGCGCCGTTCCGCGGCATGTATTCGTGGAGGAGCGCGCCGAAAAGCTGCGCGCCTTCGCCGAAGAAACCGACCTTAACCGCATCATCGATCACGGTGCGAAGATCGGCGTGATCACATCCGGCGCGGCGTATCAGTATGCGCGGGAAGCGCTGGGCGATCGGGTAAATTATCTGAAGCTGGGACTGGTGTATCCGCTGCCCGTTCAGAAGATCATCGATTTCGCGGCGGGGTGCGAAAGGGTATACGTCATTGAAGAACTGGATCCCTTCATCGAAGATCATTGCCGGAAGATCGGCGTGAACGTCATCGGCAAGGAAGTCTTTACGATGCTGGGCGAATACACCGCCGCCATGATCGCGAAGGCGGTGCTGGGCGCGGATCCCGCGCCGTTCGCCGCGCCGGCGGAAGCGCTGCCCGGCCGCCCGCCGGTCATGTGCCCGGGCTGCCCGCATCGCGGCACATTTTATGTATTGAAAAAGCTGGGGCTTACCGTTTCCGGCGATATCGGCTGCTATACGCTGGGCGCTGCCGCGCCGCTTTCCTGTATGGACAGCATGATCTGCATGGGCGCGGCGGTCAGCGCGGCGCACGGCATGGCAAAGGTGCGCGGGGAAGAGTTCCAGAAGCATCTGGTTTCCGTCATCGGCGATTCCACGTTCATTCATTCCGGCATTACCGGCCTGATCAACACGGTGTACAACAAGGGCTCGAATACCATCATCATTCTGGATAATTCGATCACCGGCATGACCGGTCATCAGGATAATCCGGCAACGGGCAAAACCATTCGCGGCGAAGTGACCAAACAGGTGGATCTGGCGCTGCTGGCCAAGGCGGTCGGCGTGGAGCACGTCGCGATTGCGGATCCGTTCGATGTGGATACGTTTGAAGCGGTTGTGAAAAAAGCCGTCGCGAGCGACGATGTATGGGTGATCATCGCCCAGCGCCCGTGCGCGCTGCTAAAATATGTAAAGTACGGCGGAAAATGCGCGGTTTCGGATCGCTGCAAAAAATGCAAGCGCTGCATGAAGCTGGGCTGCCCCGCGATTTCGTGGAAGGACGGCGCGGCGCGCATCGATCCCGATCAGTGCAACGGCTGCGAGCTGTGCATGAACGTATGTCCCTTCGGCGCGATTGAAAAGGAGGCGAGCGCGAAATGAGCGTAAAGAACGTCATGATCGTCGGCGTGGGCGGACAGGGTACGCTGCTGGCGAGCCGCATTCTGGGCAATCGCGCCATCGGCGAAGGCTATGATGTAAAGGTTTCCGAGGTACACGGCATGTCCCAGCGCGGCGGCAGCGTGGTCACCTATGTAAGATACGGCGATCAGGTGTTTTCGCCGATCATCGAAAAGGGCGGGGCGGATATCATTCTGGCGTTCGAACTGCTGGAGGCGTACCGCGCGCTGCCGTATCTGAAAAAGGGAGGCCGGCTGATTGTCAATACGCAGCAGATGGATCCCATGCCCGTGATCACCGGCGCGAGGGAATATCCGAAGGATATCGTCCCGAAACTGCGCGCCTGCGCGGATGTTACCGCGATGGACGCGCTGGCGCTCGCGCATCAGGCGGGCAACGGCAAGGCGGTAAACGTGGTGCTGATCGGCCGTCTGGCGCGGGATACCGGAATCGCACGTGAAAAATGGATTGAAACCATTCGGGAAACCGTTCCGGAAAAATTCCTGGATGTGAACCTGCGGGCGTTTGATCTGGGCTACGATCATGAATGATCATGAATAGAAAACTGCACGGATGACAAAAAATGTCATTCGTGCAGTTTTTATATACATTTACCACAGCGGCTTGCGGAATTCGTTTTCAATCGCCGCCCAGCGGATTAAAAATGCTTCGCCCGCGGGATCCTCGGCGAGCAATCGAACGGCGCGCGCCGCGCCGCGGACGAATTCGGGATTCAGCCCCGAAAGTCCGCTTCCCGCCAGCGGGCATACCGCGCGCGCCCGCGCATCCATGCGCACCGTCCAGCGGTTATTTTTGCAGATTGTCGGGCACAGCGGAAAAATTCTGCATAAGAACGGGCGCAGATCGCGATCGCACATGCCGCTGCACATCAGCATCGGCGCGTCCATGAAAGCGTCGCACCAGATTTCGCCCCAGGAAATATCCTGTAGAATTTCGCGCTCGCACGCCAGCAGCGCCACGCCGCCCTTGCCATCGTCGTCCGTATGGCAGCACGCCGCGCCGCAGATCGCGCCGCAGTCCGTTTTCATCGGGGTGGCGTCGCCGATGGCGGCGTATATCTTTTGTATATCCATGAAAAAACGCATCCTCTCGTGCGGGTTATGCAATTTAATATATCATGCAGCGGCACGGCTGTCAAACATTTCATTTTCCGGTGTTGACTTTTTTGCGATAATTCGGTATCATTTCAGGGTACGCGGAGGAAAACAGCATGATTATATTGGGAATCGATCCGGGGCTTGCCACGCTGGGGTACGGCGTGATCGAATCGGGTCGCGGGAAATATCGATTGATTCAGTACGGCGCGATCACCACGCCCGCCGGACAGCCCATGCCGCAGCGGCTTCGGGCGATCGATCAGGGCGTAACGCAGCTGATGGAAATCTATCAGCCGGATGATGTGGCGTTTGAGGAGCTTTTCTTTTCCAAAAACATTACGACCGGCATGGCGGTCAGCGCGGCGCGCGGCGTGGCGCTGGTGGCGGTGGTGCGCAAGACGGATCATCTCTATGAATATACGCCGATGCAGATCAAGCAGGCGGTTACGGGCTACGGCGGCGCGGATAAGCAACAGGTGCAGCACATGGTAAAGCTTCTTTTGCACATGGATCACATCGCCCGACCGGATGATGCGGCGGATGCGCTGGCGGCGGCGATTACCCACGCCAACAGCCAGCACGCCAAGGAGCTTTTCAGAATCAAATAGGAGGCGCAGAAATGTACGCGCATATTGAAGGTATCATATCGGAAAAGGAAGCCGATTCCATCGTATTGGATGCAAACGGCGTGGGCTATCTTTTGCAGGTCAGCGGCGCAACGCTGTCCATGGCGCCCGCGATCGGCGAAAAAATGAAGCTGTACTGCATTTTGAACGTGCGCGAGGATGCGATGGAGCTTTGCGGCTTCTACAGCCGCGAAGAAAAGCGCATGTATGAACGCCTGCGCTCCGTAACCGGAATCGGATCGCGCACGGCGCTGCAGATTCTGTCCGCGCTCAGCGTGCGCGATCTTTCCATCGCGCTGGTCACGGGCGATGCGGCGGCGCTGACCCGCGTGCCGGGCATCGGCAAAAAAACGGCGCAGCGGCTGGTGCTGGAATTGAAGGATAAGGTGGATGATGAACAGCTCACCGGACAGGCGGCGTCCATTTCGCCGAAGGTAAACGCCAACGGCGCGGAGGGAGAAGCGATCGCGGCGCTGATTTCGCTGGGCTATTCCAACGCGGAAGCCGCGAAGGCAGTCGCCGCCGCGGCGCAGCAGACCGACGAGGCGGATAAGATGATATTCCTCGCGCTTAAAAACATTGGCGGATAATTAACATTGATGTGCATATGTTGCCCCTTTTCTGCATAAATATTGTCAGAAAAGGGGTGCTTGTATGGATATGCGGTCGATGAAGCTTGTACACGATCTGAAAGTACCGATTCAGTTGATTTTCAGCTGTGCCCAGCTTTTACAATTGGAACTGAAGCAGGATTCCCATGCAGCGGAATATCTGCAAATGATGCTCAGCAGCGCGCAGCAGCTTCGGCACATGGTAACGGATGTGCTGGATCAGGATCAACCGGCTGTTTCGCCGGAGGGTATGAAGAACATCGACGTTGTATCGGAGGTGCGCGGAATCTGCCGCCGGTGCGAAATTTACGCCGAATCCTCCGGAAAGCGCGTGAATTTTGCGTCGAACGCGGCTTCACTTCGCATGCGCACGGATTCCGATATGCTGGTGCGGGTGCTGCAAAACCTGATGTCGAACGCGCTTCGGTATACGCCGTGCGGCAAGAGCGTAGATGTGCAGCTGAATGCGATGGGAGATTTCGTCGAAATCGCGGTGATTGATCACGGCTGCGGCATTCCGCGCGATCAGCTTTCCCGCATCTTCGAAGTGGGCGTGAGCGATGGCAGCACCGGCTATGGGCTTTCCATCGTGCGCGAAGGCGCGCGGGCGCTGGGCGGCAGCGTAAGCGTGGAATCCGATTCAAACGGCAGCCGGTTTACCGTTCGTCTGCCCGTCCGGTGAACATTTATCGCCTTTCCGCATAGGATGGTTGCACGGAAAGGTGGATGATGCTCATGAAATATGCGGTGGTCGGGGGCGATGTGCGCTTTGCCCATCTGGCGCGGATGCTGGCGGAGGGCGGGCGCGATGCGCAGGGCTTTTTGCAGCAGGGTACGAATCAGGATGTTGCGCAGCTTGCGGATTACGATTGCGTCCTGTCGCGCTGGCCGATGGATCGGTGCGATGAAGTGATGCGCGCAATTCCATCCGGCGCTATGCTGCTGCTGTGCGGGCCGAAGTTTCCGGAGGAGCGCCGAAGCGATCTGCGATATGTAAATCTATGGTCGGATCAGCGGCTTCTGGAGGAAAACGCCTATCTCACGGCGGAAGCAGCGGTGGCGTTCGAACTGGCGCGCTGGCGCACATTGGCGAAAACGCGCTGTCTGGTGATCGGATTCGGCAGAATCGGATCGGCGCTGACCGAGATACTTACGGATCTGCGCGCGGAGGTTACCGTGTCCACCCAAAGTGCGGATAAGCTTTCGCGCATTCATGAAATCGGCGCGCGCGGCGTATTGCAGGCGGCGCTGCCCGATGTATTGCCGGAGATCGATCTGATCTTTTCCACGCCGCCCGGCATGGTGCTGGATGAAGGCCTGCTTGCGCGCACGAAGCCGGATGTGGAAATCGTCGATCTCGCCAGCCCACCCTATGGTGTGGATCTGGAAGCGGCGGAGCGGCTTCACCGCAGCGCGCGCCGCGAACCGAATCTGCCGGGCAGGTATTGTCCCGTCAGCGCCGCGCAGGTGCTGCTGCACGCGGTGGAACGATGGGAGGCGAGCGAAAATGGCTGATCTGTCCAAATTGCGCATCGGCTGCGCGATGACCGGTTCCTTCTGTACTTTCCGGCAGGTGTTCAAGGCGTGGGAAAATCTGAAGTCGCTGGGCGCGGATTTAACGCCGGTCATGTCCTTCAACGCGCACGATCTGGATACGCGCTTTTATCCTGCGGCGGAAGCGATTTCCATATTCAGCGGCATTTGCGGTAAAGATATTCTGCACGATATTCCATCTGTCGAACCGATCGGCCCCAAAAAGCTGTTCGATCTTTTGATTGTCGCGCCCTGCACGGGCAATACGCTCGCCAAGATCGCGAACGGAATTACCGATACGCCGGTCGCGCTGGCGGTAAAATCGCATCTGCGAAACGGAAAGCCCGTGTTGATTGCGGTTTCCACAAATGATGCGCTGGGGCAGAGCGCGCAGAATATCGCGCGGCTTCTGACGGTGAAACACATTTATTTTGTGCCCTTTGGTCAGGATGATCCCGTGGGAAAACCCAATTCCTGTGTGGCGCACTTCGACCTGATCGCGGAAGCGGCGTGCTTTGCCGCTGAGGAACGGCAAATTCAGCCGGTACTGCGCGAATACTGACAGAAGATTTGTTTTAAATATCTGCAAAAATAATGTCGGGCTGAAAAGCTGCGGCATTATTTTTTGCGGTTTCGGTGGAAACGGGTCGAAATCGCGCGGCAGCACCTGAAAAATGCCATCGAACAAAAAATGCGCAGATGCGCGCGAAAGTTCGCATATATAATAGTAGAAATTGGTATCAGCAACTGTAATGTTCGGCAGGAAATTCCAAATATGACGAAAAACAGTGGAAGGATGTTAAACCGAAAAAAAAGTGATAAAAAGGTATTGACAAACACAACGGGGTTTGATATAATCATCAACGTTGTCGCGAGAACAGCGGTCAAAAAGCGGTTATGTGGCAGCGCGATCCTTGAAAACGATACAGTGAAAGAATGTAAATCAAGATTGACATCGGAAGATGGAGATCGAAAAAGAACAGTCAGATTCTGAGAGAGTAAACGCGATCTTGAGGGACGGAG
>CAKUKP010000038.1 GCA_934663625.1 uncultured Clostridia bacterium
TCCTTGATCTGTGGGATTTCTGCGTGAGCAACTGCCTGCTGCCCATCGGCTCGCTGCTGTTTACGATATTCTGCGTCAGCAAGAAATACGGCTGGGGCTGGGATAATTTCATCGCCGAAGCCAACACCGGCAAGGGCATGAAGGTCAAGGCATGGATGAAGCCCATCTTCATGATCGTGGTTCCCGCGATCATCATCGTGGTTTTCGTTTACGGCATGATCAATTTCGGCTGGAAATAAGCTTTGGAAAATGCAAAGAGGTTCGCGATCGCGAGCCTCTTTTTCTATGGTCGGATATTACTGTTTTTCGATGTACTCCTTCAAAAATTCGATCGCTTGGCGATAGCCGTCCAGCCCCTGCCCCATGATGGTCTTGACGCACGCCATGCCTGCATAGGAAATCTGGCGGAACGCCTCGCGCGCGGACACATCGGAAATATGCACCTCCACCGCGGGCAGGTTCACCGCGTGCAGCGCATCCAATATCGCCACGCTGGTATGCGTATACGCCGCAGGATTGATCACGATGCCGTCCTTTTCCCCATACGCCGATTGAATCTTATCCACCAGCGCGCCTTCATGGTTCGATTGATAGATTTCCACATCTACGCCCAGCCGCGCGCAAGTTTCCCGCACCAGCGCTTCCAGCGCGGCATAATCCTGCCGCCCGTAGATTTCCGGTTCGCGAACGCCCAGCATATTCAGATTCGGTCCGTTAAGCACCAGCAATTTCATTGTAAACCTCCACGGCGCGATTCGCCGCCGCTTCTATCGTCGTATTGTTTTCGATCTGTGCATCCGCGAACGCACGGTACATCGGCAGCCGCTTTTGATACATCGCATCCAGCGATCCTGCCTGCGAAAGCGGCCTGCCATCGGTGGGCAGAAGCGCGATATCGCGCTGCACGAAGATGATTTTGCCGTTCTGGCGAAGCAGATCATAATTATCGCGCTGGGTAACGCAGCCGCCGCCGGTGGCGATCACCGCACCCGAAAGCTTGCCCAGTTCGGAAAGCGCGCACGTTTCGGTGTTTCTGAATTCCGCTTCCGTATGCATTTTCAGATATTCCGGCACGGGCATATGCAGCATGTCCGTAAGATAATCATCCGCATCGTAAAACGCGCGGTTCGTAAGCTTCGCGATCGCACGCCCGATGCTGGTTTTGCCGCTGCCGGGCATTCCGATTAAAATCATGTTCTGCATATCCCGCCGCAGCGCGCGATAGATTTGATCCGTGCGTTCTGCCGGAATGGATTGATTCGTAAACCGCTCCGCCGCACAGCGCGCCTGTTCCACCAGCATATACAGCCCGTCGATCGCCGGAATACCGCGATCCATCGCCCGCAGAATCAGCGCCGTGCGCGCAGGATTGTAGATCAGATCCATCACGCCCGCAAGCTTGGGCAGTGCATCCAGATGCACAAGGCATTCACCGTTGTTCGGATACATGCCCACCGGCGTGGCGTTCACCAGCAGATACGCATCCGCGTGCCGCGCAATGTTTTCATAATTATCCGTACCGCCGCGCGAAATCACCGTGACGCGAGCGCCGTGCCGCGAAAGCACATATTGCGCCATCTTCGATGCGCCGCCGCTGCCCAGCACCAGCGCATGCCGGCCTTCTGGATTTACGTTCAGCCGCCGAAGCATGCTTTCAAAGCCCGCGGCATCGGTATTATCACCCAGCAGCGTTCCGTCCTTTCGGCGCACAATCGTATTTACACAGCCGATCCCGCGCGCGATTTCCGTAAGCTCCGCGCAATATTCCATCGCCGCGCGCTTGTAGGGAATGGTGATGTTCAGCCCGTCGAAATCCCCGTTTTGCAGAAACGCGCCCAGCTGATCCGGCGCAAGCTCCCGCAGCGCATAGGCGTAATCGCCCAGCATGTGATGAATCTGCGGCGAAAAGCTATGCCCCAGCTTTTCGCCCAGTAAATACGCCTTCACCTAGATCACCTCGCCATAGCTGCCCAGATAGCGGAAATCATCCGAAATATCGGAAAGCGAATCGATCATGCGCATAAATTCCGCGGAATACACCGATGCTTCCAAATCGAAATAGAACATGAATTCGAAATCGCGCTCCGGAATCGGGCGGGATTCCAGCTTGGTCAGATTGATGCCCAGCATATTGAACAGCGAAAGCGCGCGGCACAGCGCGCCGGGCTGATGCTTCAGCGTCATCATCACGCTGGTATGATCCGCGCCGGGATAGATTTCCAGATTTTTGGATATACAGATAAAGCGCGTGTAATTGTTCGCGCGATCCTGAATATCGTGCTCCAGACAGCGCAGCCCGTACAGCTGCGCGCAATCCGCCGATGCGATCGCCGCGGCGTCGCGCCTGCCGGTCAGCATCAGCATCTGCGCCGCCTGCGCCGTGTTTTCACAGCGGGTAATCTTCACATCTTTGCCGAAACGTTCCAGATAGCCCGCGCACTGGCCGATCGCCTGTTCATGGGTAAAGATTTCGCGGATATCCTCGCGCTTCACGCCCGGCAGCGCGAGCAGGCTGTGATCGATCTTCAGCCGCACACTGCGCACGATTTTGAAATCGTGACCCAGCATCAGATCATATACCTTTTTCACCGATCCCGCGCTGCTGTTTTCAATCGGCAGCACGCCATAGCGGCACAGCCCGCTTTCGATCGCCGAAAAAACGCTTTCGAAGGTTTTAAAATACAGAATCGAGGGGCGCTTGAACAGCTTCACCGCCGCGCGCTGGGAATACGCACCCTCCACGCCCTGACACGCCACAACAGCCTCCTCCGGAAACAGGCGCGGCGTATTTTCAATGGCTTCGCGCACCGCCGCACCGAGCTGCGATTTCGTTCGGTTCAAATCCCGCTGATGCGCGCGGCTCAGTTCAAACAGCGTGGCGTACAACGTGCGCACATCCTGCGCGAGATCATCGCGCACATGCGCGGATACCTCGCCCAGCTTTTCGCGTTCGCGCGCCGGATCGTACACCGGCAGATTCTTTTCGCGCTTCACCTGCGCAATGCCCGCCGCCGCATCCATGCGCTGCTGGAAAAGCTTCGTGATCTGATCGTCAATTTCATCGATTTGCTTGCGATAATCCGATAATTCCATAACCGTTACACCTCGTTTTCTAACATTGCGTCCAGCACCGCGATCGCCACCGCCGCTTCCACGCACGGCACGGCGCGCGGCGCGATGCAGGGATCATGCCGACCCGGAACGGTCAGCGAAACATTTTCTTTTCGGGAAAGCGATACGCTCTCCTGCGCCCGCGCGATGGATGGCGTGGGCTTTACCGCGGCGCGCACGATGATCGGAAGCCCCGTGGTAATGCCGCCCAGAATTCCGCCCGCGTGGTTTGAACAAATGCGCACGCCGTCGCCCGCCATTCGGTAGGAATCATTATTTTCGCTGCCGCGCATTTTCGATACTGCAAAACCCGCGCCGAATTCCACGCCCTTCACGGCGGGAACGCCGAACAGCACGCGCGCGATCCGGTTTTCCATGCCGTCGAACATAGGATCGCCCACGCCCGCGGGCACGCCGACCGCCGCGCATTCGATCACGCCGCCAACGCTGTCGCCCGCCTCATGCGCCGCGCGAATCTGATCCTGCATCCGCCGCGCCGCCGATTCCGAAACGGCGGGAAATTCACCGCACAGCGCGGGAATTTCGGTAAGCATCGGATCATAACAATCATCGCACGCATCCCCAACGCGCACCAGATGCGCGCCGATTCGCACATTCCGCCGCGCGAGGATCTGCATGGCAATTCCGCCCGCGATGCACAGCGGCGCGGTGAGCCTTCCCGAAAAATGGCCGCCGCCGGATACATCCTGATGGCCGCGATAGCGCACCTGCGCCGCGTAATCCGCGTGCCCCGGCCGCGGCACATCGCGCAGCAGATCATAATCCGATGAATGCGCATCACCGTTGCGGATCACCGCGCACAGCGGCGCGCCGCAGGTTGTGCCGTTCACCAGACCGGATAAGAATTCCGGTGCGTCCGTTTCCCTGCGCCGCGTGCTCCATTCGTTTCTGCCGGGCGCGCGCCGATTTAAAAATGTCTGCAGCTCGGCAGGATCGATCCGTTCGCCCGCGGGCAGACCATCGATCACCACGCCGATGCCCGCCGAATGCGATTGCCCGAAGATCGAAAGCTTCAGTCTGCCGAAAACCATGCTGCTCATGCGCGTTCCTCCTCCAGCTTCACATCGCCGCCCAGCGCCTGAAAATCGCGCCAGAACGCGGGATAGGATTTATTTACCGCCTCCGCGCCGCGCACGATCACTTCATTTGAACATCCGATCGACGCGATCGCCGCCATCATCGCGATTCGATGATCGCCCGCCGCATCCACCGCGCCGCCGGACAGACCGTGATCCGATTCGATGATCAGCCCATCCTCCGTTTCCCGCGCGCAGCCGCCCAGCGCATTGATCGCGCGAACGATCGATGCGATCCGATCCGATTCCTTCATGCGCAGCCGTTCCGCGTGCGCAATGCGCAGCCCCTGTCCGCGCGCCGCCGCCAGCGCCGCCAGCGCGGGCGCGAGATCGGGAATGCCGGATGCATCCAGAAAATGCATTTTCTCCGCGCAGATGGCTTCGATTTCCTGCACGGCGCGCCGGTCGCCCTGCGCGGATTCAGGGTTCAGCCCGTCCACCCGCACCGAACCCCCGATCGCATTTGCGCACAGCCAGAACGCGGCGTTCGACCAATCGCCCTCGATTTCCACATTGTCCACGGCGCGATAACCGCCGCCGGCGACGGCAAAGCCCTGCTCCGTTCTGCACACCTCCGCGCCGAACGCGCGCAGGGCGTTTATCGTCATATCCACGTAGGCGGCGGATTCCATCGCGCCTTCAATGGTGATGCGGCTCTGCGCATCCAGCGTTTGCAGCGCCATCAAAAGCCCCGATATGTACTGCGAGGATACGTTGCCGGGCAGGCGGTATTCCCCCGCCCGCAGCGAACCGGATATGGAAATCGTATCCGCGCCGCGCGATACCGTGCAGCCGCCGCGCGTCAATTCGCGATCCAGCGGCGCAATCGGGCGCGCGCCCAGCCGCCCGCGCAGTACGAACGCCGCATCAATCCCGAGCGCGCCGGCGACGGGCAGCAAAAACCGCAGCGTGCTTCCGCTTTCGCCGCAATCCGCCATGCAGCGCGCCGCCCAGTTGCCGCCGCGCACCAGCGCAGTGCAGCCATCCCATTCGATCGCCGCGCCGAACGCGCGCAGCACGCGGATCGTAGCTTCAATATCCTCGGAGGTCGCGCCGATGTGAATTCGAACGGGCGTGCCGCACAGCGCGGCGCAGATCAGCATCCGGTGCGCCTGCGATTTGGAAGGCACGGCGCGAATCGTTCCATTCAGTTGTTTGGGCTGTATGCGCGCAATCATGCCGTTCCCTCCCTTACCCATTCGATCAGTTCATCCGTTTTCACGATCAGAATCCGGCTTTCGCCGATTCCGGTGGGCACGATCAGCGAAACCGTGCCGCCGCGCGCCTTTTTATCCATGCCCGCGCGCCGCGCGATCTCCTCCGCGGCGTAGGGCGCGCGATTCGGAAGATGATATTTATCCAGCAGCGCGATCAGATCATCCAATACATTCTGCGGGCAAATTCCACGTTTTACCGCCGCGCGCGCGATCATCGCCATGCCGATCGCCACGCATTTTCCATGCGACAGCTGAAAATCGCTCAGCGCTTCCACCGCGTGCCCAAACGTGTGTCCGAAGTTCAGCATCTGCCGCTGTCCATTGTCAAATTCATCCGTCTGCACGATATCGCGCTTCATCTTCACGCAGGTTTCGATGATCTCCTCCAGATGATCCGCCGCGCATTCGCGCGCCAGCGCATCCAACAGTTGAGGATTGGAGATCATGCCGTACTTGATCACCTCCGCCATGCCATCGGAAAACGCCGCATCCGGCAGCGTGGAAAGCAAATCCGGATCGCAGATCACCCGATCGGGCTGATAAAACGCGCCGAGCAGATTTTTGCCCTCCGGCAGATCGACCGCCGTTTTGCCGCCGATGGAAGAATCCACGCACGCGAGCAGCGTGGTGGGAATCTGGATCAGATGAATGCCGCGCATGTAGGTCGCCGCTGCGAAACCGGATAAATCGCCGGTCACGCCGCCGCCCAGCGCAATGATCGCATCCGACCGCGAAAAGCGCTTCTCCGCAAGCAAACGAATCAATTGAATGTAGGTATCCACGCATTTGGATTCCTCGCCCGCGGGAAATACGAAGGTTTCGGCTGCAGCGCCCGCGTCCGCCAGCGCACGCAGCGCCGCATCCATGTGCAGCAGCGCCACGTTCGAATCGCACGCCAGCATACATTTTTTGCAGCCAATGGACACGACGAACCTGCCGACCTGCGCGATTGCGCCGCGATCGATGATCACATCATACGCCTTCGATGCATCCACATGCACGCGCCTCATTTGCCGTCGACCTCCTCCTTGATTCTACGCCCCTCGTCCAGCAGCGCGCGCAATCTGGGCGCATCGCCGTCCGCCAGCGTATCCCGATATTGCTTCAGCGATTCGATGATCGCGTCCACCTCAAACAGCAGGTTTTCCCGATTCTGCATGAACAGCTCCGTCCACATATCGGGATTGAGCCACGCCACGCGCGTCAGATCGCGATAGCTGCCCGCCGAAAATCCGCTGTGGTCCCGCGCCGTGGGGCTTTTGACGTAGGCGTTCGATACCACGTGCGCCAGCTGCGATGTAAACGCGATGATGCGATCGTGCTCCTTCGCGGTAATGATCGAAATCTTGCCAAACCGCGCGGGCACCAGCGCCGTGCGAACGCGATCCAGCAGTTCAATATCATCGAATACCGGCGGCACGATCACCATCGGCGCGCCGTCGAACATATCCTCGCGGCTGTACTTGAATCCGGAATACTGCGTGCCCGCCATCGGATGGCCGCCGACGAACGTAAAGCCGTATTGCTTCGCGATCGCAAAGCCCGCTTCGCACACGCGCCCCTTGATGCCGGATAAATCGATCGCCAGGCAATCGCGCTTCAGCATCGGCGCGCAGCGCGTAAGCTCCGCGATTACGCCGTCGGGATACGCGGCCAGCAGCAGAAGGTCTACATCCTTCAGAATTTCATCCGTCAGTTCGCCGTCGATCGCCTGTGCGATGCACGCAAACTGCACGATCGCCGGATCGCGATCCAGCCCGTACACCTGCACGCGCGGATCCCGCTTGTACGCCTTCGCCATCGAACCGCCGATCAGCCCCAGACCGATAATTCCCACGCGCATCATGCGATCGCCTCCCGAATTCTGCGCACCTTCTTCGCCAGATCATCGAACTGATCCGGCGTGAGCGATTGCGCGCCGTCGCTCAGCGCGTGCATCGGATCGTTGTGTACCTCGATCATCAGCCCGTCCGCGCCCGCCGCGGTCGCCGCCAGCGCCATCGAACCCACCAGCGCCGATCTGCCCGTGGCGTGGCTGGGGTCTACGATCACCGGCAGATGCGTAAGCTCCTTCAGCACCGGCACGGCGGAAAGATCCAGCGTATTGCGGGTGTAGGTGCTTTCGTAGGTGCGAATACCGCGCTCGCAGAGGATTACGTTTTCATTGCCGCTGGCGATGATGTATTCGGCGGACATCAGCAGTTCGCGAATCGTGCCCGCAAGACCGCGCTTGAGCAAAATCGGCTTGCGCGTTCTGCCCAGCTCCTTCAGCAGATCAAAGTTCTGCGTGTTGCGCGCGCCCACCTGAATTACATCCACATCTTCAAACAGTTCCAGCGTTCGGATATCCATAATTTCGGTCACGATGGGCAGTCCGGTCGCGCGCCTGGCTTCCAGCAGAAGATCGATGCCCTGTCCGCCCAAGCCCTGAAAATCATAGGGCGATGTGCGCGGTTTGAACGCGCCGCCGCGCAGGCAATTCGCGCCCGCCGCCTTCACGCGCTGCGCGACGCCGATGATCTGATCCGTATTTTCCACGCTGCACGGCCCCGCGATCATCAGAAAATGTCCGCCGCCGATTTTCGTATTCGGGCCGATCTCCACCACCGTATCATCGGGATGGAATTTGCGGTTGACCGCCTTGAACGGATCGGATACGCGCGTTACGCTGTCCACAATATCCAAACTGCGCAGCATATCCATATCGATGCTGTCCGTATTGCCGATCAGTCCCAGCACGGTTTGAAATTCGCCCTGGGATACATGCACATCCAGTCCCTGCCGCTTCAGCCAGTCGATCAGCATATCGCGCCTTTCAGGAGACGCACCCTGCTTTAATACCGCAATCATACCGTTTTACCTCCCATGTGAATACTTCCCGCATTCGGGTCGCACGATAATGTCCTTACAATTCGAAAGCCGCCGCACCAGTGCGCTCGGCATCGGTGTGGCGGCTTTTTCGTATGCGGAAAAAATGAATTTGGTTTCCGATTCGGATCAGCACAAATGGCCATTACCCATGCCCGCTTGCGGTGCAAAAAAGTAATAGCTAAACAGATATGCAGTTGCGTTGTACGTGCGCTGCATGGTACTTATCCTTTCGAATCGATTTGTCTGCATTTTAGCACGCGGCACAGCCCCTGTCAAGCGCCGCCGCAAGAATTTACTTACTTTCCTTATCCGCCAAATACTTATGAATATTGGCAAGAACCTCGTCCGCATCCAGACCGTGCACCATGCATGCCTGTTCCAGCGATTCGTGGATGGAAGAGGGGCAGCCGATGCAATGCATACCGGCCTGCATCAGCACCATAGCGATGCCGCGATCGTAGGTGAGCATTTCGCCCATCGTGGTCTGCTTCGTGATTTCCATGAAAACATCCTCCAGTAATTTGATAATCCGTTTTTCTGTGTTCTATTATACCCGTTTTTCGCCATTTTGCAACAGAAAAATGGGGAATACAGTTTAATTTTTCAGGCTGTGCAGCGGCGCGGGAATTCTGCCGCCGCGATGAATGAATTCCGCCGCGGAAAAGCCGTTCAGCGCGATCACCGGCGCATGTCCCAGCAGTCCGCCGAATTCCACATGATCGCCCACCTTTTTATGGGGAACGGGGATCAGGCGCACGGCGGTGGTTTTGTTATTGATCATGCCGATTGCAGCCTCGTCCGCGATGACGGCGGCGATGGTTTCGGCGGGCGTATCGCCCGGAATGGCGATCATATCCAGTCCGACGGAGCATACGCAGGTCATGGCTTCCAGCTTTTCAATGCACAGCGCGCCGACCTCCGCCGCTTCGATCATGCCCGCGTCCTCGCTGAGCGGGATGAACGCGCCGGAAAGCCCGCCCACATTCGATGAAGCCATCACGCCGCCCTTCTTTACCGCATCGTTTAAAAGCGCCAGCGCCGCCGTAGTGCCGTGCGTTCCGCAGCGTTCCAGCCCCATCTCTTCCAGAATCTGCGCCACGCTGTCGCCCACCGCGGGCGTGGGCGCGAGGGACAGATCCACGATGCCGAATGGCACGTTCAGCCGGCGCGATGCTTCCAGCGCCACCAGCTGCCCCACGCGGGTGATCTGAAACGCCGTGCGCTTTACCGTTTCCGCCACTTCGTTCAAACTCGCGCCGCGCACCTTTTCCAGCGCCACCTTTACAACGCCAGGCCCGCTTACGCCCACGCTGACGGCGCAATCGCCCTCGCCGGGGCCGTGGAACGCGCCCGCCATGAAGGGATTATCCTCCACCGCGTTGCAGAATACCACCAGCTTTGCGCAGCCCAGTCCATCGCGATCCTCGGTCGCCGCCGCGGTCTGCTTTACGATATCGCCCATCAGGCGCACCGCATCCATATTGATGCCCGCGCGGGTGGAGCCGATATTGATGGAAGAACACACCAGATCGGTCTCCGCCAGCGCCTGCGGAATGGATCGAATCAGCCGCTCGTCCGCCGCCGTCATCGCCTTGTGTACCAGCGCGGAATAGCCGCCGATGAAATTCACGCCGACGTTCTTCGCCGCCGCGTCCATCGCGCGCGCCACGATTTCGGGATGCGCAACGCCGCCGGTGATCAGCGCCGCGGGCGTAACCGATATGCGCTTATGCACGATCGGCACGCCGTATTCGCGCTCGATCGCGCAGCCGGTTTCCACCAGATGCGCCGCCTGTTTTGAAATGCGGTCGTACACGCGGGTATACAGCTTCTGTTCATCATCGGTTACGCATTCCAGCAGCGATATGCCCATCGTAATCGTGCGCACATCCAGCTTCTGCGAATCGATCATCTGAAGCGTACTTAAAATATCGGAGGTGTTCAGCACGGCGATCCCTCCTTATACATGATGCATGGCGTCGAAGATTTCGCAGCGCTGAATGCGAATCTGAATGTTCAGCCGCTCGCCCAGCGAATCCAGCTCGCGGGACAGCGCATCGAAATCCGCGTCCCTGCCGGTAATATCCGTCACCATGATCATATTGAACAGACCGGATGTGATGGTCTGCGAAATGTCCAGAATATTCACTTCGTGCTCATACAGTATCTTGGTAACGCGCGCGATGATGCCCTTCTGATCCGCGCCCAGCACGCTGACGACCGCCTTTTTCATTTCATTCATAACAATGCCCCTTCCTGTGCTTCTATTGTAACATCATCCGCCCGTTTTGCAATGAACGGACAGTTAAACTGTGATCATTTTTTCGCAACCCCCTTGCCCGCGCATCCCGATCTGGGGTATAATGCATCTATACGCAATCCGGAGGATGATTGAATATGCAGGATTATCTGTTAATCGGTGAAATTACAAAGCCGCAGGGCGTGCACGGCGAATTGAAGCTGCGCCCGTTCACCTGCGATCCCGATCGCTTCAACGATCTTACGCAGGCGTTCGTTCTGGAGAACGACGCCTATCGTCCGGTGCAGATCGCGGTGCGTTCCGTGGGCGCGGACAGCGTTTTTCTGCGCATGGAAGGCGTTGAAACGCGCGACGACGCGGAAAAAATGCGCGGCACGAAGCTGTACATCGATCGCGCGCACGCGGTGGAGCTGGACGAGGATTCCACGTTCATCTGCGATCTGATCGGTCTGCGCGGCGTTCTGACGGACGGCGGTGAAATCGGCAAAATCACCGATGTGCTGCAGCCCAGTGCCAACGATGTATACGTATTCAACGGTCCGCGCGGCGAAGTTCTGGTTCCGGCGCTGAAGAGCGTGGTCGTTCGGGTGGATCTTGCGGCGGGCACGATTCTGCTGGACAGCGCCCGCATGGCGGAGGTCGCGGTATATTCCGATGAAGATTAAAATCCTTACGCTGTTTCCCGAAATGATCGCGCCCGTGATTCACCAGAGCATTCTGGGCCGCGCGATTCAGGCGGGGTATATCGATGTGGAAATCGTGAACATCCGCGAATATTCCCAGAACAAGCACAAAAACACCGATGATTATCCGTTCGGCGGCGGTGCGGGCATGGTGATGACGCCGCAGCCCGTGATGGACGCGATTCGCGATCACGCGGACGCGGATACGCGCAGAATCTATATGTCGCCGCGCGGGCGCGTATTTACGCAGAAGATCGCCGAGGAATATGCGAAATACGATTCGCTCCTGTTTCTGTGCGGCCATTACGAGGGCGTGGATCAGCGCGCGCTGGATGCGTGCATCGATGAAGAACTGTCCATCGGCGATTATGTGCTGACCGGCGGCGAGCTTGGCGCGCTGGTGGCGATCGACGCGGTATCGCGGCTGATTCCCGGCGTGCTTGGCAGCGAAGAATCCAGCGCGGATGAAAGCTTTACGATGGGGCTGCTGGAATACCCGCAGTACACGCGCCCCGCGGAATATGAAGGGATGCGCGTGCCGGACGTGCTTCTGGGCGGCAACCATCGCGATATCTGCGCCTGGCGGCGCGAGGAAGCGCTGAAGATCACCCGCGAACGCCGCCCCGATCTGTTCGCCAGCGCGAATCTGACTGAGGATGACCGCGAAAGGCTGCGGAAATTCGATGTGGCGGATGATCTGATTCGGAAGCTTGCCGAACGCGGCGTGCACGCCGAACGGCTGGATATGTTCGAAGAAGCCGCCTACGCAAAGACATGGTTTGCACGCTTCGTGCCCGAAGAAAACCGCGCCGCCGTAAAAAAGCTCTGTTTTTCCGGACGGCGGCACATCGGCTATCTGTATCAGGCGTTTGAAGCGGGCTATGCACCCGGTATGCGCGATGAGAACGCCCTCGATGGCGTATCCGGCGCAGCGGTGCTCTACTTAAACCGCGAAGGCGTGGCATTGCGCATCGACCGCGCCGAAGCCGTAGATCAGCTTCCCCGCTTTGCGCTGCTCACCGCGCAGGATATGGCATGGACGATCGCCGTATCCAATAAGGGCGCGATTTATCGCGGGTAAACCGAATATATAAAGCGCCCGCATCGCCGGTTTGACGATGCGGGCGCTTCGCTCTGGTGCTATATTACGGATTGCGCAGAAGCCAGGTGCTCATGCCCTTTTCGCGCTGCTCCACATACTGGTTGTGCGCCGCCGTGGATAGTATGCGCCGAATTTCCTCGCGCTGCTTGTTCGCCGCAGCCGCGCTGTCCAGAACGCTGTCCCGCAGGCTGGACACCCCATCGGAAACACGACCGACATCGCTCTGCAATCCAGCGATTTTTGCCTGCAGCGATGTATCCATTTGCCGGATGCTGTTATTGGTATCCGAAAGCAATTGGCACATGGTGCTCTGGCTCGCCATGAGCTTGCCCAGTCCTATTTCCATCGCGGTCTTTAATTGCTGAATTCCATTGCAGATCTTCTCGGTACGAATGTCGTTGTAATACATCGCATATGCGCCGTCCGCGCCCTCCAGCACATTGCACACGCCAACGTCAAGGTATTCGTAAATCTGTGTTACCGCAACCATGGATCGGAATTTCTCATGGACGATATTTCGATCGTACAGCCTTTTCAATTCCTCCCGGATGCGTTCGCCGGTCTGCTCATTTTCAGTGATTACAGCCCACAGTTCTTCCCGTATGATCTTGTTCTTTTCTTCCTTTAATTCGATGGCTTTGATTTCCTGATTGTGTTTTTGCTTATCGCTTTCATATTGCGGTCGTGCAGCCTCCTCCGCTGCGTTCAACTTTTTCCAATAAGCTCTCTCATTGGTTGATTTCACATTATTTTTGATAATTCTTACTGCTATGAAGAATGCAGCAATTCCACTTCCGATTCCAACAAAGCCAGACTGACTGATTGCAGTCATCAGCAACAGCACAACCACCCCCACAACGGCGGCTCCAATTTTGACTAGCCACCCGCCTGCTCCATATTCCAAATCTAACTCTTTCTGTTCAGGTTTTTTAAAATGCATCGCCGGCGGAGCCGGTTTCGGCAATTTTTCCGGTATCGCATTCAACTGTCTTCGCAGCGCATCCGACGTTTCATTGCAGGCATACAGCGCGGCTTCCCCATCGCACACAGCCTTCAAATATTCCATTAACTGCGGCTTGTCCATCAAAATTTCCCCTTCCAATTCTTCCATTTGTTGAATAGTATTCACCATTTCATTCCAAATTATATCACATAATCGTAATGTTGTAAATACTGTTCAACATATTTCAGGAGGACGTCATGTTCAAAATCAAAGCGCCGGACGGGCGCAATAATCTCTGCGGCGCGCGCATCGCGGAAATTCGCAAGGCGCAAAAGCTTTCGCAGCGCAAGCTCGCCGCCAAAATGCAGCTGCTGGGCTACGATGTGGATCATTATTTCATCCGCCGCGTAGAAAACGGCGAACGCTTCGTAACCGATGTAGATTTGAAGATTTTCTGCGAATCGCTGAACGTTCACATCACCGATCTGCTGGATTTTTAGCGCATTGCGAGTTCATCATTCAAAACAATTTCCGCCGCACAGGTCGCAGTGCCCGACAATCCCCCCCGCACCGGCGCGTGGCAGGTTTAACACAAAAATGTCTTGTATCGTATAGGGGATTCTGGTATAATAGTTCTGTTATATCGGACGGTCCTCTGCCGCAGGCCGGTTATGAACGTCCTTGTGAGGAAGGAGGAAATCCCCATGAATGAGATCATCCGTTCCATCGAGAGCGCCCAGCTCAAGGCCAACATCCCCGCGTTCGCAATCGGCGATACCGTGCGCGTACAGGTTAAGGTTGTTGAAGGTTCCCGCGAACGTCTTCAGGCGTTCGAAGGCGTTGTGATCGCCCGCCGCAATGGTTCCGTCCGCGAAACGTTCACCGTTCGCCGCACTTCCTATGGCGTAGGCGTAGAGCGCACGTTCCCGCTGCACAGCCCCCGCGTTGACAGCATTACGGTTGTTCGTCGCGGTAAGGTACGTCGTGCGAAGCTGTACTATCTGCGCGGCCTCAGCGGCAAAGCAGCCAAGGTTAAGGAAAGAACCTGATTTTCCGGCCGGAATCGAGAACCACCCTTGTGCGGTTCTCGTTTTTATTTACATAGAAATACTTTACATAGAAATACATCAAAGGAATGAAGCTATGCCGAAGATTAACTGGTACCCCGGCCACATGGCCAAATCGCGCCGCCTTTTGCAGGATCAGCTGCGCGCGGTAGATGCGGTGATCGAGCTTTGCGACGCGCGCGCGCCGATGGCGACCCGCAATCCCGATCTGGGCAAACTTACGCAGGGCAAGGCGCGCATACTGATTTTGAACAAGGCCGATCTTGCCGATGATGCGGTCACCGCGCGCTGGCTGGATACCTTCCGCGCGCAGGGGCTGGACGCGATGCGCTACAATTCCAACGGCGGCAAGACGCGCGAGATTCTAGCCCGTATTGAAGCCGCCACCCGCCCCGCCGTGGAGCGCGCCGCCGCGAGGGGCGTGCGCAAGACGGTGCGCCTGATGGTGATCGGCATCCCGAACGTAGGCAAATCCACGTTCATCAACCGCCTGTACGGCTCCGCCGTGACAAAGGCTTCGGATCGCCCCGGCGTGACCCGTTCCAACCAGTGGGTGAAAATCGGCCCCTATCTGGAGCTTCTGGACACCCCCGGCATGCTGCCGCCGCGCATGGATGATCAGGATGGCGCCTATCTGCTGGCGTATCTGGGATCGATCCGCGATCAGATCATGGATACGGAGGAACTGGCGGGCAAGCTGATTCTGCACCTGCGCGCGATCAAGCCGCAAGCCGTGGCGGATCGGTTCAAGATTCCCGCCGACGCGGATATTCCCGATATTCAAACGGCGATCGAACTGGCGTGCCGCGGGCGCGGCTGGCTGATGCAGGGCGGCCGTCCAGATATCGACCGCGCTTCCGCGCTGATTCTGGATGAATTCCGCGCGGGCAGAACCGGCAAGATTTCCATCGAACTGCCGCCGGAGAGGAAATGAGCATGGAAAAGAAGCATCGGGAAACGCCGCAGGAAAAGCTGATTCGGCTGACGCAGATCGAAAACGAATTGTGGGATCGCGGCGCGCGCATCGCGGGCATCGACGAAGTGGGCAGAGGTCCGCTGGCGGGGCCCGTGGTGACGGCGTGCGTATCCATCCCCCGCGACAGGCTGGTGCTGGGCGTGGATGATTCTAAGAAGCTTTCCGAAAAGCGCCGCGAAGCGCTGTACGATCAGCTGGTGGAAGCGGCGGACTTCTGCGAAACCTGCTTTATCGATCCCCAGACGATCGATCGGATCAACATTCTAAACGCCACCAAGCGCGCGATGGAAACCTGCGGCGCAAATTTCCACGGCGTTTTTCTGGTAGACGCGGTCACGGGACTGCACCTGCCGGGCGAGATCAGATCGCTGATTCACGGCGACGCGCTGAGCTACATGATCGGCGCGGCTTCGATCATCGCCAAGGTGACGCGCGACCGTTACATGATCGCGCTGGACGAAAAATATCCGATGTACGGCTTCGCGCGGAACAAGGGCTATGGCACGGCGGAGCATATCGCCGCGCTGCGCGCCTACGGCCCCTGTCCGGAGCATCGCCGCAGTTTTATCAAATCCTTCTGGACGGATGAAAATGAATAGGCGCGCGTTTGGCACGGAGGGCGAAACGGCGGCGTGCGAATACCTCTCCCGCCGCGGCTGGAGGATACTGGATCGCAACGCGCGCATCGGGCGCGGCGAGATCGATATCATCGCACAGAAGCGCCGCGTGATCGCGTTTATCGAAGTCAAGCGCCGCACGACGAATCAGTTCGGCACGCCCGCCGAGGCGGTCAACGCCGCAAAGCAGCGCAAAATCATCACCGCCGCCGCGCTGTACATGCAGCAAAACAATCTGCAAAATGCAAACGTGCGATTCGACGTGATCGAACTTACGCCCGACCGCATCAACCACATCCAAAACGCGTTCGACGCGACGGATTTATACTGACGCACAAAACAGGAAGCCGCCCGTAAAACCGGGACAGCCTCCTGTTTTGTTATGCGATTATTTTACGGGCTTCAGACCGCGTTCCTTTGCGACGATTCTGGCCTTTTCTACCGCGAAAGCGCCCTCGAAGGGATCGCTGATGATCTTCACGATTTCTTCGTTCGCCTTTTCCGTTTCGCCCTTATAGGTATAATACAGATACAGGCCGAAGCGCAGGGTGACGATATCCAGCTTCAGATCATCCTCCGGATCCGGCACATGCTTGCGGATTTCCACGGGATCGATCATATCCTCCGGACGCACCAGACCCTTGTACAGGCGGACGCGCATCTTGTAATCCCAATCCATATCCGGAACTTCCAGATCGTCGGGAACCTCATCCAGAATCGCCCGCGCGCCTTCCATATCGCCCAGATCCACATAGCAGGAGAAGATCCAGTCCACCATGCTGTAGGAATCTTCGGGCTGGGCGTACTTCAGCGCCTGACGGAAATCCGCGATCGCTTCATGGAAGCGCCCGTTTACGTTGTGGGTGACCGCCCGATAATACCAGAACATGTTTACATCCTCTTCCAGCTTGATCGCCATGGTGAAATCGGCGATCGCCTGATCATAGGTGCCGGGATGCATATATTTTCTGCCGCGGCCGAAGTGCAGCAGCGCGGACATCGGATACATCGCCAGACCCTTGCTGTATACATCGATCGCTTCTTCATTGCGGTGCGCGCGGCTGAGCGCCAGACCGTAATTGTACCAGTTCAATTCGGATTTTTCCGCTTCCAGATTCGCCTTCGCTTCCTCTACGGGCGGCGCGCTGACCAAGTGTTCACGCATAAATTCATTCTTTTCAACCGTATTCATTATCCTGTCCTCCTTAAATTATGTCGCGTTGTTTGGCGAATTCCAATCCCTTTTTATAACCGAACGCGCCCTCCACCGGTATTTTGAGCAGCGCGCGCAGCGCATTGTCCGCGCCCTCTTCATCCTTCGTTTCAACGCAGTAGGCAAAGAGCGCGTAATACATGGTGTTCAGTTCAAGTTCGATCCGTCCGGGGCGCTTCAGGCATTTTTCCTTCATTTCATCAATGTCCACGAAATGTTCCTTATCCACCAGGCCGGCGTACAGCTGATAGCAGCGGTGATAGCCGTAATCCATCTGCGGATAGTTTTCCGTGTATTTCACCAGATCGATCGCCGCTCTGGCGCGGGCGGGATCCTTCAATTCCAGCAGATAGGTGGTGTACAGCCAATGGATCATGGGATAGACCTCTTCCGCGGGCACCATATCCAGACACGCCTTGAAATCGCGGCAGGATTCTTCATAATGCCCGAACAGATTGAAGGTGGTCGCACGATAATACATGAACGTCCAATCGGATTTATCGATGCAGTTCGCCAGCGTAAGCTCCGCGATGGCAGGCCAAAGCTTGCCGGAAGCCGCCAGCTTTCTGCCCCTTGCAAAGTGCAGATACGGATCGAACGGCGCAAATCGAATGCCCGCCGAAAACGCTTCTACGGCTTCTTCGTTTCGATTCTGGTTGGCGAGCGCCATGCCCAGTTCATACCACAGATCGGGATCATCGCCCTTTTTCGCAAGGCGCGCGCGCACATCGGCCTCATCGGGCTGCATGATCAGCTTATATCGCTGAAATTCGCCCATCGGCATACCATACATATTCAGCATGATTACAGTTCCTCACTTAGTCGCAGCGTTTTCCGGAAATGTAGACCGCCTTCGTCTTTGACATGATATCGAAGGGATCGCCGGTGAATACGCAGATATCCGCGTCCTTCCCCACTTCGATCGAACCTACGCGATCATCAATGTGGCAGATCTGCGCGGGATTGATCGTGATCGCCTTCAGCGCTTCATAGCGATCCAGCCCTTCGCGCACGGCGAGCGCCGCGCAGATCGGCAGATATTCCAGCGGAATCACATCGTGATCGGTGGTCAGGGCGATTTTCACGCCTGCCGCCGCCATCGAAGCGGGCGTTTCAAAGCTCAGATTTTCGGTTTCCTGCTTGGTGCTGGAATACATCGTGGGGCCTACGATCGCGCATACGCCCTCCTTCGCCATATCCTTGCCGGTGATCACGCCGTCGGTGGAATGGATCACGGTAATTTCAATGCCAAATTCGCGGGCGACGCGCATGGCGGTATAGATATCATCGCTGCGGTGCGCGTGCACGTGGATGGGCAGTTCATGGCGCACGACGGGGATCAGCGCTTCGCATTTCGCATCCCACGCCGGATGTTCGCCGCGCTCCTTTTTCTCCATACTTCGCATCAAAGGGCTGCTGGGCAATCGCGAGGGCGAAGAACTTCTTCGCTTTTTCAAAATCGCCGTCGAAATGCGCCATTCCCTGTTGATTCAGCGCTTCGGAAAGCTGGTTCATGCCGATCCTCCTTTCGGTTCGATCGAATAATTTAGTGTGATTGAAAAGAATTTATATCACGTCCAGAAAAGAAACAACCCCGCAACCGTTAAACAGCAATTGATTGTACGAAATCTCATTTGAGCATAAATCTGTATGAACCGCCACGTAAATATGTGCATTTTAAACAATTAGCATAGACAAATTGCACATACATATACGTATGATTTCTTACACATGTATGTATGCCAGTATTTAAAAGTATATGTATAATCGTTCGTACAATTTCCATTTGGCGTATTTTTTCGATCATCCCCGCCATACATTCCGAAAAAATTTGTAAATTACGAATCTATTATTCAGGCGATTCATGCGGGCATTTTCGCAAAAATGCGTCCTACCGCTTCATTTCCTGTTCGCAGAAAATTACAGAAATAGACATATATATTAGAGGATTTTTCCCGCATCGCATGGAAGTTTAATATGATTATCCCTGAAATACCCGGCGCATAATAAAATGAACGCGCTGTGATCAATTCGAGGTTGTATATGAAAAAACTGCTATGCATTATGTTGGTACTGATCGCGGTATTCTGCACCGCGTCGGCGGAGGAAAGCACCGCCAATCTGATTCAGAACGGCGATTTTTCCGAACTGGACGCGGATTCCATGCCCGTCGGCTGGACGCGCGATCAATGGATCAAGGATGAAGGAACCAGCTATCTGTACGTTGCGGAGGACGAAACGAACGGCAATTGCGCCGCCGTGGTCAACAATTCCGCAAACGATGCGCGCTTCCGCCAGGTGATCAAGGTCGAACCGGACAGCTATTATCATTTTTCCGCGGATATCAACGCGTCCGGCTGCGGTTCGGACGGACACGCCGCCACGCTGTCCTTTGAAAATACGTTCGTCTATTCGCAGGACGTATACGAAACGAACGGCGAATGGCAGCATGTGGATATGTACGTGCGCACCACCGCCGATCAGCACGAAATCGCGCTGCTGCTGCGCGTGGGCGGCTACAGCTCCACGAATACGGGTGCCGCTTATTTTGACAATGTAACCTGCGAAAAGCTGGACGCGCTGCCCGACAACGTATTCGCGCAATCGTTGGAGGAACAGACGGCCTCCGGCAATTCCGGCAGCGATACCGCCGATACATCGGAAACGCCCGTCAAGCGCAATACGGAGGCGTTTCTGCTGCTCTCCTGCCTGTACGCGCTCGCCATCTTCGCCATCGCGCGCAGATCGCAGCGCATCCTGCAAAGCCATACCTCCGCGTTTTCCATCCTGCTGATCGCGTTCGGCGGCGCGCTGATTCTGCGCATCGTGCTGGCGCTGTGCGTGCGCGGCTACAACACCGATATCAATTGCTTCACCGCGTGGTCGGAGCGCATGTTTGAAAACGGCGCAGGTCATTTCTATTCGAAGGATTATTTCTGCGATTATCCGCCGCTGTACATGATGCTGCTGGGCGGCATATCCGCGCTTCGGCATTTATTCGGCATCGGCGTAAATTCCAGCGCGCACATTCTGCTGCTCAAGCTGATTCCGATCCTCTGCGATCTGCTGGGCGGCGCGCTGATCTTCAAATACGCACGGCGTAAAAACGTATCCGAAAAGATGGCTGCGCTGATCGCCGCGCTGTACCTTCTGAATCCCGCCGCGCTGATCGATTCCGCCGCGTGGGGGCAGATCGATTCGGTGTTCACGCTGCTGATCTGCGTCTGCGCCATCGAAGCATCGGAGGATAAATACATTCCTTCGCTGATCGCGTTCGCCGCGGCGATGCTGATCAAGCCGCAGGCGATGCTGTTCGCGCCGCTCGGTCTGTTTGCCATCATCGTAAACCTGATCCGCGCAAAGGATTGCAGGCGCACGCTGAACGCACTGCTGGGCGTAGTATGCGCGCTTGGGCTGATCTACATCTGCGCGTTCATCTGCTGCATATCCACCGCCACCGGCTTTTTCGATGCGATTCTGCGCCCCGTCGTCTGGATCCATGATCTGTATTCCGGCACGCTGGGCAGCTATGAATACGTCACGCTGAACGCGCTGAATCTGTACATCCTGTTCGATCTGAACTGGGCGGCGATCGCATCGCACCGCGCGATTTCGATCATCGCGTGGGCGCTGTTTGCCGCGTCCTATCTGTACGCGGGCTATCTGTATCTGCGCGGCAAGCGGAAGGACAACCTTCTGCTGCTGGGCGGTCTGCTGATCTATCTGATCTTCTGCTTCGGCCCGAAGATTCACGAGCGCTACATGTTCCCCGCGATGCTGCTCTTGACGATCGCATATGCGCTGCGCCGCGATCGCAGGCTGCTGATTTCCGTTACGGCAATGACCGCCGTCGCCGCCATGAACCAGATATTGGTATTGCAGGGCGGCATGGGTACGGCGAACACAGGACATTTACAGGAAAGCGAACAATGGCTGAACATCGCGCTTTCCGCCGTTAACGTAATCAACGCGCTGTTCCTCGCATGGACGGCGTGGGATATCTGCGCGTGCGATCACATCATAGCCGCAAAGCCCGCAGAAACTGACGACGTTCTGTTTGAAATCTCCACAGCGCAGAAGCCCACAGATCACCGCCTGCACATCCGCCGGATCGATCTGATCCTGATGGCGGCGGTCACGGCGGTCTATTCGATCATCGCCTTTGTGAACCTCGGCACCTGCGCCGCGCCGCAGACCAGCTGGATCGCCAGCGCGGATAACGAAGCGATCGTGTTCGATCTGGGCGATGTGCACACCTATCGCATGATCTATTACGGCGGCATCTGCGATTCCACGTTCACCGTGGAGCTTTCGAACGACGCCCGGCACTGGACGAACCCCGCCTACGCCAAATACAATCAGGGCGAAATCTTCCGCTGGATCTATTTTGCGCCGAACGCCGCGGATGAAATCGCTTCCGGCGGCGGCGCGGACGATGTGCAGATGAATTTCGTATCCCTCGATCAATCGTTCCCGATGCAAACCTCGCGCTACATCCGCATCACGGCGCAATCCGCGGGGCTTACGCTTTCGGAATTCGGTTTCTGGGACGCGGACGGCAAGCTGCTGAGCATATCGATCGCGGATCACACCGGTGCGGACGCGCTGACTGCATCCGATCCCAATAACCTGATCGATGAACAGGATACCGTCGCGCAAACGCCCAGCTACTTCAATTCCACCTATTTCGATGAAATCTACCACGCCCGCACGGCGTATGAACTAAAGCACGGCATGAGCATCTATGAATGGACGCATCCGCCGCTCGGCAAGGTGCTGATGGGCGTGGGCATCGATCTGTTCGGCATGACTCCGTTCGGCTGGCGCTTCATGGGCGCGCTGATCGGCGTTCTGATGGTGCCGCTGATGTATCTGATGGCGAAGCAGCTGACGAAGGATGTGCGCCTTTCCTTCCTCGCCATGTGCCTGATGGCGCTGGACAGCATGCACTTTACGCAGACGCGCATCGCCACCATCGATTCCTACGCAGTATTCTGGATCATGCTGATGTATCTGTTCATGATTCGATATATCCAGATGGACTGGCGGCAGGTGCGCACCGGGCGGTCGCTGATTACGCTGGGGCTGTGCGGCATTACGATGGGCGTCGCGTGGGCGACGAAATGGATCGGGCTGTACGCCTCCGTGGGACTTGCGATACTGCTGTTCTGGAAGTTGATTTCGGAAATCATGCGCGCGGAAAATCGAAAGGCCGCCGTGCTGCGCGCGGTCTGGACGTGCCTGTTCTGCGTAGGCTTTTTCGTGATCATTCCGGTGCTGATCTACTATTTCTCCTACTATCCGCAGCTGCGCTGCGAGGGTGCGTCGGACATCGGCGCGATGTTTACCAAAAAATCCGTGGAACGCGTGATCAACCTTCAGCAGTCCATGCTCTCCTATCATGCGGGGCTCGGCGGCGATACGCATTATTTCCGCTCGCCGTGGTATCAATGGCCGATTATCTGGTGGCCGATGTGGTATTATTCCGGCAACGCCTATGTGCCGGACGGAATGATTTCATCGATCTCGTGCATGGGCAATCCCGCCGTATGGTGGTCGGGGCTGATCGCGCTGATCGCGCTTCTGATCTACGCCGCCCGGAGCCGCCGCGCAAAGCGCGCGCATCTGATCGTGCTGATCGGCTTCGCTTCGCAGTTTTTGCCGTGGGTGCTGGTGCCCAGATCGACGTTCATCTATCATTACTTCGCCAGCGTGCCGTTCATCATCCTGTGCATCGCGCTGATGCTTCAGGAAATCGGCGCAAAACGCCCGCATCTTGCGCAATACATCGGAAACGCGCTGATCGGGGCGGCGCTGGTGATGTTCATCGGCTTCTATCCGCTGGAATCCGGCACGCCGGTTTCGCGGAGCTATGCAAGGCTGCTCCGGTGGTTTAAGTGGTACAACTATTGATTCAAAAGAGGAGGGCGGTGAAATTATGCTGTCCCGCATTGAAAGCTGCGGTCTGACCGGCATCAACGGATTTGATGTCAAGGTGGAAATCAATCTGTCCGGCGGAATGCCGATGTTTGAAATCGTGGGTCTGCCCGATGCATCGGTAAAGGAATCCCGCGAACGCGTCCGCGCGGCGCTGAAGAACAGCGGCTTCGAATTCCCGAACGGGCGCATCACGGTAAATCTCGCGCCCGCCGATTTGAAAAAGGAAGGCCCCGCCTACGATCTGGCGATCGCGCTGGGTCTGCTGGGCTGTTCGGGCAAGATCGATCCGGACGCGCTGAAAAACATCTGCGTGATCGGCGAGCTTTCGCTGGACGGAAGCCTGCGACCCGTGCGCGGCGCGCTGCCGATGGTGATTCACGCCCGCAGCCGCGGCATCCCCGCGATGCTGCTGCCGGAGGAAAACATCCCCGAAGTGCGCTGCATCGAAGGCATTGAACTGCTGGGCGCGGGTTCGCTTCTGCAGGCAGTTCGCCATCTGACGGGCGAAGAACAGATCCCTCCCGCCGAAACCGTAAGCTATCAATCGCTTTTGCAGGATCGCACGTCCGATATGGATTTCTGTCATGTGAAGGGGCAGAAGAGCGCCAAGCGCGCGCTGGAAATCGCCGCCGCGGGTGGGCACAACGTTTTGATGATCGGCGCACCCGGCTCCGGCAAGACGCTGATGGCGCGGTGTATGCCCACGATTCTGCCGGACATGACGTTCGAAGAAGCGCTGGAAACCACGCGCATTCATTCCGTGGCGGGCGCGCTGCCCAAAACAGGGCTGCTCACCGAGCGTCCGTTCCGTTCTCCGCACCACACCTCCAGCAATGTATCGCTGGTGGGCGGCGGCGCAAATGCAACGCCCGGCGAAATATCCAAGGCACACAACGGCGTTCTGTTTCTGGATGAACTTCCCGAATACCACCGCGATGTGCTGGAAGCGCTGCGCCAGCCGCTGGAGGACGGCTTTGTGACCATCGCGCGCGTCAACGCACAGGCCACCTATCCATCGAACTTCGTGCTGGTCTGTTCCATGAATCCCTGCCCGTGCGGCAATCTGGGCAGCCGCGTGCGCCCGTGCCATTGCTCGCCATTGCAGATTCGCCGCTATTTAAGCCGCATATCGGGGCCGCTGCTGGATCGAATCGATATGCACATCGAAGTCGAATCCATCCCGCCGGAGGGACTTTCCGCAAAGGGCGAAGAAGAAACCAGCGCCATGATTCGCGCGCGCGTATCGCGTGCCCGCCAAGTGCAGCTGGACAGATATAAAAATGATCCCGCGGGCATCCGCATCAACGCCCAGCTCTCCGCGCGCAACATCAACGAAGCCTGCGAAATGACCCCCGATGCAAAAAAGATTCTGCTGCTCTCCTGCGAACGCCTGCAATTGTCCAACCGCGCCTATACGCGCATATTGAAGGTCGCCCGCACCATCGCCGATCTCGCCGAATGCGAAGTGATTCAACCGGAGCACATCTCCGAAGCCGTGCAATACCGCACGCTGGATCGGAAGTATTGGGGCTAACGCGCGATTGCATATATAACAATGGGGCTGTAGAAAACGAAATTTCGTTTTCCGCATCCCCGTTGTTCTTCCTTACAGGCAATCAAGCCACGATTGAAAATCTTTCAATTCATCCGTTCCTTCCAGAACGCCGATTTCCAAATGCGTTTTGATTTTTTCAAATGGCTTCAGACGCGTCCATGCTTCGTTTTGCGCCGCATATGCCCTGCCGAACGGATAACAGTTCGCCGCGAGCATGCCCATGGCATAATCGCCCGATCGCATGCATTTCCATTCCACAAACCGATTCAAAACGCGCGTATCGAACCGAATGTACAATCCGATTTGCAAATCATCATTCCACAACGCCGATCCGCTCATGCCGTTTGCATTGCTTTTCATCTGAAGGGTATAAACGTATTCCTCCTTACCATCCTTGGGTGCAGATGCTACATCGTATTCCCCCAGCATTTCAACAGACCTGGGTGTTGCTCCGCTTATGGAATCGACCGGCGCATAAAATCGCACACCCTCTGACAAAAACGGAAAACCCGCATTTAGATGATACAAAAGCATGACCTGATCTTCCTCGAAATCCCGATTTTCAATCAAGTCCTCCATAAAAATCGATTTCGATCCCGCACGCGTTCGAATCGTGCGCTTTGAAACCAGATTTCTTCCATAAAAGCTTGCCTCCCGCATTTCGCCCGAAAGCAGCATTTCGTATTCATCATTCTGCCATTCTCCCGCGGCGCAAACGTTCACGGCAGCGCTGTTTTTCAGATTCCCGTGCGCGCAATGCAAACCCTTTTCATCCGCACCTGCAGCGCCCACATTGCTTACGCCCGCGGTATATAGCATTCCACAGCCCTGCGTATAACGAAATGCATCCGATTCCGGATTTACATTGTAAGGGCTATGCAGCCCCGCCTTGGAAATAAAGCCAAGATTTACGCCCCTATAGGACATGCGGAAGATATCCATACCTTTGTTTTCATTTACAGAAAAGGTAAGTCCCGCTCCCGTATCCACTTCAAAGGTTTTTACCAGATTTGCATCACCGGTTCGATATTCCATTGCGCGAATTCCAAAAGCCTGCGTATCCAGCCCGACATGCCGCAAATAGTCTGCGCGCGTATAGTGTTTTCCGCTCAGCCGCATCGCAATTCAGCTCCAAAATACGTCAATACCGGATTTCGGCGGGCAGACCGGTTTTTACGGATTCAAACGCAGCATCGATGATTCGCACCGCGTCTACCGGCGTTTCCAAATCGACCTCAAACGGCGTTCTATTCAATACGCTCTGCGCAAAATGGTTAATCTGCATCGGCATATCGCCGTGCATTGTTCCATTGAAAACCGGACTGAGCATTGTATCCGCCCTGTTGTATGCATCTGCCGCGGCGATGGTCAGTCCATAGAAATCTGCATCCACCTCGCCGGTGCCCAGCGTACCCGCCACACGTGCAACCGACCACACCGGTCGCGGCGATGGATCCGGCGTAGACCAATCGATTTCAAACGAGCCCACCACGCCATTATCGAAATTAACAATGCCAAACATTCCATCCGCATCGCCATATTTTCGGCAAACCTTATCCGGGGTTTGCGCATAAACCCGCGTAGGACGGCCGCCGTTTGCATAGGCGCACATCATTTCAATATCATGTACGCCGAGGTAATACATATAGGATACCTTTCCGCCCAGCCGCTTTGCCGTAGCCTGCGTATTGGCTCTGCGCACGAAGATATGCGAAATTTCGCCAAGATCGCCACGCTTTACGGCTTCAAGCAGTTGCGCATAGCGCGCGTCGTAATGCAGCAGATGGGCAACCAGCAGCCGAACATTGTTTATCTTTGCCGCATTTACAATTTCCAGCGCTTCCGGCGTTGTTTTTGCAATCGGCTTTTCGATCAGAATATGCTTTCCCGCATTTGCCACGGTAACGGCGGGCGCGACGTGGTAATCCTCCTGAACGCATATATCGTATGCTTCAATATCCGGCGCATCCGACAAACACTTTTCAACGGAATCATACCATTTTATACCATACTGATCCGCCAGCGCCTTTGCCGCATCCGGCCGGATATCAACAACTGCACAAAAATCAATGAACGGACTTTCCGCAAGGCACTGCGCATGCACATGTCCGATTACACCCGCTCCAACCAACGCCATTCTCAGTTTTTTCATTGCTTTTTCCTCCTCAATTTCTCATTTGAATCATGCTCTATGCGACAATGCCGGATGCGCTGGTCATCAGCAAATCCTGCGTTATCTCCTGTTGGGTAGAATCAAATCTGCCGGTAATCCGCCCCTCGTACATAACGATGATCCGATCGCTCGCGCCGATCACCTCGGGAAGTTCGGATGATATGATGATCACCGCAAAGCCTTGTTTGGCCAAATTATCGATGATCTTATGCACCTCCGCTTTCGCACCAACAT